>JBIKOK010000005.1:0-73354 GCA_044358025.1 Opitutaceae bacterium
GTGTTGAGCGGATTTTTTTGGTTCGCGGTGCTCTGGCTCTACGCAGGCTACGTCGAGCGGCGGCGGGCGGGGGCGGCGGGCGGTGGGGCGGGGCGGGCCTACGCGCTCCTGCTGGGGACGTTTGCGCTCGGGCTCATGGCGAAGCCGATGCTGGTCACCCTGCCGTGTGTGCTGCTGTTGCTGGATGTCTGGCCGTTGGGGCGGACGGCGTGGTGGCCGGGACCGGTGACGCCGGCCGCGCGGAAAACCGAAACGGTCGCGTGGCTCCTCTGGGAAAAGGCGCCGTTTTTCCTGCTGGTGGCCGCCTCCAGCGTGGTGACGTATCTCGTCCAACGCGGCGGCGGCTCGGTGTCCTCGGCGCTGACGCTGGACGAGCGGTTGGCCAATGGGGTGGTCGCGGTGGCGCGCTACCTCGGGAAATTTTTCGTACCGGTGGATTTGGCGGTGCTTTATCCGCATCCCGGGCACTGGGCGGCGGGGACCGTGGCGGCGGCGCTCGGGCTCGTCGGGGTGCTGTCGGCGGGTGCGGTCGGGCAAGGGCGGCGGCGGCCGTGGATCGCGGTGGGCTGGTTTTGGTTTCTTGGCACGCTGGTGCCGGTGATCGGCCTCGTGCAGGTGGGGCTGCAGTCGATGGCGGACCGCTATACTTATCTGCCGATGCTGGGCGTGCAGGTGGCGCTGGTGTGGACGGTGCGCGACGCCGTGGCCTCGCCCGTGTCGCGACGGGTGGCGGCGTGGGCGGGTGCGGCGGTGCTCGGGGTGTGCGCGGTGGCAACGACGCGCCAGATCGGGGTGTGGGAGAATTCGTTGACGCTCTTTGACCGGGCGGTGGCGGTGACGACGGGCAACTACGTCGCGCACGACAACCGGGGGCTGTATTTGTTCAAGGCGGGCCGGGTCGACGAGGCGATGCAGGATTACCGCGCGGCGCTGGCGATCAATCCGGGCTATCTCAATGCGAACAACAATCTCGGCCACGCGTTCAGCGAACTGGGCCGGCCGGCGGAGGCGGTGCCGCTGTTTCGGGTCGCGCTGAAGGCGCAGCCCGACCACCTCGAAGTGCGCAACAATCTCGCCAACGCGCTCTCCGATCTCGGGCAGCTGGCGGAGGCGACGGAGCACTATGATTTCGTGCTCGCGCGCCGGCCGGACCACAGCAATGCGCTCAACGGTTCCGCGGTGCTGCTGGCGATGCAGAACCGGCCTGCGGAGGCGAAGGCCCGGCTGGAGCGGGTGCTGCGGGTCGCGCCGCTCAATGCGAGCGCGCACGCGAATCTCGGCAATGTCTGCTCGATGCTCGGATTGCGGGACGAGGCGCTCGGGCACTACCGCCGCGCCGCCGAACTGAGCCCGCAGGACGCGCACACGCGTTACGTCATCGGCGCGCTGCTCAACGAGCAGGGAAAGTCCGCCGAGGCGGCGGAGATGTTGCAGCGTTCCCTCGCGTTGCGTCCCCACCATCCGGATGCGCTCGCGCAGCTCGGGCTGGCGTGGGTGCGGCTCGGGCGGAGCGAAGAGGGGCTGCGGTTCTGGCGCGTGGCGCTGCAGGTGGAGCCGGGCCACGCGCAGGCGGCGGCGTGGCTGAAGGCCGCGACGGAGGGCAAATGAGGCGGGTGCAACGCGGGCTCGACGGCGGCGCGCGGGTCGCAAGACTGCCGGCATGACACCCGCGGAGGCCCCATCACGAATCGCCGCCTTGCGCGCCCAGGTCGCGCACCACGACGAGCTGTATTACCGCAAGGCGAAGCCGGAAATCACGGATTTCGAGTATGACGTGTTGAAGCACGAACTGGCGGAGCTGGAGGCGAAATTCCCGCAGTTCGCGAGCGCCGACTCGCCGACGCAGCGGGTGGGGGACGACCGGGCGCAGGGTTTTGTGGAGGTCGCGCACCGCCAGAAGATGCTGAGTCTCGACAACACCTACAACGAGGTCGAGGTGCGGGCGTTTCACACGCGGCTGACGAAGTTACTGGAGGCCGACGATCTCCGTTATACGGTTGAGCCGAAAATCGACGGGCTCGCGGTGAGTCTCACCTATGAGGACGGGAAACTGGTGCGGGCCGTGACGCGCGGCAAGGGCGACCGGGGCGATGACGTGACGGCGAACGTGCGCACGATCGGGACGCTGCCGCACACGCTGTTCGGAGCGGCGCCGCGGGTGGTGGAGATCCGCGGGGAGATTTATCTGGCGGCGGCGGAGTTCGAGCGCATCAACGCCGAGCGCGCGGCCGCCGGCGAAGAGCTTTACGCGAATCCGCGCAATCTGGCGGCGGGGACGATCAAGCAGCTCGATGCGGCGGAGGTGGCGCGGCGGAAACTGGCGATCGTGCTTTACGGTCTCGGCTATTGTGAGCCGGAGGTCGTGCGGTCGCAGACGGAACTGCGCGAGCAGTTGCAGGCGTGGAGACTGCCGGTGGTGGAGCGCATCTGGCGCGCGCGCGGGATCGACGAGGCGTGGGCGGCGATCGGCGAGCTGGACGCGTTGCGGCGGTCGTTTGCCTACGGCACGGACGGAGCGGTGGTGAAGCTCGACGACATGGAACTCCAGCGAACGGCGGGGGAAACGGCCAAGGCGCCGCGGTGGGCGATCGCCTACAAATACCAGCCGGACACGGCGCGGACACGGGTGCGGGCGATCACGATCCAGGTGGGCAAGACGGGGATTCTCAGTCCGGTCGCGGAGCTGGAGCCGGTGTTGCTCGCGGGCAGCACGATCAGCCGCGCGACCTTGCACAATGAAGATGAGATCCGGCGCAAGGACATCCGGGTGGGCGATCTCGTGGAGATTGAGAAGGCGGGCGAGGTGATCCCGGCGGTGCTGCGGTCGTTTCCCGACGAACGGGCGGCGGGCGTGCCGGAGTTCGATCTGCGCGCGGCCGTTGGCGGGAAATGTCCGGTCTGCGGTGGGGCGATCGCACGGGTGGAGGTGGCCGCCGAGGAGGCGCAGGGCGTCGCGTGGAAGTGTCAGAATTACGATTGTCGCGCGCAGCGGGCGGGCCGGCTGGGTTTTTTTTGCAGCCGGAGGGCGCTGGCCATCGACGGGTTGGGCGAGGTGGTGGCGGCGCGGCTCGTGGAGCTCGAACGGGTGAAGGATCCGCCGGATCTCTACGACGTGTCGCTGGAGACGTTGGCGACGCTCAATCTCGGGACGGCGGAGGAGCCGCGGATTTTCGGGGAGAAGAACGCGACGAAGCTGGTGGCGGCGCGGGAGGCGGCGAAGGCGCTGCCGTTGGAAAAATGGCTGTATGCATTGAGCGTGCCCGACGTGGGCGAGAGCACGGCGCGGGAGCTCGGGCGGAGGCACCGGAACCTGGCGGAGCTGGCGGAGTCGCCGCTGCTGCGCGCGGTGTGGCAGAAGGCGGAGCTGCTGGAACGGCGGGAACTCGAGGCGCCGGCGTCGCGCAAGAATCCGCCCAAGTCGGAGGACGACAAGGCGCGGCGCAAGGAGCTGTGCGCGCAGCTCGACGCGGAGATGGCGGCGCTCGACGCGGGGCCGCTGGCGGGTTTGCCCGCGGACATCGGCCCGGTGGTGGCGGCGAGCACGTTGAGTTTTTTCGCGGACGGGCCCGGACGACGGCTGCTCGCGAAGCTCCGCGAATTGGGGATCGATCCGCAGGGTACGGTGGTGACGGCGGGACGGCTGACCGGAAAAACCGTGGTTCTCACGGGCACGTTGCCGACGTTGAAGCGCGAGGAGGCGGAGCAGCTGATCCTCGCGGCGGGGGGCAAGGTGAGCGGCAGCGTGAGCAAGAAGACGAGCTATGTGCTGGCGGGGTCCGACGCCGGTTCGAAGCTGGAGAAGGCGGCGGCGCTGGGGGTGCCGGTGATCGACGAGGCGGGCCTGCGGCGGTTGCTCAGCGGCGCGTGACGAGGTCGGAGCGGGAAGGTGAGAAGCGGTGGCCGCGGATTTTTTCGGGGCCTGCGGATTCGCGCAGCAGGCGTTCGCAAAACCTGAACGGGACGGCGAGCACGGCGCGGGGTACGAACGCGGCCGCGGCCTGAGTGGGGGCGTGCCGGCCGGGAGTGCGGAGCGACGGGGGCCTGAGGCGACCACGGTTGGGCGCGGGAGGAAGACCGCCCGGTGCCGACGACGGGAAATCCCGCGCCGGCGCCGGATCGGTTGCTGCGCGCAGTGCGCCGCAATGTCCGCGCCGAGCCGAACGGAAGATCCCGGAGGCGGCCGGAAAGCCGGGGGCGGCGCAGACCGCGCAGATCCCGAAGAAAAGAGAAACCAGACGCGGAGCCGGCCGGCGGGGTGGGCTTCGCCGAGCTGCAGTGGGACGTGCCGGAGCGGGGAGGCGCGGAGTGAGGTGACCGGGGCGCTGGGGCGGGGCGTCGGCAGCGGGCAGGGGCAGGAAGACTCTTTTGGCGGCGAGGGGGCTTCCGGGCTTGCCAGCATCGCGCCGCGGGGCGAGTTTTCGGCCTCTCAACCACTCCGGTTATTAATAAGTTCTCTAAACGTCTAACGGATATTTTGCGCGTCATGGGCGTGAGCTTAGCGGTCGCCCCGGGAGGGGTTTTCGCGCAGGGAGCGGATCCGGCGCTGCGGGAAATCGTTGAACAGAACCGGCTGCTGGCCGAGCAGGTGAAGGTGCAGCAGCGCACGATTGAGGCGCTGGCGGCCAAGGTGACGGATTTGCAGAAGTCGGGCGACCGGCGTGACGAACAGTGGCGGAGCCTGCAGGAGGGGCGGGGGGAGAACGGCCCGGGGCGGGGCGGGGCGCCGGAGCGGGACCGCTCCCGCGAGGTGCGCATTGGCGGCGAGGCCGGGTTGGCTTTTTTTCAGACCGGCAGTCAGGGGGCGTTTCCCAAGGCGGAATTCCGGGTGGACGATCCGGTGATCACCCTTGAGACGGCGGTGCGGAAGAACGTGTATTTTTTCACCGAGCTGAAGCTGCTGACGCGGGAGACCAATGTGGACAAGTTCGAGCTGGGCGAGATGTATGTGGATTTTGAGAACGTATCGGCGGCGTGGGGCCGGCCCGGACAGCTCGGTGTGCGCGCGGGGCGTCTGAACATTCCGTTTGGCGAAGAATATCAGGTGCGCGGGCCGGTGGCGAATCCGCTGATCTCCCACTCGCTGAGCGATATCTGGGGTTGTGACGAAGGCGTCGAGATCTACGGCCGCGTCGGGGCGTTCGACTATGTGCTGGCGGTGCAGAACGGCGGGGTCAGCCGGTTGCGGGACTTCAACGCAGACAAGGCCGTGGTGGCGCGGATCGGCGGCAATCCGGCGTCCTGGCTGCGGCTCAGCGCGAGCGCAATGCGAACGGGGGAACTGGCGACGGTGGGGGACAATTTGTCGGAGGTGTGGTTCGGCAACGGTTTTTTCCGGGCGCTCGGGCCGGCGAGATCGACGGGGACGTTTTGGGCGAGCCTCTACCAGGCGGATGCGACGGCGCGCTGGGCGACGGGGCGGTTGGGGTTGGCGGCGGGCCAGGCCCGTTTTGACGACAGCGACACGACGGCGGACAACGCGCGGCGGCTTCGCTTCGGGTATGTCGAGGCGGTGCAGACGCTGGCGGGTCCGCTGTTCGGGGCGGTGCGTTTTTCGGAGATCCGGGTGGCGGGAGGCTATCCGCTGGCGGGTTGGGGGGCACTGGGGACGTTTTTCTTCCGGCCGTCGCTGGCCGAGACGTTGCGCCGGGGGAGTTTCGGTTTGGGGTATCGGTTTGGGGAGCCGTTGGTGTTGAAGGTGGAGTATACGCGCGAATCGGGCCGGATGGTGAACGGTGCGTCGCGCGACCAGGAAGATTTTCTCGGCGGCGAAATCGGCATCAAGTTCTAAGCCTCCGGCCATGAAAATTCTGGTGTTGGCAATGGGATTGATCACCGGGCTCGGCGGGGCGGTGGCGCACGGCGGGACGATCACGGGGACGGTCGCGGCGCAGGGGACGCCCCCGCCGGGGGAGGCGGCCGGGGGCGGCGCGTACGGGAGCCGGCGGTACAAATTTGTCGAGAAACTTGATTACGACGCGCTCCGGGATTTTGTGGTGAATGTGGTCGATTACGTCGCGCCGCCCGGTGCCGGGCCGGTGAAGATCGTGCAGAAAGAGGCGAATTTTGAGCCGCATGTGTTGCCGGTGGTGGTGGGGACGACGGTGCGGTGGCCGAACGAGGACGATATTTTCCACAACGTGTTTTCGATGTCGGAAACCCAGGATTTTAATCTGGGTTTTTATAAAAAGGAAAAGGTGCCCGAGGTGCGGTTCGACAAACAGGGGCGGGTGGACGTGTTTTGTGCGCTGCACACAAATATGCACTGCATCATTCTGGTGCTGCCGAATCCATTTTTTGCGGTGGCGGACGCGAAACGGCGCTTTGTGATCGAGGGCGTGCCGGCGGGGACGTACCGGTTGCGGGCCTGGCATGAGCGGCTGCCGAGCCAAGTGCGGGAGGTCATCGTGCCGGCGACGGGAGAGGTGAAGGTGAATTTCGTGCTCGGCGTCACCGAGTTGCCCAAGCTCTGACCATGGCGGGGTGGTCCGGAAGATTGCGGCTGAGCGTGCAGACCAAGGTGCTATTGGTCGTGCTGACGTTTTTGGTTCTGGTGCCGGGGGTGACGTTCTGGATCGTGAACGACAGCCTGATCCGGCAGATGCGGGAGGAGTCGCGGGAGACGCTGGAGACGGCGGAGGCGGTGTTCGTCAAGTTGCTCGATGCGCGGGCGGCGAATTTTCTGTCGCGGTACCGGGGGTTTGCGGGGGAGGCGCGGTTCCGGGTGACGGCGGACATCGATGATGCGCCGACGATGGCGCGGCTGTTGCACGACGTGATCGCCAATTTTCCCGGTGAGCACGAGGAGTTTCTGTATTCGACGCGGCAGGGCGGATTGGTCGCCGGCGAGCGCCGCGAGGCGGCGCCGGCGCCGGCCGCCTTTGCCCGGGCGGCGGCGTCCATCACGGAACAGGCTTATGCGGGGGAGCCGGCGACGGGCAGCCTCGGCATCGACGGCAAAATCTATCATGTGGTCGCGGTTCCGGTGACGAACGATGCCGGGGTGCTGCGCGGGGTTTTGACGGTGGGCGTACGTCTCGGGGCGGAAGCGTTTCGCGAATTGCGGCTGCCCCGGACCGAATTGCTGTTGCTGATCGGCGGGCAGATCGCGGCGTCGAGTTTTGATACGCCGGAGCGCGGCGGCAGTGTGTTGCGGCAGGTCGAGGCGGCGGAGGCCGAGCGGCTGCGGAGGGGGGGAGGGCGGGTGTTTGCCGCGGAGCTGGGCGACGCGCATTTTCTGGGGCTGGCGGGAATTTATGGGGGCGGAAGGGGCCAGCCGGGATTCCGGTATGTGCTGTTGTCGTCCTACGAGCCGAGGTTGCGGGCGTTGGGCGAGACGCGCCTCGCGCTGCTGGGGCTCGGCCTCGGGGGGATTTTGTTGAGCGCGGTGGTGGTTTCGTGGTTGGTGCGGCGCGTGACGCGGCCGTTGCGCCAGTTACACGGCAGTGCGGAGGCGGTGGGCCGGGGCGATTTTTCGCAGCGGATCGAGCGGTTTTCCAACGACGAGGTGGGGGACTTGGCGCAGGAATTCAACCGGATGACGACGAACCTGCAGACGTCGCGGGCGGAGCTGGAGCGGGCGATGCAGACGGTGAAGACGACTCAGGCGCAGTTGATCCAGCGGGAAAAACTGTCGGCGGTCGGACAGTTCGTCGCGGGGGTGGCGCACGAGTTGAACAATCCGCTGACGTCGGTCGTCGGGTTTTCGGAGCTGTTGCAGACGATGCCGCCCGGTCCGCACATGAACGGTTACCTCGAGCGGATTGCGCGAAGCGCGCTGCGGTGCCACAAGATTGTTCAGAGTCTGCTCAGTTTTGCCCGGCAGGAGCCGACCGAGCGCAAGCTGGTGCAGTTGCAGGCCGTGTTGGAGGAGGGGTTGGAAATCATGGCCTATGACCTGCGGACGAGTGGGGTGACCGTGGTGAAGGAGTGGTCAGTGGCGTTGCCGCTGATCTCGGCGGACCCGCACCAATTGCAGCAGGTGTTTGTCAATATTCTGAGCAATGCCCGTCAGGCGATGGAGCCGGCCCAGCGCGAAGGCCGAATCACTCTGCGCACGCGCGTGGAAGGCGGGATGGTGACGGTGGAGTTGTCCGACAACGGCCCGGGCATCCGCCCCGAGCATTTGGCGCGGATTTTCGATCCGTTTTTCACCACGAAACCGGTGGGGAAAGGGACCGGGCTGGGGTTGAGCCTATGCTATGGGATTATTCAGGCGCACGGCGGCAAAATCGCGGTCCGCAGCGAACCGGGGCAGGGCGCGACCTTCGCCATCGACCTGCCGGTGGCGTCGGCAGCCGCGGGCGAGGTCGTCGGGGGCGAGGCCGTCGGGGGCGAGGCCGTCGCGGCCGGGGTGCCGGGCGAGCCGGATCCGCGCCGGCGTTCGATCCTGGTGATCGATGACGAGCCGTGGATTCTCGACCTCGCGCGCGAATTATTACAGGCCGACGGCTACGACGTGGTGACCGCGCTGGGCGGGCAGCCGGCGCTGGAGCGGTTGGGGCAGCAGGCCTTCGACGTGATCGTGTCCGACTGGAAGATGCCGGGCTTGAACGGCGTGCGGTTCTTCGAGCATCTCTTGGCGACCGATCCGGTGGCGGCGAAGCGGGTGGTGTTCATGACGGGGGACGTCATGAGCGACGCGTTTCAGCAATTTCTGAAACAGCACGGGCTGACGTGCCTGGCGAAGCCGTTTGCGGCGGGGGCGTTCCGGGCGGTGGTGGCCCGGATGGTCAAGACCGCGGGATAGCCCGCCCGCGGGCGGGCGCGGTCAGAAACCGCGCTTCTGGAGCTGGGCGCTCAATTCCTGCATGAAGGCTTGGGCATCGGCGGGGGACGGGCGGTAGCCGGGCTGGCTGATTTCGGTGAAGCCGGGGCGGTATTGCTGGTCGATCATCCACTTGCCGGTGACGCCGTCGCTGAAGGTTACGGAGCCCGCGGCGAGGGCGCCGGGGATGAGGGTGATTTTGTCGACGCTGACCGTGACGGTGCTCGCGCCGGCGGGCAGGTCTGCGAGGTCGCCGTCGGCGAGTTCGGCCTCCGTCTCGGGGGATGCGTCCGTTTCGGCGGGCGTGTCGTTGCCCAGGTCGACTTCTTCCTTGGCCTTCTCGAGGAGATTTTTCTTTTCGGCGGGTTTTTCGACGGGTGGCGGGGTTTTGCTGACGTCGCTGGTGTCCACCTTCGGGGCGGGGTCCTTGAGTTCGAGGTTAAGGTCGTCGACCAGGAAGCGGACGTCGCGGTAAGTCAGCGAGACTTTGAACTGCTCGATGAGTTTTTTCTGAACCGCGGAAAGATTGTCGCCGGCGGCGACCCAGGAGGAGACGGCGGTTTTTTGCTCGGGCGTGAGGGACATAGAATTAGCGGAGGAGAGTTGAGGGTTGAGAGTGGAGGGACCCGATCAAGCCCGGCGACGGGCGCGAACGGACGGAGGTCTGAGGAAGGACGGTAGCCGGTCCGTCGCGAGGGGCAAGAAATGACGAAACCGCGTCGTGGCTGACGCGGTTTCGGGTTTAAGCGGCGGGCGCAAAACTTATTTCGACAGCTGGGTCTTCAGGAAGTCGACGCTGCTGCGGGTGGAGGCGTCCTGTTCGCACATGTTGTCGACGGCCTTGCAGGCGTGGATGACGGTGCCGTGGTCGCGGCCGCCGAAGGCATCGCCGATTTCCTGGAGGGAGTGCTTGGTGAGGGTGCGGGAAAGATACATCGCGATTTGGCGCGGGATGGCGATGTTGTTGGGCCGGCGCTTACTCGTCATGTCGCTGTGGCGGATCTGGAAATGGTCCGCGACGCGTTTCTGGATGGTCTCGATGGTGAGGATGGTCTGCGCCTGCTCCATCAGCACGTCGTGCAGGAGGCGTTCGGCGGCCGCGACGTCCATCGGCTTGCTGGTGAGTGCCGTGTAGCTGGCGACCTTGATCAACGCGCCCTCGAGCCGGCGGATGTTCTTGGTGATGTTTTGCGCGATGAAATTGAGGACGGCGTCCGAGAGGTTGCACTTGAGGGTCGCGGCCTTGGTCCGGAGGATGGCCTGACGGGTCTCGAGGTCGGGGGCTTGGATGTCGGCGGGGAGGCCCCATTCGAACCGGGAGACGAGGCGGGCTTCGAGTTTCTGGATCTCGCTCGCGCGGCGGTCGCTTGACAGGATGATCTGTTTCCCGGCCTCGAAGAGGTCGTTGAAAGTGTGGAAGAATTCTTCCTGGATGCGCTCTTTGCCGGCGAGAAACTGGATGTCGTCGATGAGGAGGACGTCGACGTGGCGGTAGCGCTGGCGAAACTTGGTCAGGGAATTTTCCTGGAGCGCTTGGATGAACTCGTTGGTGAATTTCTCGGTGGAGAGGTAGGCGACGCGGGCGTCGGGGTTGGCGCGGAGGATGGCGTGCCCGATGGCGTGCATCAGGTGGGTTTTGCCCAGGCCGGTGTCGCCGTAGAGAAAGAGGGGGTTGTAGGCTTGGGCGGGGGCTTGGGCGACCGCGAGGGAGGCGGCGTGGGCCATCTGATTGTTGGCGCCGACCACGAAGGTCTCGAAGGTGTTGCGCGGATTGAGCGTGCCGGTGGCGGGCCCGCGTTCGTCGTAGCGGGTGGTCCGGCGGGCGGGCGCGGGGCGACCGCGTGGGGCGGCGGGCTCGGCGGAGTGAAGGGGGTCGGAGGCGGCGTGGGCGGAGCCGTTGCGGGCCTTGGCCTCGGTCTTGAGCGTGACCGTAACCATCCGGCCGGCCGTGAGGCGGAGGCGCTGGGTGATGAGGTCGAGGTAGTTGTCGTGAATCCAGATCGCGGCGAAGTCGTTGGGCACGCCGAGCGTCATCGCATCTTCTGCGGTTTCGAGGCACACGAGGGGTTCGAACCACATCTGGAAAACATCTTCCGGAAAGAGCGACTTAAAGTCGCATTTCACGGTTTCCCAGAGGCTGGGAGAGAGAGACAAAGAAGGCATGGGAGCGGGCTGGGAGGCGGTTTTATTCACACTGCGCCGCCGAGTGCCTTCCGACATGTCAGGACTGGCCTCATCCACGTCTCCTCGCTGCAACGAAAGTGAGGTCCGGCCACACGGAAAAGGAAGAGGGATTGCGACGAATCGTAATCAGTTGGTGGCCAGGCGATAGCGGTGCTGCTGCTGCGGGATCTGCTGGATGGGGTTCGAATGACATGGGAAAGAACAACCGGACAACGAAAGACAACTGGCGAAGGGCGCAGTAACAGTGAACCCAAAAAGCATTTCAAGGCGAACTTTCCGACAAGTTATTCACAGCGGAAGTGGGCATAACTTTTTCGCTTTTTTCGTTGCCACGTTTTCGGAGACTTAGGCGATAAACGATCGGGCCACGAAGGCGTAATTCGGACGGCCTTACAGCGGCGCGGAGGCGGCTGGGAAAGCCGGGTGGCCGGTGACATTCCGGTGACGATACAGCCGCGGGTTTGGCTTCGTGAATACGTGGGGCCCGGGGCTCAGGCGGAGGCAGGGTCCGGGTCCAGCCACTTGCCGTGGGCCTTGATGAGCGCGATGAGGCGGGCGTCGGCCTCGGCCTGGGGGATGTTGTATTGGACGCAGTTCTTGCCGACGTAGAGGTTGATCTTGCCGGGCGCGCCGCCGACGTAGCCGAAGTCGGCGTCGGCCATTTCGCCGGGGCCGTTGACGATGCAGCCCATGATGGCGAGTTTGACGCCCTTGAGGTGGCCGGTTTGGGCGCGGATGCGCTGGGTGGTGGTCTGGAGATCGAAGAGGGTGCGGCCGCAACTGGGACACGCGACGAATTCGGTTTTCGAGATGCGGGCGCCGGCGCCCTGGAGGACGTTGTAAACGAGGGTCGTGGCGCGGGTGACGTCGGCCTCGGTTTCGATGCTGACGAGGTCGCCGACGCCGTCGCAGAGGAGGCTGCCGGTGAGAAAGGAGGCCTCGAGGAGTTTCGAGAGAAAACCGGTTTCGTCGTGCACGGCCGTCGCGGCGGTGTTGCGAATCCACAGCGGGGCCTGCGAGCCGGCCGAGCAGAGGGCTTCGGTCAGGGCGCGGTGGGCGCCGACCGAATGGGCGGGGGACGAAGAGCCGGGCGCCGAGCGTTCGGGACTGAGCGTGAACAGCAGGCGTTCGTCGCCTAGGGCGCGGAGCGTGGGCGCGAGGGCGCCGGCGGCGGCGGGCGTGAGTTCGGCGGCGAGGAAGTGGCCGTGTCGGCGGACGAGGTCGGCGAAGGCGCGGAGCGGCGCATCGTCGCCGGCGGCGAAGCGGCGGACGAGGACGAGGCGGCCGCGGCTCAGCGCGAGGAGCGGTTCGAGGAAGTCGGGGGTCAGGGACGGGGCGAGCTCGAGCGCGAGAAAGCTGACGGGGAGCGGCGTGGTTGCGGCGATTTCGCAGAGCGCGGCGAGGTCGCCGGCGGTGGCGACCGGGACGAGGAGGCCTTCGGCGGGGGTGTCTTTGAGTTTTGGTGACGCGAGTTCGCGGGCGGCGGCGGGGAGGGCGGCGACGGCGGCGACGCGGACGATGACGCGCGGAGGCTGCTCCGGGCCGACGACGCAGGTCGAGGAGAACGCGAGCGACGTGGTGGCGCGTTTGGTGAAGTGATACGGGTCGATGCGGTCGGTGGCGGGGGCGACGACGGCGGGCGACCAGAGGCTCATTGCCTTGTCCGCGATGGCGCGGGCGACGGGGATTTCGTACACGCTGTCCTCGGTGAGCGAGACGCGGAGGGTGTCGCCGAGGCCGTCGAGGAGGAGGGAACCGATACCGATGGCGCTTTTGATGCGGCCGTCCTCGCCGTCGCCGGCCTCGGTCACGCCGAGGTGGAGCGGGTAGTGCATGTCCTCCCGGTCCATGCGTTCGACGAGGAGGCGGTAGGCCTGGATCATGACCTTCGGGTTCGACGACTTCATCGAGAGCATGATCTGGTCGTAGCGGTGATCGCGGGCGATGCGGAGGAACTCGAGGGCGCTTTCGACCATGCCGAGGGGCGTGTCGCCGTAGCGGTTCATGATGCGGTCGGAGAGCGAGCCGTGGTTGGTGCCGATGCGCATGGCGCGGCCGAGGGCTTTGCAGCGGAGGACGAGCGGGGAGAAGGTTTCGTGGAGGCGGGCGAGTTCGGTGTCGTAGTCGCCGTCGGAGTATTCGCGGACGGCGAATTTTTTCTTGTCGGCGTAGTTGCCCGGGTTGACGCGGATTTTTTCCACGTGTTCGACGGCCTCCATCGCGGCGCTGGGGAGAAAATGGATGTCGGCGACGAGGGGGATGTGGCCGAAGCCGGCGGCGGTGAACTGCGCGCGGATGGCGCGGAGACATTTCGCGGCGGTGACGTTCGGCGCGGTGATGCGGACGATTTCGCAGCCGACCTCGGCGAGGGCGATGGATTGTTGCACCGTGGCGGCGACGTCTTCGGTGGCGCTGGTCGTCATCGACTGGAGGCGGATGGGATGGGCGCCGCCGACGCCGACGGGGCCGACGAAGACTTCGTGGGTGGGGCGGCGGACAGTGCGGTAGCGGGAGGCGCAGTAGGACATGGTGAGACGGCGGGAGGCCGAATGACTAATGACTAAGGACTAATGCCCAAGGACGAAGGGCGGACTTGGTTTGGCCTTTGGGGCAGCGGAGCCGCACGCCAAGGGGTGCGGCGACCGGATTACTTGCCGGCGGGCGCGGGAGGCGGCGTCGGGACGGGCGCGGGGGTGGCGGCCGGGGCGGGGCGGTCGGACTTGGCGTCGCGGGCCCAGCGCTGCACGTCGAAGAAGCTCACGTAGACGATCAGGGACATGAGGAGGACGAAGAAGGCGCTCTGGGTGGCGATGATGAAATTCGCGGGCAGTTCGCGGCGGCGGAGGCGGCCAATGGTGGCGAAGAGGATCTGGCCGCCGTCGAGGACGGGGATGGGCAGCAGATTGAAGATGGCGAGGTTGACGTTGATCAGGATGACGAACCAGAGGACGCGGCGGATATCCCACTGGGCCTGTTGGTGGAGGGCGCGGGCGATGCCGATGGGGCCGCTGAGTTTGGACGGGCCGATGTCGGAGCTCGGGCTGAGCAGCGCGCCGAGGGTGCGGAAGGTCGAGACGACGTCGCCGGAGATCTGGGCCCACGGGGTGGGATGGAGGACGACGATATTGTCGCGGTAACGGAGGCCGATGCGCGGGATTTTTTTGCCGGTGCGCTCGTCGGTATCGAGGCGGGGCTGGATGCTGAGCGTGAGTTGGGCGGCGCCGCGCTGGAGGAGGAACTCGGTGGGGCGGTTGGCGTGCTTGGCGAGGTGCTCGCTGATCGCGGCGCGTTGGAAAACGGTTTTGCCGTCGACGGCGAGGACGCGGTCGCCGGGTTTGATGCCGGCGAGAGCGGCGGGCCAGTCGGGCAACAGGGATTCGGCCGTGAGGTCTTCGGCGGGCTCGACGCCGGCGACACGGATTTTGTCAGCGGTGAGGAGGCGCGGAAACACGACGATCTCCATCGTTTGTCCGGCCCGCTCGACCACGAAGAGGGCTTTGCGGCGGTCGTCGGAGGCGCGGCCTTTGCCGAGGATGACGCCGTTGATGATGTCTTCGAAGTTTTTGACGGGGTTGCCGTCGATGGACCTGACGTCGTCGCCGGCTTGGAGCCCGGCCTCGTGGGCGGGGTTGGGGGCGGTGGTGCCGTCGGCGAGTTTGACGATGGGGTTGACGGTGCCGATTTTGGTGGTGTTGAGCTCGGAGAAGGTGGGCTCACCGACGACCCAAACGATGCAGGCGAGAACGAAGGCGAAGAGGATGTTAAAGGAGGCGCCGGCGACGAGGATCAGCATCTTCGAGGCGTAGTCGATGGGCGGGAGTTTTTTGACGTCGGTGGTGCTTTCGCCCTCGACGGGGCCAAGGTCGGCGAGTTGGGGGAGGAGGACATAGCCGCCGAGGGGAATGCAGGAGAGGCGGTATTCGACGCCGTCCTGGCCGCGGCGGGACCAGATGGCGGGACCGAAGCCGATGGAGAAGCGCTCGACTTTGGCGCCGCGTTTGCGGGCGGCGAGGAAGTGGCCGAGTTCGTGGACGAAGATCGATCCGCCGAAGAAGACGACGACGAGGAAGAAGGACCAGACGTTGGAAAAGAGATCAGACATTGGCGAGATGGAGGCGAGCGAGGCGGCGGGCGTCGGTATCGGTGGCTAGAACAGCGGCGAGGTCGGTGGGTTCAAAATTGGGCAGAGCGGCGAGAGTGTGCTCGACAACGGCGGGAATCGCAAGGAACGGGATTTTTTCCGCGAGGAAGGCGGCGACGGCGATCTCGTTGGCGGCGTTGTAAACGGCGGGGGCGACGCCGCCGGCCTGCATGGTCGCGCGGGCGAGGCGGAGGAGGGGAAAGCGGGTGTCGTCGATCGGGCGGAATTCGAGGCCGACGAATTTCGTGAAGTCGAGGGCGGCGTCGACGCCGGGAGCGCGCACGGGGTGGAGGAGGGCGTGTTGGATCGGGAACGTCATCGACGGCGGGCAGAGCTGGGCGAGCATGGCGCCGTCGTTGAATTCGACGAGGCAGTGGACGATGCTCTGGGGGTGGATGACGGCGGTGCACTGTTCGGGGCGGAGGCCGAAGAGGCACTGGGCTTCGATGAGTTCGAGGCCCTTGTTGGCGAGGGTGGCGGAGTCGACGGTGATCTTCGGGCCCATCGACCAGTTGGGGTGCTTGAGGGCGTCGGCGGGGGTGACGTGGGCGAGGCGTTCGGCGGGCCAGTCGCGGAAGGCGCCGCCGCTGGCGGTGAGGACGATGCGGCGCACGCCGGCGTGCGGGTGGCCCTCGAGGCATTGGAAGACGGCGTTGTGCTCGCTGTCGACGGGGAGGAGTTTCGCGCCGGATTTTTTGGCGGCGGCGAGGACGAACTTGCCGGCGAGGACGAGGATTTCCTTGGAGGCGAGGGCGAGGTCCTTGCCGGCGGCGAGGGCGGCGAGGGCGGGTTCGAGGCCGGTGGTGCCGACGACGGCGACGAGGACGGTGTCGGCGGTGGGGAGTTGGGCGAGTTCGACGAGGCCGGCGAGGCCGCCGACGAGACGGGTGCCGGCGGGGAACGCGGCGGGTTGGGCGCGGGCGGCGGCGAAGGCGGTGTCGTCGAAGACGCCGACGTGGCGCACGTCGAACTGGCGCGCGATGGCGGCGAGTTTTTCCCACTGGGAGTGGGCGGCGATGGCGACGAGTTCGAGTTTGTCGGGGTGGGCGGCGAGGACGCGCAGGGTGTTTTCGCCGATGGAGCCGGTGGCGCCGAGGAGGACGACGCGTTTTTTCGCGGGCGGGGAATTCATCGCGCGATCAGGGCAGCCGGAAAAGGAAATAGCCGACCGGGGCGGCGAGGAGAATACTGTCGCTGAGGTCGAACATGCCGCCGATGCCGGGGATGGTGGCACCGGAATCCTTCCGGTCAGCGCGGCGTTTGATGGCGGATTCGACAAGGTCGGCGACGATTCCGAGGACGGCGATGGGCGCGGCGCACAAGGCGGCCACGAGCGGCGTCATGTGCGGGGGGAAATGGTGGCGCGCAAAGTGGGCGAAAATGGCGCCGGTCGCCATGGAAAAGAGGACGCCGCCCACGGCGCCCTCCCAGGTTTTCTTTGGGCTGATGAGCGGCGACATTTGGTGGCGACCGAAAGCGAGACCGGACAGCAGGGCGCCCATGTCGCAGAATTTAGCCACCACGATCACCCACAGAGCGATCAGGAGTCGGCCGTCGGGCGTGATCGTGTCAGCGGGCAAGGGGGTGACGATACGGGTGACGTATCCCAGCAGGAGCCCGACGTAGACGAGTCCAAAGAGGGTGGAGCAGAGGGATTCGACGCGGTTTTCGGGGGTGCGTTCGCCGAGGAGACGGATTGAGAAGACGATGGTGGCGAGCGCGAGGAGCGGGTGGGCGGGCCAGAGGAACCGCGCCTCAAACCACGGGGACAGGGTGATGAGGGTGCCGAAGAAAATGCCGAGCTTGTCGAAGGGCCGGTAACCCATCGCGTGCAGGAGTTGGTAGAACTCGCGCAGCGTCAGGACGGAGATGAGACCGATGAGCAGGAGGGCGCCGTTTGTGCGGTAGAACCCGAGGACGGCGGCGACAACCGTCCATAAAGCGACGGTGCTGAGGGTGCGTTTGACCACGGTCAGGAGCGCGGGCGCGCGGAGGACCGGGGACGGGGCAAGGGCGGGGCGGCGGGGCCGGGGAAGGCAGGCGTCATGGGGCGGCGGGGTTCACGAGTTGTTCGCTGGTGAGACCAAAGCGGCGCTCGCGGCGGTGGTAGTCGGCGATGGCGGCGGCGAGGTCGGCTTTGGTGAAGTCGGGCCAGAGCACGGGGGTGAAGGCGAATTCGGCGTAGGCGGCCTGCAGCAGGAGGAAGTTGCTGACGCGCGTCTCGCCGGAGGTGCGGATGACGAGGTCGGGGTCGGGCATGTCGGCCGTGGACAGGTAGCGGCGGAACGTGGCCCAGGAGCCGTCGTTGAGTTTTTCCTGGCCGGCGGCGACGGCGGCGGCGTAGGCGCGGGCGGCGTCGACGACCTCGGTGCGGGAGCCGTAGTTGAGGGCGAGGACGAGGGTGTAGTCGTCGAAGTGGCGGGTGGCCTCGATGGTGGTGTGGAGGACTTTTTGGACGCCGGCGGGGAGTTCGTCGGTGCGGCCGATGGTGCGGAGGCGTACGCGGTCGCGGATGAAGGTCTCGAGTTCCTTTTTGAGATAATACTCGAGGAGGCTCATGAGGCCGCCGACCTCGTCCTGCGGGCGTTTCCAGTTTTCGACGGAGAAGGCGTAGAGCGTGAGCATTTTCACGCCGAGGTCGCGGGCGGCGAAGGTGGTGGTGCGGACGGTCTCGACGCCGCGGCGGTGGCCCTCGAGACGGGGGAGGCCGCGCTGTTTCGCCCAGCGTCCGTTGCCGTCCATGATAATGGCGACGTGGTGGGGGGCGGTGATGGGCGCGGGCGCTTGGCTCATGCTGGAACGCGGGAGTTAGGGCGGCGCGGTGGGCGTTGACAAGGGGGAAGACCGGGCAAGGTTGCCGACATGACGACCCCCCTAACGCAGGCGAAGATCGCGAAGGCGCTGAAAGGACTGCCGGGATGGAGCCGCGAGGGTGAGGCGCTGGTGAAGACGTTTACGTTCGCGAGCTTCAAGGCGGCGCTGAGTTTCATGGTGCGCGTGGGCTTCGAGGCGGAGGCGATGAACCATCACCCGGAGTGGACCAACGTCTACGACCGGGTGGCGGTGCGGCTGAACACGCACGAGGCGGGGGGGAAGATTACGGCGAAGGATGTCGAGCTGGCGGGGCGGATGGAAGTGGTGGCGCGGCTCGGAGTCGGGGCGTAAAGCCCCTCCCACATTCGCAAGGGGACGCGAAAGGGCTGGTCGGAGGCCGGCCCTGGTCACAGGCCGCGCATGAAGGCGAAGGTGCGGTCGAGCTGACCGGGGAGGGGTTCGTGGGCGAAGTCCGGGTAGAGGACGTGGTTTTTTGGCGCGGTGATCTTGTTGTAGGCGGCGAATTGCGAACTCGGCGGGCAAACGGTGTCCATGAGGCCGGTGAACAGGAGGGTCTCGGCGCGGATGCGCGGGGCGAGGTGCTGGCAGTCGACGTAGCCGAGTTTGGTGAAGATTTCCGTCTCGCGCTCGTGACGCGGGTCGAAGGCGCGGAAGAAGTAGCGCAGTTCTTCGTAGGCGTCTTTCGTGAGGTCCATTTCCCAGACGCGCTGGTAGTCGCAAAGGAAGGGGAAGACGGGCGCGGCGCGGCGGATCCGCGGTTCGAGGGCGGCGCAGGCGAGGGTGAGGGCGCCGCCCTGGGAGGCCCCGAAGCAGCCGACGCGCTGGGCGTCGACCTCGGGGAAACCCATGACGACGCGGGCGAGTTGGGCCGTATCGAGGAAGATTTGACGGAAGGCGAGGCTGCGGGGGTCGGGGTCGTCGAGGCCGCGCACGATGTGGCCGCGGAGGGTGGTGCCCTGGACGCGGCCGCTGTCCTCGGAGCGGCCGCCCTGGCCGCGGCAGTCCATGGCGGCGTAGCAGAAGCCCTCGGCGGGCCAGCCGAATTTGTCGAGCCAGTCGCCGCTGTGGCCGGAATAGCCGTGGAACTGGAGCACCGCGGGACGCGGTGCCGGGTGAAGAGGGGGCGTTGAAGTGGAAGACGGCGAAGGCGTGGTGGCGGGAGGGGAGGGCGGAGGGGAAGATTTTGGGCGGAGGTATTTGGCGTAGATGCGGGCGCCGCCGACGCCGGTGAACCAGAGGTCGAAGGCCTCGGTGTGGTGCGGAGCGATGGCGGTGGCGGGGCGGAGTTCGGGGCGCGGGTCGGTGGCGTCGAGTTCGCGGAGGGCGGCGTCCCAATAGGCGTCGAAGTCGGCCGGGCGGGGATTGCGGCCGGCGTAGGTGAGGAGTGCGGCGAGCGGAAGATCGATGAGCGGCATGGGGCGCGGGACGAGCGGGTTTAGAACAGGCGCAGGAAGGAGCGGGGGCCGACGTCGAGGAAGGGGGTGGGGGCGGCGGGGGGGAGCGGGAGGGTGCGGACGAGGTGGCCTTGGTCGTTGAAGATGCCGACGGCGGGTTCGCGGGCGAGCGGGGCGTAGAACTCGCGTTGGGCGGAGTCGTAGGCGAGGGCGGTGAGGGTCACAGCGCGGTCGAGCGCGAAGGCGGCGAGGCGTTGACCGGAGCGGTCGTGGACGGTGATGCGGGCGAGGTCGCCGCCGCTGAGGGCGAGGAGGCGGTCGCGCGCGGTGTCGAAGGCCAGGGCGGACGGCGGGGCGGTGAGGGTGGCGAGCGGGAGGGTGCGGATGAGTTGACCGAAGCGGTTGAACTCGACGACGGCGGGCTGGGTCGGGTGCGCGGCGAAAACGTGGCCGTCGGCGGGACGGATGGCGAGGTCGCCGCCGGCCGTGGCGGGGGCGAGAACGAGGGACGGGATGGTGAAGTCGCGTTTGATGGCGCGGGCGGGGCGGTCGACGACGCGGAAGCGGTCCCCGGGTGCGAGGCGCAGGAAGAAGTGGTCGGTGAACGGATCGTAGGCGAAACCGAGGAGGGATTCGTCGGCGGCGACGAACGACGGGAGTTCGCCGACGGCGGCGGTGGCGCGGTCGAGATCGCGGAGCGGCGCGGACGGGGTGGGCGCAGCGGTGTAGACGTGCAGGGGACCCGGGGTGGCGCAGCCGGCGCAGAGGAGGACGACGAGCAAGGCGGGCACGGCGCGGTGGTTTCGCGTTGTCACGGAGGCGGGGGGCGGCGTGATTCGTCGCATGAAAGTCGCATTCATCAGTGGCACGAGCATCGTCAATTCGACCTTATTTTCGTCGTGGGAGGTGAAGACGGTCGAGACCCAATACGGGCCGGTGACGTATAAATCGCGGGGCGAGCAGGCGCTGATCAACCGCCATGGCTACGCGTTTCCGCTGCCGCCGCACTCGATCAATTACCGGGCGAACATCCGTGCGCTGGCCGATCTGGGGTTTCGCGACGTGGTGTCGCTGAACTCGGTGGGTTCGCTGAAGAAGGATCTGCCGCCGGGGACGTTCGTGTCGTGCAGCGACTACGTGGGTCTGCAGCAGGGGCCGGCGACGTTCTTTGACGAGGAGCTGAAGGGCGGCGCGCCGGTGATTGCGAACAATCTGATCCCAACGCTCATCGCCGAGCTGGCGCCGGAGTTTCGGATTCACGCGGGCAAGACGTATGTGCAGATGCGCGGACCGCGGTTTGAGACGAAGGCGGAGATCAAGATTGTGCAGCATTGGGGCGACGTGATCGGCATGACGGCGGCGCACGAGGCGGACCTCTGTACGGAGGCGGGGCTGCGCTACAACAGTCTCGCGCTGATCGACAATTACGCGAACGGCCTCGAGGGCACGGAGATCGATTTCACGAAGTTCAAGGATCTCGTGAAATCGAACCAGGAGCGGGTGAACCGGCTGTTTGAGCGGCTGCTGGAGATCCTCGGCTGACGGCGGGCGAGGGGACGGAAGTGCCGGGCGCGGCGCGGCGGACCTCAGCGGCGGCGGGCCGGGCGACGCGGTTGGGCGCAGCGGACGTTTGCGTCGGGCGGCGCGGTGTGTTGCGTGAGGTCCTTATGAGCAAAACCATCGGCGTGATCGGACTCGGCATCATCGGCAGCGTGTGGGCGCGGCACTATGCGGCGGCGGGGAAACTCGCGGGGGCATGGAACCGCACGGCGCAGCCGGATTTTCCCTCCTGGAAGACGACGCCGGCGGAGGTGGCGCGGGCGGCGGATGTGATCCAGATCGTCGTGGCCGATCCGGCGGCGGTGCGGGCGGTGCTGGGTCAGATCGCGCCGGAGTTGGGCGTGGGGAAAATTGTGGTGCAATCGAGCACGATCGATCCGGCGAGCGCGGCGGAGTTTGCCGCGACGGTGGCGGCGCGCGGGGCGCGTTACCTCGAAGCGCCGTTTAGCGGGAGCAAGCCGGCGGCGGAGCAAAAGCTTTCGGTGTTTTTCCTCGGCGGAGAGGCGGCGCTGCTCGCGGAGGTGGAGCCGCTGCTGGCGCTGGTGTCGGCGCACCGGTTTGTGATCGGCACGGTGGAGCAGGCGGCGGCGTTCAAGCTTGCGACGAATCTGAATGTCGCGGCGCAGATGCAAGGGCTGGTGGAGGCGATCACGATCGCGCGGCGGGCGGGGATCAGCGACGACGTGTTCTTCGCGGTGCTGGCGAAGCACACGAGCTATTCGCCGTTGGCAAAGCTGAAAGAACCGAAGCTGCGGGCGGGGGATTTCGCGCCGCAGTTCTCGGTGAAGCATCTGCACAAGGACATGCGGCTCGCGGCGGGCATGGCCGGTTGCACGGATTTTCCGATGCTGGAAATGCTGCGGGAAACGTTGAAGACGGCGGAGGCGCGCGGGCTCGGCGAGGAGGACATGTCGGCGGTCATCAAGCTGCTCGACCAGGGCTGAGCGGAAGAACGCGTTTGCGCCGGGGACGGGGGCGACTAGCGTCCGCGCCCATGAGCGATTTTGTGCAGGCGGGGCAGATGACCGAGGCGAAGCAGGCGCTGGAGCGGCTGCGCGCGAACATGCGCGTGACGATCAAGGGCAAGGACGATGTCGTCGAGCAGGTGCTCGTGTGTCTCGTCGCGGGCGGGCATCTGCTGATCGAGGATCTGCCGGGGGTGGGGAAAACGACGCTGGCCTACTCGCTGGCCCGGTCGATGGACTGCGCGTTTTCGCGGGTGCAGTTTACGAGCGACCTGTTGCCGAGCGATGTGACGGGCGTGGCGATTTACGACGAGACGATGAAGGAGTTTGTGTTCAAGAGAGGACCGGTGTTCGCAAACGTCGTGCTGGCGGACGAGATCAACCGGGCGACGCCGAAGACGCAGTCGGCGCTGCTGGAGGTGATGGACCGGGCGCGGGTGACGGTGGACGGCGAGGCGCATGCGGTGGGGGCGCCGTTCATGGTGTTCGCGACGCAAAATCCGGTGGACTACGAAGGGACGTTTCCGCTGCCGGAAAGCCAGATGGACCGGTTTTTGATGCGGCTGCAGATGGGGTATCCGCAGGCGGTCGACGAGCTGGAGATTTTGCGGACGCAGCGCGGCGGCTACGACGGGATCGCGCTCAATCCGGTGGTGACGCGGGGCGACGTGCTGCAGCTGCAGGCGCTGGCGCACCGGGTGTTCGTCGAGGAGAGCGTGCTCGACTACGTGTTGAAAATAGTGACGGCGACGCGCACGGAAGCGGAATTTCGGGCGGGGGTGAGCGTGCGCGGCGGGCTGGCGCTGCGCACGGCGGCGCAGGCGCGGGCGTTGGTGCACGGGCGCGATTTTGTGGTGCCGGAGGATGTCGCGGAATTGGTGACGCCGGTGCTGGCGCACCGGCTGGGCCTGGCGCGGCAGACGAGCGATGCGCTGGAGGAGCGGCGGGCGGTGGGCGCGGTGTTGAAGCGGATCATCGCGGCGATTCCGACGCCGGTGTGAGCGCGCGGCGCGCGGAAGCTCCCACCTCCAAGCTCTAGAGAACGACTCACCGTGAAGATTGAAAAAGGCAGCGTGCAGCTGTTCCGCGGATGACGACGGCGGAACAGGCGGAGGGGTGGGGCGGCCCGGGTGTCCGGGGCGGGGCGCGGCGGACATTCACCTGGAGCGCGCTGCTGTGGGCGCTGGTGCATCCGCAGCGGGGGCACCGCATCGTGCCGACGCTGCCGGGCGTGTTGCTTATCGGGTTGTCGATGGGCATCGGCACGGCGGCCTACAATTCGTCGAGCAACATTTTGTTCATCACGCTCTCGCTGCTGCTCGGATGTTTGATTTTGAGCGGTGTGTTGTCGTGGCTGAATCTGCGCGGGGTGGGCTGGCGGCTGCGGCTCGCGGCGCCGTTGCGCGCGGGACATGAGGCGAACGTCGGGTTGGAGCTAAGGAACCAGAAAACATTTCTGCCGACCTATGGACTGTGGTTCGAGCTGGCGGTGCGGACGCTGGACCCGGCGGTGGCGCAGCGCGCGGAATCGACGGTGACGGGGCGCGGGATCGATGTGCGCGCGATGCTGGCCAAGGCGGAGGCGGCGGTGACGCGGGGCCGCGTGGCGTTGCGCTCGCGGCTGGAGCCGGAGGGCGAGGTGCGGCTCGAGTGGGGCTGCAAACCGGAAAAACGGGGTGTGTTGCGGGTGGAACTGGCCGGCGTCGGGTCGCTGTTTCCCTTTGGGTTTTTGAAAAAAGAAATCGGCACGACGCTGAGCGCCGAGGCGGTCGTGTGGCCGGCGCCGGTGGAGTATCGGCGGCACGCGGTCATCGCGGTGCGGCGGCCGGCGGGCGGGGAGCGGGTGGCGCGGGCGGGGATGGGCGGGGATTTGCACGCGTTGCGGCGCTACGCGGTGGGCGATTCGCACCGGTTGATCCATTGGAAGGCGAGCGCGCGGACGCAGACGCTGCTGGTACGGCAGTTTGCGGCCGAGAGCGCGGAGGGCTTTTCGCTGTGGCTGCGGACGGATGCCGGAGTGTGGACGCGGCCGGAGCAATTTGAGCTGCTCGTGAGTTTTTGTGCGTCGCTGGCGGAGGATCTGTTTCGCGCGGGCCGGTTGACCGGGGTGGCGATCGACGCGGAGGCGCCGAGGCCGGTGCGGCGGGTGCACGATGTGGAGGCGTTTCTGGACCGGCTCGCCACCGTGCGATGCGCGGAGGACGTGGGGCGGGCGAAAGATCCCGACGGACGGACGGCGGAGGAGCGAAGCCAGGGGCGCGGGCGGAAAAACGTGATGACCTTTGTGCCCGACGGGGCGCGGGGCGTGGTGGCGATGGTCGACGGAGAAAGGGCGGCGTCGGTATGAGCGCGGGCGAAAAAACCAGCGCGGGGGCGCGGCGCGGGAAACGGCCGCAGCTGAGCGTGGAGGAGTTGCACCAGTTGAAATGGCTGCTCGGCGGTGGGCTGACGCTGCTTGCGGTGTGGACGGTGCTCTACATGGACGTGGAGGCGTGGACGTTGATGGCGGTGACGACGGTGACGACGGGGGCGGCGCTGATCTGGCCGCGGTGGCCGGCGCGGGTGCCGGCGCTCGTGCACACGCTGGCGTTTCCGGTGATCGTGGCGTTTTTTGCGGGCGACCTTTGGCTGACGGCGGAGGTGCTGCCGGCGATGGTGCGGCTGGGGATTCTGCTGCTGCTGTATCGCGGGATCAGTTACCGGCAGCGGCGCGACGATCTGCAGGTGATCGTGATGGGGCTGTTTCTGATCGTGGTGGCCGGCGTGCTGACGGTGTCGCTGTTGTTCGCGGTGCAGATTCTCATCTACACGGGGTGTGCGCTGGGATTTCTCCTCGTGATCACGCTGACGGAGGCGGCCGAGGGCGGGGCGAAGCCGGTGCCGCACAAGGCCGGGGAACTGCCGGCGTGGGCGGCGCATGCGGACTGGCGAAAACTGTTCCGGCGGCTGCGCGAGGTGTCGGACTGGCGCGTGGTGACGCTGGGGGCGGCGCTGTTCGTGGGCGTCGTGGCGGTGTCGGCGCTGCTGTTCCTGGCGATCCCGCGGTTTCAACTGGAGAACAGCCTGTTTCTCGACCGTTACATCTCGAAGAAGGCGCGGACGGGGTTCAGCGATTCGATCAAGTTCGGCGACGTGACGGAGATCCAGCAGGACACGAGCGTGGCGCTGAGCGTGGATGTGTCGGACCGCGGGCAGATCCCGGCCGCGCCCTACTGGCGCATGCTGGTGCTCGACGAGTATCGCAACGGGACGTTTCGGTTTTCGCCCGGGATGCGGAAGGCGGCGCTGGGCCGCGAGCGCACGGACACGGCGCTGCGCGGGGAGGCGCGGCCGCGGCTCGGCGCGGCGGTTTTCTGGACGTTTTACCTCGAATCGGGGGTGAGCCGCTACCTGCCGCTGCTGGGCGAATTTGAGCGGCTGCAGTTCCGCGAGCCGCAGAATTTCCAGCTGGCGGCCGAGCTGAACGTGGTGGCGCTGCGCGACGAACCGGTGTCGATGACGGCCTACCGGGTCGAGGGGCTCGACCCGTCGGGCGCGTTGCGCGATCCGGCGTTCGCGAAGCGGTGGCAGGAGCGGGACGCGGCGGCGTTGTTGCGCACGGCGCTGCAGGCGCGCGTCGCCGTGGGCGAGGCGGACCGGGCGCGGCTGGCGGCGACGGTCGCGGAGATCATGGCGGGGAGCGCGGCGGTTTCGGCGGAGGAGTTTTCGCGGCGGGCGGAGGACTGGCTGCGGAAAAACCACAGTTACACGCTGTCGCCGCGCGTACCGGGCGGGGAGGGCGATCCGCTGGTGCGATGGCTGGTGTCGCACGAGGCGGGGCATTGCGAGCTGTTCGCGGGCTCGCTCGTACTGTTGGCGCGGACCGCGGGCTTTCCCGCGCGGGTGGTGACGGGGTTTCGGGGCGGATCGTGGAACGCGTTCTCGAACAATTTCACGATCCGGAATTCGGATGCGCACGCGTGGGCGGAGGTGTTTGACGAGGCGGCGGGGGCGTGGCGGCGGGTCGATGCGTTGGGCGCGGTCGCGTCGGCGCTGGGCGACGAGGCCAAGGGCGAGGCGGCGCTGGCGAGCCGGCTCGACCGGAGTTGGTCGGCGCGGTTCGACAGCCTGCGAGTGTTTTGGTATCGGCGGATCGTGAACTTCGACCAGCGCTCGCAGGTCGAGACGCTGCGGGCGGTGAAGACTGCGACGCAGAACACGGGGGTGATTTTCCGGCAGGCGTTGGAGCGCCTCAATACGGGCCTGAAGGCGTGGATCGCGGGCCCATGGGACGGGGTGCGGCTGATCAAGGTGGTGGCGACGGTGGCGGCGGTGGCCGGCTTCGCCTGGTGGTGGTGGACGCAGGGCCGCGGTTGGCTGCGGGGGCGGCTGCGGTGGCGCGGTGGGCGGACCGGCGATCCGGTGCGGGCGACGGCCGGGCGTTGGCTCGGGGAGATCGCGGAATGCGGTCGCAGGATTCCGGAGACGGAGGCCGTGGTGGCGGAATTGCAGCGCGTGCGGTTTGGCGCGCGGGAGACGTGGGCGGAGCCGGCGGCGGTGTTTCGGCGGGCGCGGCAGGCGTTGCGCGCGGCGCGGCGGGCGGGCCGGCCGGCGGCGCGTCACCGGGGCTTGAACGGCTGAAAGACCGGGGTGGCGGGCCGGTTTTTCTTTTCGAAATATTTCTTGAGGATGGCGCTGGCGACGGGGGCGGCGTTGCGGCCGCCGCCGTATTCTTCGCCGGGCGTGTCGCCCTCGAGGGCGACGGCAATGGCGATCTCCGGTTTCTCGACGGGGGCGAAGCAGATGAACCACGCGATGTTGAGCGTGCCCGCCTTGGTGTTGACCTGCGCGGTGCCGGTTTTTCCGGCGATGCGCACGCCGGGAATTTTTTGCAGCTCGACGGTGGTCATGTTGCGCGCGGTGCCCTTGGGGGGGAGCGTGCAGGCTTCCATGCCCTCGAACAGCGCGAGACGCTGGGCGGGGGTGAGGCCGATGGACTCGGTGTGCTGGGTCGGGCGGTTCGGATCGTGCACGAGGGTGGGCTGCGTGTGGACTTCGCCGCGGGCGACGGAGGCGGTGAAGCAGGCCATCTGGAGCGGGGTCGCCAGGACGAAGCCCTGGCCGATGGCCATGTTGGCGGTGTCACCGGGAAACCATTTTTCCCCCTTGGTGCGTTCTTTCCAGGCGCTGTCGGGGACGAACATCCGGCGGGTTTCGCCGGGCAGTTCGATGCCGGTGCGGCGGTCGAAGTGGAAGCGACGGGCTTCGGCCGCGACCACCTCGGGCGTGGTGCGCCAGCCGACTTCGTAGAAATAGATATCGCAGCTTTCGGCGATCGCCTGGCGGAGCAGGACGTCGTGGTGGATGCCGATGCCGTTGTAGCAGACGAGGCGGCGGTTGAAGCGCTGGAGCACGCCCTGGCAGTCGATGATGGCATCGTCGGGGGCGATGGTTCCGCTGCGGAGGCCGGCGATGGAGGTGAGGATTTTGTAGGTGGAGCCGGGCGGGTAGAGACCGCTGAGGGCGCGGTTGAACTCGCCGCCTTTGGCTTGGATCCCGGCGTAGGTGGCGGCGCTGACGCGCGGGGAAAACTCCGCGAGGTCGTAGTCGGGTTTGCTGACCATGGTCAGGACTTCGCCGGTGGAAACGTCGAGGGCGACGGCGGCGCCGATCTGGTCGCCGATGGACTGTTCGGCGGCGAGCTGAAGGTCGATATCGAGGGAACTGACGAGGTTTTTGCCCTGGACGGGGAGGCGTTTTTCGAGGGGCGGGTTGATTTTGTAGCCGGCGGGATCGACGCGGAAGATGGTGCCGCCGGCTTCGCCCTGCAGCTGGTCGTCGAAGGTTTTTTCGAGGCCGTCTTTGCCGACGGAGCCGGCCATTTTGAAGGTGGCGAGGTCTTCGCCGGGGAAGTCGTCGGCGGTGACGTTGTCGTTGATCCGGACATACCCGAGGGCGTGGGCGGCGGCGGAGCCGTAGGGATAGGAACGGGTGCTTGAGGTGTAAACCTGGAGGGGGGAGCGCACCGGGAGGCTCTCGATGAGGCGGGCGTATTCCTGACCGGTGAGGTCGTCGATCAGGGTGTAGGGGAGGAGGAGTTGGTCGCCGAAGTGGCGGGCGAGGGACTTGGCGTCGACCTTTTCGGTGCGGTCCAGGATTTTGTTTACCTCGTCGAGGTAGTGCTGGACGACGCTGACGCGGGCCATCTGGGGGAACGGCAGGTCGGTGAGGCCGGAGGCGCGGTAGTTGCGGCGGATGACGCGGGCTTCGCGGAGGAATTCGGATTTGAGTTCGTCGAGGTAGAGCACGACGGAGAAGCGGGGGCGGTTGCCGACGAGGACGGTGACGCCGTCGCGGGCGTAGATGTTGCCGCGCGGGCCGGGGACGAGGACGCGGCGCTGGCTTTGGACGCGTTCGCGCTCGTTGTAGGTGTCGGTCTTGAACAGCTGCTGGTAGGCGAGTCCGCCGGTGAGGATGAGCAGGAGGGCGGCGACGACGAAGTAGAAGAAGATGACGCGCGGGTCGTAGCCCTTGTGGGACTCGAGGAGGCCGCCGGAGTGGTCGGCGAGATTGGACTCGGACGAGGGCATCGGGCTAGACGGGGAGTTCGCGGGAGGAGCCGGCCAGGGAGACCGCGCGGAGTTGCAGGGCGAAGAACCACGGGGCGACGAGTGCGAGGAAAACCTGCGAGCAGGCGAGGTCGGCGATGAGGCGCGGCCACGCGACCGCGGGGGCGGGCGAGCGCGCGATCTGAATGAAGGAAAACAGCAGGAAGAGCGCGAGGTTGGCGAGGAGCGCCACGATGACGCGCGCGAGGGTGTCGTCCCGCGGCAGGCGGTCGCGGAGGTGGAAGACCACGGCGTGGGCGGCGGCGAAGAGCAGGGTGTGGGTGCCGAAGTTGACGGGGGTGTTGGCGTCGCAGAGCAGGCCGCCGAGGAGGGAGGCGCCGAGGCCGGAGCGCAACGGGAGTTTCAGCGCGGCGAAGGTGATGAAGAGACTGCCGACGAAGAGATAGACGCGGAGCCCGCTGAGCGCGTGGTTTACCTGCGCGACGAGCGTCCAGAGGAGGAGCAGCGTGAGGGCGGTGACGAGAGTGAGGCGCATCGCGGGCAGGGAGGGAGGGAAGGAGGGCGGGAGGAGCGCGGGGTGACGAATAAACGTTGTGCAGATTCGTCGTCGGGCCGGGCGCCGGAGGCGAATTACTCCGGGGTCAGCGGGACGAGGACGGTGACCTCGGTCAGGGAGCCGAGGCGCTCGTCGAGTTTGACCTCGCCGGTTTTGAAGAGGCCGTCGGTGCTGGGCTCGACCTTGGTGACGACGCCGATGGTGAGGCCCGGGGGGAAGACGCCGCCGAAACCGGAGGTGACGAGGCGTTTCGTGGCGGTGGGGCTGGCGAAGACGTCGAGCGGGACGAATTCGACGACGCCCCGGGGCGGGCCGAAGGTGGGGTTGAGGCCGCCCTGATAGCTCATGGCGTTGGTGTCGCCCTCGATGACGCCGGCGAGGCGGACGTTGGGGCTGCTGATGAGTTCGACGACGGCGGTGGTGGCGTAGACTTCGGTGACGCGGCCGACGACGCCGCCGCTGAAGACCACGGGGGCGCCGATGGTGAGGCCGAAGTTCTGGCCCTTGCGGAGGACGATGCGCTGCCACCAGCCGGAGAAATCGCGGCGGGCAACGCGGGCGTGTTCGAGGCGGTAGTTGCTGTAGGACGGGAGGCGGAGGAGGGCTTCGAGGCGTTCGAGGCCGGCCTGCAGTTCGGCGTTTTGCTGGACGGCAAACTCGTAGGAGGCGTTGATGCGGGCGAGGTCGCGGCCGGCGACGATGAGTTCGTGGTTCGAGTGGAGGCGGAGCGACCAGTATTCCTGGAGGCCGCGCGCATAGTCGGCGGCGACGGTGACCGGGGCGGTGAGTTCAAAGAAACTCGCGCGGGAAAAGGTTTTTACGCCGACCGGCAGCAGCAGCCACGCGACGACGACGAAGCCGAGGGTGGCAAACGGGCGGGTGGTGGCGAAGCGGCGGAAGGGCACGGGCGGAACGGATTATTTGCCCACGGAACCCGCGGAAGACACGGAAAATGTTGCCGGGAGACCCGCGGGAAAGCGAACCGGCGCGGCCGGAAATCCCGCGGCGTCCTTCGCGCGCCTCACACGTTCTGCATCAGCCAAGAGAGGTCGTTGAGGACCGCGCCGGTGCCGTTGGCGACGGCGGAGAGGGGGTCGTCGCTGACGGTCACGGGGAGGCCGGTTTTTTCGCTGAGGAGTTTGTCGATGCCGCGGATGAGGGCGCCGCCGCCGGCCATCACGAAGCCGCGGTCCACGAGGTCGGCGGAGAGTTCGGGCGGGCAGCGTTCGAGGGTCACGCGCACGGCGTCGACGATGTTGGAGATCGTGTCGGCGAGGGCTTCGCGGATTTCCTGCGAGGTGATGTGGATGGTCTTGGGCAGGCCGGCCACGGAGTCACGGCCCTTGACCTCCATCGTGAGCTCTTCGTCGAGCGGGTAGGCGGAGCCGACGCGGCACTTGATTTCTTCCGCGGTGCGCTCGCCGATGAGGAGGTTGTAGGCGCGCTTCATGTAGTCGATGATGGCGCTGTCCAATTCGTCGCCGGCGACGCGGATGGATTTCGAAAACACGATGCCGTTGAGGGAAATGACGGCGATCTCGGTGGTGCCGCCGCCGATGTCGACGATCATGTTGGCGGCGGGTTCGTCGATGGGGAGGCCGACACCGATGGCCGCGGCCATGGGTTCGGGAATGGTGATGACGTCGCGGGCGCCGGCGTGCATGGCGGATTCCTTGACGGCGCGTTTTTCCACCTCGGTGATGCCGGAGGGGATGGCGATGACGACGCGGGGCGGGGCGCGGAAGGCGCTGCTGGAAACTTTCCGGATGAAATAGCGCAGCATCGCCTCGGTGACGTCGAAGTCGGCGATGACGCCGTCCTTCATGGGGCGGATGGCGGTGATGTTGCCGGGGGTGCGGCCGAGCATCTTTTTCGCTTCGTCGCCGACGGCGCGGACTTTGCGGGTGACGGTATCGAGGGCTACGACCGAGGGCTCGCGCAGGACGATGCCCTTGTCTTTCACGTAAACGAGCGTGTTGGCGGTGCCGAGGTCGATGCCGATGTCGTTGGAGAAGTAGCCGAAGATGTTGGCCATGATTGCGGGAGCGGGAAGCGGGTGGGGCGGCGTTGCCGCCGACGGAAACGAATCGGCGCGGGCCAGGAGTGTCAACGAGGGAAAGCACGGGAAACGCCGCGGAACGTGGCGGGGAACGTGGCGGGGGCGAGGGCGGGCTTGACGCGCCCGGGGGTTGGCCGCGTGTTCATGGCTGCGCGGCGTATGCACGGACTTCACTTTATCCAAGATCTCGCGGTGGTGCTGGTGGTGGCGGGCATCGTCGGGTGGCTCTGCCAGCGCATCGGGTTGTCCGTGGTGGTCGGGTTTCTCGTGGCGGGCATCGTGGCGGGGCCGAAATCGTCGCCGTTTGCGTTGGTGCAGGACGCGGGGAGCATCGAGACCCTGGCGCAGGTGGGGCTGGTGTTTCTGATGTTTTCGATCGGTCTCGGGCTGAGTCTGCGGAAAATGCGGCGGCTGGGACCGGGGCTGATGCTGGCGACGTTTTGCGGGGCGATCGTGATGTATTATTTGTCGCGGCTGCTCGGGGTCGCGCTGGGCTGGTCGAGCACGGAGAGTCTGTTTCTGGCGGGTATGCTGATGGTGTCGTCGTCGGCGATCATCGGGAAGATATTGCATGAGACCGGCACGAATCACGAGCGGGCGGGGCAGCTGGCGATGGGGATCTCGGTGCTGGAGGACGTGGTGGCGGTGGTGATGCTGACCGTGCTCAACTCGATGGTGAAAATTGATGCGGGCGGCGGCGCGCAGGTGGGCACCACTTTGCTGCAACTGGGGGCGTTTGTCGTCCTGGCGGGTGTGCTGGGACTGTTGCTGGTGCCGTGGCTGTTGAAGCGGATGAGCATCGCGGCAGACGAGGAATTGCAGACGCTGGGGCTGGCGGCGCTGTTGTTCGGGATGGCGGTGGTCGCGGTGCAGGCGGGCTACTCGCCGGCGCTCGGGGCGTTTTTGCTGGGCACAATCGTGGCGGAGACGTCGCACCGGCACCAAGTGGAGCGGACCTTTGAAGGGATGCGCGACGTGTTCAGCGCGGTGTTTTTTGTGGCCATCGGCATGCAGATCGATGTGCGCGAGCTGTGGGGTACGGCGGGACTGATTGTGGGCGTGGCGGCGTTTACGCTGGTGGCTCGGCCCGTGGCCGTGATGAGCGGACTGACGCTGATCGGCACGCCGCTGAAGGATGCGCTGCGCACGGGGCTCACGGGGACGCCGATCGGCGAGTTTTCGTTTATCATCGCGCAATTGGGGGTGACGGCGGCGGTGGTGCCGGCGCGGTTTTATCCGCTGGCGGTCGGGGTGTCGTTGCTGACGACGCTCGGGGCGCCGTTTCTGACGCGGCGTTCGGAGGTGATCGCCGACGCGGTGATCGGCCGGCAACCGCGGTGGCTGGCGGATTGGGTGCGGGCCTACCACGGCTGGCTGGAGGGGCTGCAGTTGCGGCGGTCGCGCAATCTGCTCTGGCAACTCAGTCGCAAGCGCCTGATCCAGGTGGGCGTCGGCATGCTGTTTGTGACGGGGCTGGTCGTTTTTTCGGGTCAGTTTTTCGGCATGGCGGAGGAGTGGCTGGGGAGCGGCCGGCTCTTTCCGCACGACCTTGAGGTGATTTTCTGGACGACGCTGGTGTTGGTGACCCTCGCGCCGCTCGTGGCGATCTGGCGCAACGTAGCGGCGATGGCGATGCTCTACGCCGAGGTTTCGACGAAGGGCAGCGCCCACGCGAAGCGGCTGCGGCCGTTGATCGAGACGGGGCTGAAAATTCTCGCGGGCGGGGGGATGTTCATGTGGCTGGCGGCGATCCAGCCGGCGGAAGGAACCGCGAAGTGGTTGTTGTTGCTCAGCGCGGTGGTCGCGGTCGTGGCGCTGCTCGTGCTGCGGCGCAAACTGATCTACTGGCACAGCGAAATGGAGGTGGAACTGATGAGCGTGATCGAGACGGGCGACAACAAGATGACCGCGACGACGGCGCCGTGGCTGCAGCCGCACGGCGAGTGGAACCTGCACATGATCGATTGCACCCTACCGGACCTGGCGGATTGCCAGGGGAAGAAGATTGCCGACCTCGGCCTGCGCACGCGCTTCGGATGTTCGGTCGTCGGTATCGAGCGGCAAGGTTTCATGATCCCGCTGCCGCCGGCCGACGCGGTGCTCTACCCGCGCGACAAAGTGCTGCTGCTGGGGACGTCGGAGCAGGTCAATGGTGGCAAGGCGTTTCTCGGCGCGGTGTCGGGTGCGCCGGCCTCGGATTCACTGTTCGAGGAGGTGCGGATGGAAGCGGTGAAGATCCCGTCGTGGAGCCGCGCGGCGGGCCATACGCTCGGCGGACTGTCGCCGGCGCAGAATCACGGTGTGCAGATCGCCGGGGTGAACCGCGGCGGGTTGCGCATTCTCAATCCGCGGGCCCAGGAGACGGTGTTGGCGGGCGACGAACTGTTGGCCTTGGGCGCGCCGGTGCATATTGCGGCGTTCAAGGTGTGGGTGCGCGAGCGCATCGACGAAACGCCCGAAGATGTGATGGCGGATTGACGACCACAAAAAAGCGCGCCGGTGAGGGCGCGCGGGACTGGCGAAAGGGGCGGCAGATTGGCCGCGGCCGGACTCAGTTCGAGCCGTGGGTCTTGGCTGGCTCGGGCTTCTTGGCCTCGGGGGCGGGTGCGACCGGAGCTTCGGCGGGTTTGGCGTCGGGCTCTTCGTCCTTGGACGATTTCTTGAATTCTTTGATCGACTGACCGAGTCCTTTGGCGAGGGCGGGCAGCTTGGTACCGCCGAACAGCACGAGGAGAATGACGAGAATAATGACGAGTTCTCCGGGCCCGAGGCCCATAATGCTGGCGAGGAAAGTGGTAAACGTGGTCATAGGGATGGGAACGTAGGCCGGGGATAGAGCCTGTAAAGAGGGAAAGCGATTTCCGCAGGGGCCTTAAAACACAACCTCGTCACCCGCGGCCGGTTGGCCGGAGAGAATCTGTGCGCCGAGGGTGCGACCACGGAGGTAGCGCGAGGCGCGGAGGCGGCCGGTTTCGCGCAGGTCGTCGGTGCGTGTGATGAACCCGGCGCCGTCGGCGAGAGCGGCGACCGGGGGCTCGGCGGTCAGTGCGACGAACGCGAAGCCGCGGGCGGCATCGACAGCGAGGATACGGCCGACGAGGGCGCGCGAAGGCGGCGGGAGTGCGTCGGCGACGGGCGGCGACACCCCGGCGGTCCGGTCATCGCGGTCGGTGCCGGTGCCAGTGGCGGCGGCCGGCGGGGCGACGTGGGCACACGCGCCCAGAAATGAAATCACCGCCAGCAGCGTGAGCAGTCTGGCGGTGAAAGGCATGGCGCGACGCGAGGGTGCCCGCGGGCCCCGGCTTGGTTTAGAGCTTTGGCGTGGGGAAACCGAGCCCGCCCGGCAGGCTGCCCGGGCCGAGCGGACCGCCGGAGGACGGGCCCGGAGCACCGGGAGCGGCCGGGGGACGCGACGTCGCGGCGATCTTCATCAGATTTTGCGCGTTGTCGATTTGCTCGGCGTCGAAGAAGCCGTGGAGCTGGCGGATGCGCGTCGGGTGACGCATTTTCCGGAGCGCCTTGGCTTCGATCTGCCGGATGCGCTCTCGGGTGACTTTGAACTGCTTGCCGACCTCCTCAAGCGTGCGGCTGTAGCCGTCGACGAGGCCGAAGCGGAGGGAAAGGACGCGGCGCTCGCGTTCGGTGAGGGAGTCGAGGACGTCGACGATCTTTTCGCGGAGGAGCGAGTAGGCCGTCATATCGTAGGGATTCTCGGCGGACTTGTCCTCGATGAAATCGCCGAAGGAGGTATCGTCGCCGTCGCCGACGGGCGATTGGAGGGAGATGGGCTGCTGGGCCATCTTCATGATTTGCTGCACGCGTTCGACGGGCAGGTTCATCTCGTCGGCCACCTCGTCGGGGGTCGGTTCGTGGCCGTATTCCTGGAGGAGTTGTTTCTGCACCTGCATGACCTTGTTCAAGGTCTCGATCATGTGGACCGGGATGCGGATGGTACGCGCCTGGTCGGCGATGGAGCGGGTGATGGCCTGGCGGATCCACCAAGTGGCGTAGGTGGAGAACTTGTAGCCGCGGCGATATTCGAATTTCTCGACGGCCTTCATCAGGCCCATGTTGCCCTCTTGGATGAGGTCGAGGAAGGAGAGGCCGCGGTTGGTGTATTTCTTCGCGATGGAGATGACGAGGCGGAGGTTGGCCTCGACCATTTCGGTCTTGGCCTTGTGGGCCTCGCGGACGTGGACGAAAGTCTGGGCGACCACGCGTTGCATTTCGGCGGGCGTGATGCGCTGGACGGCCTCGATTTGTTTGAGGCGGACGTAAATGGCCTTCGTGTCGATCGCGGCGTCCTTCTTGGATTTCGGGTGTTTGGCGCGTTCGAGCTGGAGATGGAGCGACTCGATTTCGTCGAGGGTGGGGCGGAGGTTTTCGAGGTATTCCTCATAGACCTTCAGCTTGAAAAAGAATTTCGAGAAGAAGGCGCGGAGGACGTTTTCGCGCTTCCGGAATTTGGCGAAGACTTTTTTCTTTTCGGCGTCGCCCTTGGCATGGAGATACTCCTCCCAAGCCTCGGCGGTGCCGGCCTCGGACTTCTGCGTATTTTCGACGAGCTTCGGCAGGCCTTTAAAGTAGGCTTCGCGGGAATCGATTTTCTTGTCGATGACGATGCGGTCGAAGCGTTCCTCGCGGTTGAGGAGCTTGGCCCCGAGCGTGCCGATGTAGTTGCCGACGGCGGCCGCCTCGAAGAGGACGGTCTGCGCCTTCAGCTCGGCGTTTTCGATGCGCTTGGAGATTTCGACTTCCTGTTCGCGCGTGAGCAACGGGACCTGGCCCATTTGCTTGAGGTACATCCGGACGGGGTCGTCGAGGATGTCGTTCTGCGAGGTGCGGCTCTCTTCTTCCTCGGCCTCTTCCTGGCGGGCCTTGTAGTCCTCGACCTGGTCGGGCTCAAGGATTTCGATTTCGAGGTTTTGCAGGATGGAGAGGACGTTGTCGATTTCCTCCTGGTTTTCGACGGACTCGGGCAGGGCCTCGTTGATGTCGTCGAACGTGAGGTAACCCTGCTCCTTCGAAAGACGGATCAGGTGGCGGATCTTGTCGTTGATGCCGCCGGCCGGAATATCGGCCCCGGGGACGGCCCCGTCGGCGCCGGGGGGCGTGTGTTTGGCGAGGACGGCCTCGACGGCTTCAGACTGAGCGGAATCGACGGATGCGGACTTGGCTTTGCGCGGCATGGAGGGAAGAAGGACGGAGCAGACGGAAAAAAGGTCAGGCAGAAGCTGCCAACGCGATGGGCTGGCGGAGCAGGCGGTGCAATTCGGAACGTTCTTTCAACAGAGAAATTGGGTCAGATTCAATGTCCGCATGGGGGTTGGCCAAGGCAAGTTCTATTTGCCGGAGGCGGGGCTCCAGGGCCCGGCTGCGCAAGAGGCGCAAACCCTCTTGGGCGACCTTGAGCGGTTCTTCAAAGCCGGGGGTTTCGAAGAGGAGGGAGGCCACGAGGGAACGCTCGGCGTCGGATTCGAGGAGGTTTTCGAGGTGGTCCTTCCCCGGCCAGAGGTCGTGTTCGAATTCGCCGAGGAAGCGGTTGAGGAGGGCTCCGGCGGGGTGGGCGAGGTCGATCCAGTCGTGCGGGATGGAAAGGCTGAGCGGCTTGCCGATGGTTTCGAAATGGAGGCAGAGCAGGAGGAGGTCGCGTTCCGGGGTGTGGGCGGTGCGCGGCAGGGCCGGGGCGGCGCCCTCGGGCGGCGCGGCGGCGGGGCGGGCGGCGGCCTGGCGGCTTTGGCGGTGAAGAAACGTCTGGAAGTCCTTCTGGGCGGCCGCGAGCGGGAGGCGCAGGTGGGATGACGTTTCGTTAATGAACTCGGAGCGGGTGACCTCGCTCTCGGCGTGGGCAATGATTTCGAAGACGGTTTGCGCGGCGCGGGACTTCAGTTCGGCCGAAGCCGTGAGCGGGTCGGGGAGGGCGGCGCGGCACGCGAACGCCATGGCGCTCTTCGCGTCGCGGCGCACTTCGTCGTAGGCGGCGAGCCCGCGTTCGAGGAAGAGCAGGTCGGGGTCGACTTTGCCGTCGCCGGCCAGGGTGAGGAACCGGATTTCGAGGCCGGCCTTGAGGGCCATCGGCAGGAAACGCAGCGCGGCTTTCTGGCCGGCGCTGTCGCTGTCGAAAAAGCACTCGACCTTGGTGTGGTAGCGGCGGAGGAGGACGAGCTGGCCCTCGGTGATCGAGGTGCCCTGGGGGGCGATCGCGGTTTTGAGGCCGACGGACCAACAGCGCAGCGCGTCGAGCTGGCCTTCGACCATCACAAAGGGTTTGCCCTCGCCGACGGCCGTGCGGGCGCGGTCGAGGTTGAAGAGCAGATTGCCCTTCGTGAAAATCGGCGTTTCAGGGGAGTTGACGTATTTGGCGTCCTTCGCCGGGTCGTCCTCGGGCGTCAGGTCCGTCTGGCGCGCGGTGAAGGCGCAGACGCGGCCCTGGTGGTCGCGGATGGGAATCATCAGCCGGCCCCGAAAGCGCGGACGCAAGGTCTGCAGGGTGATGGCCGCGTCGTCGTAGATAAAAAACAGCCCGCAGCGGCGGAGGGCTTCCTCGGAAAATTTCCGGCGCATCAGCGCAGCGCCCAGTCCGCTGCCCTGGGCGTCGGCTGCGCCGATCTTGAATTCGTCGGCGAGGTCGGGCGTGAACCGGCGTTTCTCGGTCCAGAGCTGGCGCATGGCATCGCCGGTGGCGTCCTTGGCCTTGAAGGCCTGATAGAAATGTTCGGCGGCGGCGTCGTGGAGGTCGAACACCTCCTGGCGCAGAGTGCGGTCGGCGTTGCTGGGGCCGCCGGAGCCCTCTTCGTATTCGATGGGAATGCCGAAGCGTTTGCCGAGGGCCTCGACCGCCTCGGAAAAATTCAGCTGCTCGGTCTCGCGGACGAAGGAAATGATGTCGCCGCTCTTGCCGCAGCCGAAGCAGTGGTAGTAGCCCTTGTCGGGATCGACGTTGAATGAGGGGGTTTTTTCGTTGTGAAACGGACACAGGCCCTTGAGGCGTGCGCCGCCCGCCTTGCGCAGGGTGACCATGCGGGAGACGACGTCAGCGAGATTGACGCGCAACTTCAGGTCGCGGACGCAGGTGGGTTTGATGACGGGCATGGAGCGGTGGAAGGCGGAGCGGTGGTGCGAACCCCTCCAAAAAGAGACGCGGTGCGCGCCGAAAAGAATGCACTTTCAACTCACGCACCCGCCTGTCAAGTTCGCGCGCCTTTGCCGAAGTTTCTCGGCTTCCGAGGAAACTTCGTCCGGTCTCAGGCGACACACATCACTATGCGCTTTCCTGCTCTCCCGCTTCTCTGCGCGGCCCTCGTGGTCGCGACCGGTCTGCGTGCGGCCGCCCCGGCTGTCGCGCCGAAGGCTCCGCCGATCGAACCGGTGTGGCAGGCACGTCTCGCGAAATTTGACGAGGCGAACTACGAAAAACAGGTCGAACTGCTGTTCGCCAATTTTGAAAAAGTGTCCGGCAAGAAGCTGGTTCCCGGGGCCAAGAAGAAGGCGGGGCTGAAGGTTTATGCCGACTCCGGTCCGGGCATGGCGACGCCGGTGCCGCTGGTCAAAGCGGTGATTTCCGCCCTCGTGCGGCGCGGATTTGAGAACAAGGACATCTTTCTGGTCGGCCTCAACGCGCTGCGCCTCCGGATGACGGGCTATTTGCCTTCGCTCGTGTCGGGCCTGACGCCGTTCAACGGCAATCCGGTGTACGTGCTGGAGTCGGGCCGGTTCTACGATCCAGTGTGGTTCTACGATTCGCCACTCCCGCAGCGCTTCGATCCGATCTTTGCGGAGAAGCAGACCGAGGGCGTCCCCAACAGTTCGACGAAGGACGAGGACCGGAAAAGTTTTCTGGCGACGCCGCTGTTTCTCGACGCGGATTTTTGGATCAACCTGCCGGTCTACACGGACCATCCGACGCTGGGGGTGAACGGGGCGCTGGTGAACGCCACGCTGTGGAACGCCTCGAACACAGCGCGGTTCTTCCGCTCGCCGGCCAATGCGCCGGCGGCGGTGGCGGAAATGAGCGCGATTCCCGAGTTGCGGCAGACGTGGATGTTCACGCTCGCGAGCCTGGAGCACTACCAGTTCATCGGCGGACCGTTTTTCAATTCGCTCTACTCGAACTCCGAGCCGCTGCTCTGGCTCAGCACGGACCCGGTCATGCTGGATTCGCTGTTGCGCGACCGGATGAACGCTCTGCGGAAAAAGGGCGGGTTCGTCGATATCTCCGACGAAATCCGCACGCTTGAGTTTGCCGAATCGCTCGGGGTCGGATCGACCAAGACGAAGTCGGTGAAAATCGTGCCGCTCGACTGACGGCGGGGCGGAAGGGGCGGAACCCGCGCGACGGGCGAAATTCCCTCTTGCGGCCCGCGGGTGGGTGCGCCCAATTCATCGCAGCCACATCGACATGACTTCCGCCGCGTATCTTCCGTTCCTGATCCAAGCCCTGCTGGCCGCGGGCATCACCGCGACCATCATCGCCGCGAGCCACCTCTTTGGGCAGCGGGGGAAGCACACGAAGATCAAGGACTCCGCCTACGAATGCGGCATACCCGCCGACGGCATCGTCCACACGCGTTTCTCGGTTAAATTTTATCTCACGGCCCTGCTCTTCATGCTCTTCGATCTGGAGATCGTGATTTTGGTACCGTGGACGTTTATCTATCGGGAGTTTCTTGCGAACCAGATCGCGATTCTCGGGCCGATTATGTTTTTCATCGGCGTCCTGGTGCTCGGTTTGGTTTACGAAATCAAAAAGGGCGCGTTGGAGTGGGAGAAGTGACGCGTCGAGTTGCGTTGCGCCCCGCGAAGGACTCCCGCCGAACCAAACCGACGGCTATGCGGCTCGATAAAATCATTGCCCGCGGCCGGATTATCGACCTGCGGAGTCACGACCTCGAAGGCGCGCTACAGGAGCTGCTTGCCGTCTGTGTCGACAGCTTTTCGGATCTGAAACCGGACGCGTTGCTCAAGGGCCTGTTGGCGCGCGAAAGTACGATGACCACCTACCTTGGGCTCGGTGTGGCTTTGCCGCACGTGCGCGTGAAGATGACCCGCCGCTACATCCTCGCGATCGGCCGCAGTCGCATCGGCATTCGCCACGACGGGGCCGTGGCCGACGAGCGCGTGCATCTCATCGTCATGCTGATTGCCGGGGAGAAGGCGCGCGACTACCTGCAGGTGCTCGCTTCGATCGCGCGCCAGGTAAAGGAAAAGGAACTCGTCGACCGTCTCGTCAACGCGTCCGACCTCGATGCACTCCACGAGCAGCTGATCGGCGGTTTCGGGGGCATCCGGCCCGTGCAGGCGCAGCAAAACCGCGTCAACCGTCTGATGTTTCGCGAAGCGGAGCGCGTCGCGAGGGGCGCGGACTGCGGGGCGATCATGGTGTTTGGCGACACGTTTGTCGGCGGCATTGAGCGCGGCGCGATCGAGTCGAAGCTCAAGACCATTCTCGTGACGCGCAACCCGATCGAACCCGGCGAGCACGAGCGGGCGTTCGCCGAGACGATCCAGGTGCGTTCGTTTTCGAACCAGCGCATGGCGCAGCTACGCAGTGCGATCCTCGTGGCGCTCACCCGCGGCGTCATCAAGTTCACTGACCGGATCTGCTGCCTCGACGGCATGACGGGGAGCAACCAGTTCGACACGCTGGTGGTGGTCGACATCGAGCGCGAATTTCAGACCCTGCTGACCGGCCAGACGTCCGACCTGCTGCCTGAGGACGTGAAGCCCGAGGTGCTCGAACGCGTGATCGCCGTCGCGACCGAGCTGGCGGTCGAAGGCCGCGAGGGCCGTCCGGTCGGCTGCCTCTTTGTCGTCGGCGACAACGAGAAGGTGGCCACGTTCGTGAAGCCGCTCGTGCTGAACCCGTTTTTTGGTTACAAGGAGGAGGAGCGGAATATTTTGAATCCGTTCATGGACGAGACGGTGAAAGAATTTTCGTCGATCGACGGGGCGTTTATCATTCGGGGCGACGGGGTGGTCGAGTCGGCCGGCAGTCTGATCCAGGCGACGGACAGCGACCATGCGTTGCCCAGCGGGCTCGGCAGCCGGCATGCGGCGGCGGCGGCGATCAGCGTGGCGGCGAACTGCATTGCCATCGTGGTGTCGTCGAGCACGAGTCAGGTAACGCTGTTCCGCCGGGGCGTGATGCTGCCGTTGACCGAAAAGCGGCGCTGAAGCCGGTCTGGCGCGAAAAGGGGCGAAGTTTGAGGTTGCACCTGTCCGGGCGCGCCCTTTCCTCCTCACCTTTCAACCATTTATCACCATGCAAGAACTCGTCACCTTGGAGTGCACAGAAGCCAAAAAAGAGGGTAAGCCCGTCTCCCGTTACCTCACGTTCCGGAATAAGAAGACCGTGACCGAGCGCATCGAGAAGAAGAAATACAATCCTCATCTCAAGCGCCACACCCTCCACAAGGAGATCAAGTAACTCTCCGCCACGCCTCAGCGCGTCGCAACTCATTCAAGGCCGGGCTTCATCGCCCGGCTTTTTCTTTGGTCCCGCAAGGAGGGGAGACGCGAACGGACCGAGGCGGCCCAGGCTGTGTCACTGCCCTTTCCGGTCGACGGGGGCCGTCGCGAAGGGCGAGGCGGAGCCGGGGGCGGGATGGTGATGCCGGCGGGCGGCGCGCCAACCTTCGCGGTGCTTGCGGATCCAGTCGAGCAGCGCCCGCTCGAAACCGATGTCGTAGCCGAGTCGTTCGGACTCCAGCCACTTGTGTTTCAGGATCTCCTCCCGCTCAGCGAGGAATTCCTGGTAAAGGCTGGATTGTTTGACGAACTCGCGGGAGGTCGAGGGTTCTTGAACAGGAGAAGTCATGCAGCGTGACGCAGGCGGAATGAGAGCGAGCAGGCGCGGCGTGTCAATGCCTGCAATTTACGCAATCGTCACAGGCGGGGGTTGGCCGGCTTCGCCAGCCGGGCGAGCAGGTCGGCGGCGATGTCGCGGAACGTGTGGCCGGCGACGCTCTCCGGCTGGCTCACGACGATTGGGGTGCCGGTGTCGCCGCCCTCGCGGATCGCGGGAATCAGGGGCACCTGGCCGAGGAGAACAGTGCCGAGTTTTTCCGCCGTCACGATGCCGCCGCCGGAGCCGAAGAGGGCATGTTTTTGGCCGGCCGGATCGACGAAGAAACTCATGTTTTCGGCGACGCCGATGATCGGCACGTTGACCTTTTGGAACATCAGGCCGCCCTTGCGGGCGACGTTGGTCGCCGCGGGCTGCGGGGTCGTCACGATGATCGCGCCGTCGAGCGGGAGCGTCTGCACGAGGGAAAGTTGCGCGTCGCCGGTGCCGGGCGGCAGATCGACGAGCAGAATATCGAGGTCACCCCAACGGACGTTTTGCACGAACTGCTGGATGGTTTTCATGATCATCGGGCCGCGCCAGACGACGGGCGTGTTGTCGTCCACGAGGAAGCCCATGCTCATCACCTTCACGCCGTGGCGCTCCAGCGGCACGAGCGAGTCGCCGTCCACCTCGGGCCGGCCTTGGATGCCCATCATAAGCGGCACGCTCGGGCCGTAAATATCGCAGTCCATGAGGCCGACGCGACCCGGCCGGCCCTGGGCGCTGAGGAGTTGGGCGAGGGCCGCGGCGAGGTTGACGGAGAACGTGCTCTTGCCGACGCCGCCCTTCCCCGAAGCGATGGCGACGGCATACTTGATGGCCTTCGGAGCGCCGTTGTTACCCGCGAGGTTTCCGCCCTGGACGGCAGCGGTGGCGGTCGGGGCCTTGGCCGGGGCGACGGATACCTCGACGAGGATTTCCTTCACGCCGGGGATGACGCGCAGACATTTTTCCACCTCGGTCTTGATGTAGAGGGGGACCTTCGGGTCGCTGGTGGTCAGCGCGAGCGAGACCTTGACCACGCCGTCGAGCATGCCGGCCGAGCGGACGAGCCCGAACGACACGATGTCGCGGCTGAAGCCCGGATATTTTACTTGTTTGAGGTGCTCTTTGATTTCGTCGGTGGTCACGGAGAGGGGAATGTTCGAGATTGTGAGTAAATAAGAGTTGTTAAGCGGCGGTGCCGCGCAAATAGAAATGCAGATGGGCGCCGAATCATTTGTGCGTCTTTTTTCTCCATGAAAACCCTTTCGCGCCTCCTTCTGCTCCTCGCTCTCGCGGCCGCGCCGCTCTCCGCCCAAAAGCGTGAACTCGGCACCGTCGATGTCGGCGTCGACAAAAGCAAGGTGGCCCTGCGGGTCTCGGCCAACACGGCCGAGTTGAACAGTCTCGCGCTCCAGGCGTTCGGCGCGCACGGGCGTTACAGGCTGGTCGCCAGCGGACAGGAATATGAGGCGAAGTTTACCGCGGTGGGCCCGACCCAGGTACGCGTCGACATCACCAAGGGCGTGATGGCGACCGCGGTGGCGTCGGAGATCGTCACCGGCACGAGCCAGCGCAATGCGTTGCTGCGGGCGGCGGACGTCGCCGTCGTGAAGACCAACGGCCTCGGGCTAAAGGGCTTTTTCACGGCGAAGCTCGCGTTCATCCGCGACCAGGGGAAGGTGAAGGAAGTGTGCGTGGCCGATCTGTTTTTCGGCGAGGCCAAGCAGATCACGCACGACAAGGCGCTCGCGCTGATGCCGCGCTGGTCGCCGGACGGGACGAAGATCATCTACACGAGTTTCTTCAAGTCGGGCTCCGCCGACATCTTCCTCCTCGATGTCGCCACCGGTCGGCACGACAAGTTTGCCGACTTCCGCGGCACGAATCTGGGCGCCCGGTTCAGTCCGAACGGTCAGCAGGTGGCGATGGTGCTGAGCGGCGAGGGCAACTCGGAAATTTATCTGGCGACCGCGCAGGGCCGGCAGGTGTCGCGCAAGACGCGCTCGGACGCGGTGAAATCGTCGCCCTGCTGGTCGCCCGACGGGACGCGGCTCGTGTTTGCCATGTCGCTCGGCACGAATCCCCAGCTGCACGTGATGGCGGCGGCCGGCGGCACGCCGCAGCGTCTCACCACCGGGTTCACTTATGCCGCCGAGCCCGACTGGAGCCGCACGAATCCGGGCAAGATCGCCTGCACGGTGAAGGCGGGCAGCCAATACCAGATCGCGGTCTATGATTTTGCGAAGGGCAAGGCGGAGGTCGCGTCGAAGGCGGATTTTGACGGGGTGGAGCCAAGCTGGCTGCCGGACGGACGCCACCTCGTCTACACGGCGCGCGACCGCGCCTCCAGCGTGCTGTGTATCCTCGACACCGAGACCGGCCAGAGCAAACGCATCTCGGCGACGAATCTCGGTCCGGTGGCGCAGGCGAGCGTGCTTGCGAAGTGACCCGGCGGCGATGGCGGCCGGCGGGCGAAAAAAAGCCGCCCCGAAAACGGTGCGGCTTTTTGGGCGAAAATTTCGCGGACCTCAGGCGAGGGCGGCGGCGTAGTTGGCTTCGACGGCCTTCCAGTTCACGACACTCCAGAACGCGGCGATGTAGTCGGGCCGGCGGTTTTGGTAGTTGAGGTAGTAGGCGTGCTCCCAGACGTCGAGGGCGAGCACCGGTTTGCCCTCGATGCCGGCGATGGCCTTGCCCATCAGCGGACTGTCCTGGTTGGCGGTCGAACCGATGGCGAGTTTCTTGTCGGCGGTGACGATGAGCCACGCCCAGCCGGAGCCGAAGCGGGTCGCGCCGGCCTTGGCGAAGTCTTCCTTGAATTTGGCGAAACCGCCGAGCTGGACTTCGATGGCGGCGGCGAGGGGGCCGGACGGGGCGTCCTGATTATGCGGTGCCATGACGGTCCAGAAAAACGAGTGGTTGCTGTGGCCGCCGGCATTGTTGCGGACGCCGGCGCGGATGGCCTCGGGCACCTTGGAGAGATCGGCGATGAGGGTGTTGACGTCCAACGCGGCGAGGGCGGCGTGGTCCTTCAGGAGATTGTTGGCGTTGGTGATGTAGGCCTGGTGATGCTTGCCGTGATGGATTTCCATCGTCTTGGCGTCGATGTGGGGAGCGAGGGCGTCGTAGGCGTAGGGCAGTTTGGGCAGTTCGAAGGACATGGCAGTGGATTGGGTTGGCGGGTTAAACAGAAGCGCGGATGCGGGCCGCAACCAATGCATTGCCCGGCCCACGCGTCAACTTTCCGCTGCGACTTAGCCGGGGGGGCTCCACCTTACTCGGCCGCGCGTTTGAGCTTGAAGAACGCCTGGAGCAGTTCGCGGCATTCGGACTCCAGCACGCCGCCGGCGGTGAGTTCGAGGTGGTGGTTGACGCGCGGGAGGTCGTTGAGGTTGGTGGCGCCGCCGAGGCAGCCCATTTTGGGGTCCGGGACGGCGTAGCAGACGCGTTTGACGCGCGACATCAGCAGGGCGCCGGAGCACATGGGGCAGGGCTCCTTGGTCACGTAAACGGTCGCCCCGGAGAGCCGCCAGTCACCGAGTTTCGCGGCGGCCTGGGTGAGCGCGAGCATTTCGGCGTGGGCGGTCGGGTCTTTGGCGCTTTCGACGGTGTTGTGCGCCGAGCCGACGATTTCGCCGCCGATTTCGATGATCGCGCCGATGGGCACTTCGTCCTGGCGCCACGCGTCGATCGCCTGATTGTAGGCGAGGCTCATGAAAAAGGCGTCGTCGCGGAGGAGCTGCGACGGGAAGCGTTTTTCGAACGGGCAGGCGGGCGGTGGGACGGGCAAATCGGACATGGCGGCGGTCGCGGGAGGCGTGGATCGGAGGGAAGCCTTGACTAAGGCGCCGGAACTCTGCCTTACAAGGTGCTTCTGAAGACCGCACTTATGATGTTTCGCGCCGCGCACCAACCTCCCGTTAACCATGGCTGACAGCAATTCGATTGAAGTGGAAGGCCGCGTGATCGCCGTGCTCCCGGGCACGATGTTCAAGGTGCAACTGGCGAACGAGCACGTGGTGCTCGCCCATATTTCTGGGAAGCTGCGGAAGAACTTCATCAAGATCGCCGCCGGCGACATGGTGAAAATGGAGATGAGCCCTTACGATCTGGAGAAGGCGCGTATTACTTTCCGCATGAAGGAGACGAATTCGAACTACGTCCCGCCGCCGCGGCGCCGCAAATACTGAGCGGCCTCCGCCCATTTGAAAATCGACGCCGCCGGCCCGCGGCGTCTTTTTGTTTGCCGTGAAGCGCTCCGTTCTCAGCCAAGCCCCGGGAGGATTTGCGGACGGTATCGATCAGTTTCTCAACTACATCGAACTGGAGCGTAATTTGTCGGAGAACACCGTCGCGGCCTACCGCAGCGATCTCGACCAGGCTGCGGCGTTTCTGGCCGGACGCGGCGCGACCGACTGGCGGGGGTTGACCGCCGCGCAGGCCGGCGAGTGGGTGCACTCGCTCGACGGCGAGCGCTACCGGACCGCTAGTCTCTCGCGCAAACTCACCGCCCTCCGGATGTTCGCGCGCTTCCTCGTGCGGGAGAAAATTCGGGATGACGATTTTACCGCGCTCTTGTCGGGACCGAAGATCGTGCGGAAGATTCCAAGCACGTTGTCGACGGACGAGGTCGCGCGGCTGCTCGCCGCGCCCACGGGGGGCGATCCGCGGGCCTTGCGCGACCGGGCGCTGTTGGAGCTTTTCTATTCGAGCGGGCTGCGCGTGTCGGAGCTCGCGGCGCTGATGCTGCAGCAGGTTGATTTGGAAAACGGATTCATCCGCGTGTTTGGCAAAGGCTCGAAGGAACGCATCGTGCCGGTCGGCGGGAAGGCGCTCGACGCGCTCACGACCTATCTCGTGTCCGGGCGGCCGCACCTCGTGAAGCCGAAGACGGGCAGCCAGTTTTTTCTCAACAGCCGCGGAAGTGCGCTCTCGCGCGTGATGCTGTGGAAGCTGGTGAAGAAACATGCGGCGCGGGCGGGCCTCACCAAGAACGTGAAGCCGCACGGTCTGCGCCACTCGTTCGCGACGCACCTGTTGACGGGCGGAGCCGATCTTCGCGCGATCCAGGAAATGCTCGGCCACGCGAGCATTGCCACGACGCAGATCTACACGGCGGTGGAGCCGCAACGGCTGCTCGACCAACACGCGAAGTTTCACCCGCGGAACCGCGAGAGATAGGGCGCAGGCCGCGCTGCAGGGGCGCCGGCCAAATTCCGCTCAGAGCCGGAAGAGCTTCTGGGCGTTTCCGTAGAGCATCTTTCGCTCGGCGGTTTTGTTCGGACAGAATTTCCGGACCTGGGCGATCTGGCGGGCGCCGGAGCAGACGGCGAGTTCGCCCGTCGCATCGTTGCAGTCGCTGCCGTAAAGCAGCTTGTCCTGGTGGCGGGCTAGGAAGTCGCGGGCGTGATCGGGATCGCGTTTGAAGGCCCCTTCGCCCGAGCCGGCGGAGAGATCGCCGAACATGTTCGGGTAGTCGCTGAGGTAGCGGTCGGTGAGGCCGCCGGGCGTGACCTTGGTGGTGGGGTAGAGGCGGCGCGGATCGTTGTCGCACTTGGCGTCGATGTTGGCCCACCACGTTTGCGCGTGGCCGATGAAATTCACGTTGGGATATTTCTTCAGCATCGTGTGGAAGCGGTCGAAGCCCTGGTTGTAGCTGCCGACCTGCCAGTGCATGAGGATCGGCACACGGTAGGCTTCGGCGAGCTGGTAGAGTGTTTGCATCGCGGCCGAATCGCACTCGACGCCGAATTTCTGTTCACCGATGAGGATTGCGCCGAGCTTGAGGTATTTTTCGATGACCGCAGGCGCGTCGGGGAGGTCGGGCACCTCGTTGGCCCCGAAGGCGAATTCGTTCGGATAGGCGCGGGCGAGAGCGAGATTGTCCTCGTTGGCGGAGACGGTGCCCTCGAGGCCGTTGGCGCGGCCTTTGATCGTGGACGGGCCGAAGAGCTCGCGGCCGGCCGGGAGGAGGATCGTGGTGGTGACGCCCATACCGAGCTGGTGGGCGCGCAGCTGGGCGTGGGTGCGCGCGGGCCCGATCTGGCGATAGGCCGGGTCGCGGAGTCCGCCGTAATTGGTGTGCTGGTGAATATCGATGATCGGCTCGGCGACCGCGGCGGGCGCGGCGGCAGCGGCGGCGAGACGGGTCGTGACCAGGGCGGCGGAAGCGGAAAGGAGGAACTCGCGACGAGACAGAGGGCGGGGTGACGTCATGGGGAGAGTGATGGCAAGGCGCCGGCGGTTTGGGAAGCGCAGACCGCGGCGACTTCGCGCCGACAGCGCTGCCGCGAAAAACTCCTCGCGCCCGGCGGGCGGCCCGTTGTTTGCTCAGCCACCCCACTTCGGCCCCATGCTTTTCCCCTCCCACTTCGTGCGGATGATCTCGTTCGGGTTGCTTGTGCTCGGCCGCGCCGTCGCGGCGGATGCGCCCGTGCCCGAGTGGAAGGATCCGAGTGGGAAGACGTTTCGGGGCGAACCGGTGGAAGCGCTGGGGCCGCTGGTGCTGTTTCGCACGGGGGGGACGACGAGCAAGTTCATGCCGATGCGGGTGCTGCCGCCGGAAGATTGCGTGCGGTTTTTCCAGGCGGTGGAAGGACGGCCGGCGCGGGCCGCAAAATGGAGCGAAGCTCAAGGGAAAGCCTCAAGTGAGTTTGTCGGGCGGCTGATGCGGGTGGAGGGCGGGGCCCTGAAGCCGGTGGACCTCACGAAGCTGCCGGAGCCCGAATTGTTCATCGTACTTTTTCGGTCGCGGCAGAGCGGGGGTTCGTGGCACCTGTTCGACAATTTGACGCCGTTTCTGAACCGCATCCAACGCGTGTATCCGGGGCGCGTGGCTGCGGTGGTCCTGAGCACGTGGGACTCCGGCTTCGATGCGCGGTCGCTGCCGTCGAGCCGGAGCTGGAATGTGGTCGATCCGAAGAAACAGTCGGAGATGAAGCTGCTGTCGCGCTTCGTGCCCGGCGGCGGATTCGTGATGATGTTGATGACCCGTGAGGGCGTGCCGCTCTTCGGCGGACCGGCCAACGAAATCGCCGATCTGATGAACTTCGTGGACGGGGTGAGCAACCTGCTGTGGCAGCTCAACCCGGCCAACCCGCGCACGGCGCGCGACCGTGCGCACTATCTCGGCGCGGTGCGGCCGGTGGAGTTTGCGACGCGGCGGGCGGAGCCGGTGCTGTTGGCCGACCTGTTTCGCGTGGAGGGCCTGCGGCAAAACGGCATTGCGCGGATCGAGGCGAAGATCGCCGTCGAACCCGACGGCAAGGTGGCCGCCGTGGAGATGCTGCCCGGGGCCGAAATGCCCGCGTCGGTGGTCCCCGCGATGCGCGAGGCGATCAAGAAAATGGCGTCCTTTTTGCCGGCGATCGAAAACGGCGCGCCGGTGCCGGGGGCCTTTCACTATTCGTTCAAGGTCGGTCCGCCCGACCAGCAGCGCGCGGCCGATGCGGCGTGGATCAACGGGGAGGCGCGCGCGGAACTGCCGCTCAAGAGCTGGCTCGTGTTGAAAGCCATCCGCGTGCCGGAGCAGTCGTTCTCCAAGGTGGCCAGCGTCGGCGTCGACGGCACGCTCATGATGCAGGCGGTGACCGCGGGTTCGGGCAAGACCATCTCCAAGGCGTCGCAGGTGAATTCGTTCAACAGCGATTGGTTTGCCGAGACGGGCGGGCCCGGGACGGTGCGGCCGACGGCCGGAGAGAAACTCACGATCGACGGGACCAAACTCACGTGGAAAAAGCTCAATGCCGAAGGCGGACTCGTGGATTTCATGGACGGAGCGAGCCACGGCGACCTCGACTACTGTATCGGCTATGCATGGACCGAGATCGACGTGGCCAACGACACCGACGCGTGGCTCGGCATCGGCAGCGACGACGGGATGAAGCTTTGGCTCAACGGGGAGATCATCGTGGACCAATGGGTGCAGCGCCCGAGCCGGCTGGACGACGATGTGGTGCCGATGCGGCTGAAGCAGGGAAAGAATCAATTCCTGCTGAAAATCCAAAACATGAAGGGGCAGTGGAGTTTCACGGCCCGGCTGCGGGTGCGGGGAACCTGAGCCGGCGGCGGCGGTTTGAATTTCACTCGATGTCGTCACTCCCTCAGCCCCACGCCGCGCTTTTCCATCAACTCCATGCCTCGGGCCTGTTGCTTCTCCCCAATGTGAGCGACGCGGGCGGGGCACGGCTCGTCGAGAGCCTCGGCGCGAAGGCCGTGGCGACGACGAGTGCCGGCGTCGCATGGTCGCACGGTTACGCCGACGGGGGGAATCTGCCGGTTGGTGTCTTGGTGGCGACCGTGGCGGAGATCGCCCGCGTGATCCGGGTGCCGCTCTCGGTGGACCTGGAGGGAGGCTATTCGGACGACGTCGGGGTGGTCGGGGAGCATGTCGCGCGGGTCATCGGCGCGGGCGCGGTGGGCATCAATCTGGAAGATGCGGGCGGAAGTCCCGAGCTCCATGGCCGGAAAATTGAGGAAGCGCGCAGAGTGGGCGAGCGGCTCGGTGTGGACGTGTTTGTGAACGCGCGCACCGATACCTATCTGCGCACCACCTTCGCCCCCGCGGTGCGCGTCGCGGAAACGCTCGCGCGGGCGGAGCGCTACCGCGGGGCGGGCGCGAGCGGGATTTTTGTGCCGGGCCTGGTGGACGCGGCGGAGATCCGCCTGATCGCGGCGGCGGTAAAGCTCCCGCTCAATGTCATGGCGCGGCCAGGTCTGCCGGCGGCGGCAGAGGTGGCGGCGCTGGGGGCGCGGCGGCTCAGCGCGGGTTCGGGCATTCCGGAAGTGATGTTCGGCCGGACCGCGGCGCTCGTGGCGGAATTTCTGCGGAGCGGGACGTCCGGTCCGCTCACGGAAGGCGCGATGGCGTATCGCGACCTCAATGCGCTGATGGCGGCGCGGTGAACGTTCGGGTTGCCACGCGGTGAAACGCGGTGTTCAACCCTCGGCGTCTCCCCGTTTTCCCCCCCCGTCGGATCCACCCGCAGTCGATTTTATTTCCCCATGGCGAACATTCAAGGCGCAGGCACCCAACAAAACACCTACGATGCGATCGTCATCGGCTCGGGCATCAGCGGCGGCTGGGCCGCGAAGGAGCTGAGCGAAAAAGGCCTGAAGACCCTCGTGTTGGAACGCGGTCGCGATGTGAAGCACGGCGACTATCCGACGGCGACGACGGAGAGCTGGGAGTTTGCGGGGCGCACCCGGTTGCCGGCGGCGGAACTGGCCAAACAGGAAAAGCAAGCCCGCACGGGCTACACAACGCATCCGGCGTCCGCCCACTGGTTCGTCAACGACCTCGAAAATCCCTACTCGGAGACCCAGCGTTTTGACTGGATGCGCGGCTACCACGTCGGCGGGCGCTCGCTGCAGTGGGGGCGCCAGTCCTACCGGTTCAGCGATCTCGATTTCGAGGCGAACGCGAAGGAGGGCGTCGCCGTCGACTGGCCGATCCGCTACGCCGACCTCGCGCCGTGGTATGACTATGCGGAGCGTTTCGCGGGCATCAGCGGGAGTCTGGAGAACTTGCCGCACCTCCCGGACGGCCAGTTTTTGCCGCCGATGGAGATGAACTGTCTGGAGAAAGACGTGAAGCGGCGCATCGCGGAGTCCTTTGGCGGTCGCCCGATGATCATCGGCCGGGTGGCGAATCTCACGAAGGAGCTCAACGGCCGCGCGAGCTGCCAGTATCGCAACCGGTGCATCCGCGGCTGTCCTTACGGGGCGTATTTCAGCAGCAACGCCGCAACGCTGCCGGCCGGATATGCGACGGGAAATCTCACGCTGCGGCCCTTCTCGATCGTCAATCAGATCATCTACGACAAAGACAAAGGCCGCGCGACCGGGGTGCGGATCATCGATGCGGAGACGAACGAGGTGATCGAATTCCACGCGAAGGTGATTTTTTCCTGCGCGTCGGCCGTGGCCTCGACGTTTATTCTGATGAACTCGAAGTCGGAGCGGTTTCCGAACGGGCTGGGCAACGACAGCGGCGAACTCGGTCACAACCTGATGGACCACCACTTCAAAGTGGGCGCCAGCGGGATTTCCGACGGGTTTGCCGACAAATATTTTCGCGGGCAGCGCGCGAACGGCATCTACATTCCGCGCTTCCGCAATCTGAACAAGGAGACGGCGCGGAAGGACTACCTCCGCGGCTTCGGTTACCAGGGCAGCGCGAGCCGGCTTGATTGGGCGAGCAGCATCAAGGAGCTGAGCCATTTCGGGTCGAAGTTTAAGGCGGACCTAATCGCGCCCGGTCCGTGGCGCTTCGGGATGGGTGCGTGGGGCGAGTGCCTGCCCTACCACGCGAACCGGCTCACGCTGAATCCGGCGCTGCGCGACAAGTGGGGGCAGCCCACGGTGACCTTTGACTGCGGCTGGAAGGAAAACGAATACGCCATGCGCAAGGATATGAAGGCCTCGGCGGTCGAGATGTTGGAGGCGGCGGGTCTGAAAAACGTCACGGGCTTCGACGACGTGGTCAACAGCGCGCCGGGCAATTGCATCCACGAAATGGGCACCGCCCGCATGGGCCGCGATCCGAAGACCTCGGTCCTGAACAAGTGGAACCAGGTCCACGCGGCGCCCAATGTGTTCGTCACCGACGGCGCGTGCATGACCTCGGCGGCGTGCGTGAACCCGTCGCTCACCTATATGGCGCTCACGGCCCGCGCCTGCGACCAGGCCGTGAACGAGCTGAAGAAGGGCAACCTTTAATCGCCACACCTCCGGACCATGAACTCCTTTTCTCCCCTTTCCACCCAGCCCGAATCCTCGGACGCGCAGTTGATGACGCGTCGCGCGGCGATTGCCCGTGCGGCGATGTTGCTGGGCGTGGCCATTTCACCGTCGTTGCTCACCGGCGTCCTCCAAGCGCAGCCGGCGGCGGCCGCCGTCGGGGCGGCCGCGAAGCCGGTCTATCTCACGGCGAAGCAGTTTGAGGCGGTGAGCGCGATCGCCGACCGTATTTTGCCCCGCAGCGAAACGCCGGGTGCACTCGACGTGGGCGTGCCGGCGTTCATCGATCTGATGGTGGGCCAATTTCTCGGCGAGGAGGACCGGAAGGTGGTGGTCGCCGGGTTGGCCGAACTCGAGGCGGCGAGCGGCGCGGCGCACGGCCGCGGGTTCGCCCAGCTGACCGCGGCGCAGCAGGACGCGTTGCTTGTCGCGACGGCCGAGGCGGCGAAGGGCAAGGTGCGGACGTTTTTTCACCAGATCAAAGAGCTGACGGTGGTCGGCTATTTTACCTCGGAGCGCGTCGGCAAGACGGTGCTGCACTACGACCCGGTGCCCGGTCGCTTCGACGGGTGCATTCCGCTGGCGGAAGTCGGCAACGTCAGCTGGACCAAATGAAGACCCTCCATTACCGACTCAGCCTTTCCTTCGCCGGCGCCGCGCTGCTGTTCAGTGCGGTCGGTCACGCGCAGCCGGTGGCGACGCCTGCGGCGATGCCGCCGCCGGCCGCCGCCGCGGTGCCGTTCGTGCTCCCCGCGAGCGATGACGGCCTGCCGGGCACGGGGCCGATCCGGCGTTACGACTGGTTTCAGAAACTCTGGACCGAGAAACGCAGCGGGTGGGCAAAGCGGGTGAAGCAGGATCAGGACGGACTCGTGTTTTTGGGCGACTCGATCACGCAGGGTTGGGCGGCGAATCTCACGCAGCTTTTTCCGGGCATCAAGACCGTGAACCGCGGCATCAGCGGCGACACGACGCGCGGTGTGCTGCTCCGGCTGGAGCAGGATGTGATTGCGCTGAAGCCGCGCGGCATCGTGTTGCTGATCGGCACGAACGACCTCGAGGAGGGGGCGGCGCCGGAATCCACGGCGGGCAATCTCAAGCTGATTCTCGCCGCCCTCCGGGCCCACAACCCGGCGATGCCGGTTGTGCTGTGTGCGGTGTTGCCCAGTTCCACGACCAAGAAACGTCCCGCGGAGCAGATCAAGAAAATCAACCAGCAGTGTTTTGCGCTGCTCAAGGATGAGCCGCAGGTCACGTGGGTGGACACGTGGACGCTCTTTGCCAACGCCCAGGGTGACGCGAAGGCCGGGGAATTTCCCGATCTGCTGCATCCGAACGCCGAAGGTTATATCAAGCTGTCCGCCGCCCTCCGGCCCGTGCTGGAGACGGTCGGCCTCGCGCCGGCGTGGCCCGACGATTTTGCGCCCGAGCCCGGATTCGAACGTCTGTTCAACGGGCGGGATCTCACCGGCTGGGGCTACGCGGACAAACCCGCGTTCGACGGCAAGACCGTGAGCGACGACGGGCGTTTCGCCGCGCGCAACGGACGGCTCGTCGTCACCGTGGCCCGCGAGGAGCGGGCCTATCGGAAGCTGATGACGACGCGGAAATTTCCGGGCGACTTCGTGCTGAAGCTGGAGTTTCGCGCGAGCCCGAACGCCGACAGCGGCGTGTTTGTGCGCGAGCCGCAGCTCCAGATGCGCGACTTTCATCTCGCAGGCCCGTGGCTCACCCTGAAGCACTATCGTCCGCTCGAGTGGAACGAAGTCGTCGTCACGGTGAAGGGCGGCCTCGCGCATGCGACGTGCAACGGCGAGGTGCTCGTCGACGCGTTTCCGGTGCCGGCGTCGGGACCGATCGGCGTGGAGAGCGACAAGGGGCAGATCGAGTACCGGCGCATCCGCGTGCAGGAAACACGTTGAGTTTCGCCCGCCAACGCGTCTGCTGAGCGCTCTTATGGACACACCTGCGAACCACCGCACGATGGCGGAGTATTTTATCAAGGGCATCACGGACGGCTCCGTGACGGCGGCCGAAGTCATTGCCTGGGCCGACGAAGTCGTCGTCGCCGCGGCGAAGACCGAGGACTGGATGATCGATATTTCGTCATCGAACCCCGAGGACCGCATGGGGGTGTTGCACCATTTGCACGCGGTGCAGGGCGACCTTCAGCCGGACGTGCTGGCGGCGATGTTGGCGAAGAAAAGCTGAGCCGGGCGGAGTGGGTGGCTCGCCGCGCGAAGCGGTTGAGCCTGACGCCGGGTAGAGGGCCGCGAGTTTGCGGATCGTCGTGAGGTTGCGCATCGACGAGGAAGGGAGCGTGAGCGCTTTGAGTGTTCGCGAGGCCTAGATCTTCGACTCGTGGGTCTTGATGCCACGGCAGAGCCAGGAGTATCCGCGTCCGACGACGCGAAATTCGGCAACGTCGGCGCGGCACGCTTCGAGCGCGCGCTGTTGGCCGGATGGCAGGGTGGCGGCGAGAAAGCCCACGTGAATCGTGGTGGCGGGGTCGTGCGGGTCGGCCGGGGCGAACGGAGTGATCGCGGCGACTGCCCGACTTCGGTGCGCGTGCGAACGAAGGTGGCGACGTCGTAGCCGAGCGGGACCGCGAGGGACGGCTCGAATTGCCGGGCGAGTTTCCGGCCGTCGGATGATGGGCCGGAGAAAATCACGTTGCCGCCGGCGATGAAGGTGGCGACGCCGGTGAAGGCCAGGGCCGCGAAGCCGGCGCCGGGCCGGTCCCTCTTGACGCGGGCTGGCCCCGATTGATGCCGAGGAGGAAAGCGATGCAGGGGTGCATGGGGCGGCGTCCAGAGAGCGGGGCCGGGGTGGGGTGGTCAGAACCGAATTGGGCACGGCGGCCGAAACTCCGCCGTTGCCACCCGGGGATTTTCGGGGCCCAACAGGAGCCACGTTTCCGCCATGCTCCGTCACAAAATTAATCCCGGGCTCGAACTGCGGCTGTTGCAGCCGGGCGATGCGGCCGCGCTCTTTGCGGTGGTGGAGGCGAACCGGGCGACCCTGCGCGAGTGGCTGCCGTGGGTCGACGCGACGGTGAAGTTGGCGGACTCGGAGAAATTCATCGCGGGCGCGTTGCGGGACCGGGCGGCGACGCGGGCGTATCAATCGGGGATTTGGTCGATGGGTTCGTTGGTCGGAGTGATCGGGCACAACCGCATCGATCCGGCGGCCCGCATCGCGTTTCCCGGTTGGTGGCTGGTGCCGGCGGCGCAGGGGCAGGGGATCATGGCGCAGTGTGCCCCTGTGGTGTTTGCGCATGCGTTCACCCAGTTGCTCGTCAACCGCATTGTCGTGGGCGTTGCGACGGAGAATGTCCGCGCGCTGGCGTTGGTGAAACGGCTGGGATTTAAGCAAATCAGCACGCTAAAAAACGCCGAAGTGCTCCACAACCGGAGGGTGGATCATTTCATCTACAGTTTGGTGCCGAAGCCGCAGTAGGGCGCGCGAAAACCCGGACTGGTCTCGGGCCCCGATTCTGGTAACTACGGACAGACGAGCCATGGCGGAAAACCCCAAACTCACGCTGAAAAAGAAACCGACGGAGCCGGCGCGCGCGGCCGATTCCGACCGTTTTCCGACGAACGAGGAGTTGCTGCACGAATTGCGGCGTCACGGAGCCAAACCGCCCCCGCCGCGCGAAATCCCGACGTTCAGCCGGCGCACGCGGGACTATCTGCTGCTCGCCGGCATCGGGAGCGCGGTGATTTTGGGTCTGGCTTTCCGGGTATTGGGCACCGCCGATGTCGCGGTGACGCTGAAGCTCGCGTTGACCGGAGTCGCGCTCTGGAGCGGGTTGGCGTGGTTTATTTTTTACGGCGTGATGAGCCGGTATTGAAGCGGCGTGGCCGGTGCAAAAACGGCTGCCGTCGCCCGGTCCGTGGCCGGCCGCGCGCCGGTCAGGACGGCCGAGCGGAAGCGGGCGCAACATTCGTCTCGGTCGAGGCGCGCTTCACGTGCGACCAGCGCCAGGTGTCGATTTCGGACCAGCGGCCGACGGTGAGGCGGACCTCGATGGTGTCGCCGACGAGGAAATCGTCGCGGTCGGTGCGGAGAATGCGAAAGCCCCAGTGGGGCGCGCGGCCCGGGTCGAGCGGGCCCGAGCCGAGGCTCAGGTCTTTGTCGACGAGCGCGCGGAAGTAAACGGCGTAGCCGTCGAGCCGGCCGGCGTGCACGACGGTGCGGGAGAAGGTGAGGGCGTGCGGGAGATCCGCTTCGTTGACGGTGTGCAGATCGAGCGTGAGCAGCGGGGCCGGTTTGCCGAGGCAGTGGTCGACGAGGGCGAGGTCGCTGCTGCGGACCTGATAGTAGTCGGGGTCCTGGGGGCGCTGGCGTTCGAGCACGGAGTAGTCGTAACCGTGCACCTCGAGTTCCCAGATAAACGGGACGTGCCGCTCGTCGCGGATCTTGATCGGCTCGCAGAAAAACTCGAAGCGGCTGGGCAAGATCAGGCCGCCGGGTTTCAAGAGGCGGTCGCGGAGATCGGTGACGTTGGCGACCATCGCCTCGTCGAAGAGGCAGTCGCCCATTTGCTCGTGGAGAATGACGTCGACGGGTTCGGCGAGGGAGAAGTCCGTGCTGTGGGTGGAGACGAATTCGACGCGCTCGAGGTGGTTGGCGGCAGCGAGCGAGCGGGCGGTGGTGAGGATCGAGGAGTGGTCGATGGCGTAGACTTTGGCGGCGCCGCGGCGGGCGGCGAGGGCGGCGAGGATGCCGGTGCCGGTGCCGAGATCGATGACGCGGTCGCCGGGCTGGATGTGGCGTTGGATCGCGGCGTGATAGAATTTCATGCGCGGTTTGTCCGCGAGCATGCGCTCCTGTTCGTAGAAACCGGAGAAGTAGCGGCCGTTGAAGTCGCGATAACGCTCCTCCGGCGACTCGGCGCGGGCGAAGAGGCAGCGGACGGCGGAAGAGATGCGGGCGCCGAGGCGCCGCAGAGTGTGAAAAGGCATGAAATCCCGGGGCGGATCAGTCCCGGGTCGGAGACGATGCGGCCGGCCGGGGCCAAGTGCAACTGGAAGGTTGGGGCCGTCGCCGGCGAGGGCGCACCTCACCCGACTGCACGCGCCGTCCGAGGTGGGGCGGGCGTTCCGCGGGCGGCGGAGCGCAGGTCGTGGCGTGAAGCGTTGAGCCGCGCGAAGGGCGCACGGCCCACCGGGGAGCACTGAACGCGAGGGGGAACGGAGATTCGTCCCTTCGGACGGGGGACTCAGGCCGATGCGGGCGGGGCGGGCGGGGCCGGCGGCAGCGAAATGACGGCCCGGATTTTTTCCACGAGGGCGGCCGGGGTAAAGGGCTTCTGGACGAGGCCGCTGATACCGAGGGCGGAGAGTTGGTCGAGCACGCCGTGGTCGGCCGGTGACGTGAGCATAATGACGGGGATCGCGCGGAGAGTGGGATTGGAGCGCATCATCGTGAGCATTTCGAGGCCGCCCATGGTGGGCATGTTGACGTCGAGCAGAATGAGGTCGGGCAGATCGCGCTCCATGGCGAAGAGGGCGTTGTAGCCGTTGGGGGCTTCGCTCAACGCGCAATCGAAGGCGGCGAGGGCGCGCTGCGTGAGGAGGCGCACGGCCTTGGCGTCGTCGACCGTGAGGATCTTGGGGCGCGACGGAGCGGAACGGGAAGAAGGCGACTTCGTTTTCAGACGTTGACTCATGATACCCGGGGACGGTGAACGCAACCGCGACGCTCAGCGCAGTTCGCCGAGGGTGACCGGAGCCGTGAGCCGGAAGGCGTTTTTCCCGTAGTTGGAGACGATGGGCACGATGGAGGCGGAGGCGGTGCGCCAGTCGGCGGTGAGGTAGCGGGCCTCGTAGGCGGCGAGCGCTTTTTCGTAGTCGGTGAGGAGGCGGTTTTTCGTGGGTTCGTCGAGAAACGCGTGGACGAGGCTGGTGCGCGCGAGGGAAACGACCTCGGCCCAGCTCAAGTTATAGTGGGAGACGGCGGTGACGTATTCGTCGGTGAAGTTCGAGTCCCACATGCCGCGATCGTCGGTGTTGAGGCAAACGGGGACGCCGGTGCGCAGGAGCACGGGGAACGGGTGTTGCATCGGATCGGTGACGTATTCGAGGACGCGGTTGCTCACCAGGTTGATTTCGACGAGGTAGCGGTTGTGGCGGAGGAGCAGGTAGGTCGCGGGGTCTTTGAGAATGTTTAAACCGTGGCCGATGCGGTCGGCGCCGAGGAGAAGGGTGTCGCGGATGTTGGCGTTGGCCTCGTCGGATTCGCCGGCGTGGATGGCGAGCGGGATGCGGGGAAATTTGCGCTGCATCTCGCGGAAGACCTCGGTGAAGCGGGCGGCCTGGCCTTTGCCGTTGTCCTCGCGGCCGGCGAGGTTGAGGCCGACGAAGAGATCGCGGTGGGCGTCGATGAAGGCGAAGGCGTCGCGGATTCTGGCGTCGGCGCCGGGGAGGAACCGCAGGACGACGATTTGGAGCCGCACGGTGACGCCGGTGGCGAGGGCGTCGGGTTGGGCGAGACGGGTCCGGTAGGCCTGATAATAGGCCTCGGGCGAGACCGGCTGGCCGTCGGCGTCGGTGGCGCCCCAGGGGCTGACTTGCATTTCGAGGTAGCGGACGCTTTCGCGGCCGAAGGCCTTCATGTTTTCGACGAGGAGGTCGGGGCCGAGGGTGATGTCGCTGAAGATGGGGCCGAGGCGGAACCAGGTTTTTTCAAAAAACTCATCGCGCCCTTCGCCGGGCAGGTCGAGCTTGAGGCTGGAGAGCCACGCGGCTTTTTCCTCGGCGGTGAGGGCCGTGACGAGTTTCCACTGGGCGCGGAGGGCGGGCAGAAAGGTTTTCCAGCTGGACTCGCGGACGACGTGGAAGAGGACCTCGGGCGGGGGGGGGGGGGGGGCGCCGGGCACGTGAGAGATGGTCGTGCGGACGTAAAATTTCTGGCCGCGATTACGGGCGGGGTTCGTGTAATACTCGACGACGTAGTCCATCGGGACGCCGCCGCCGCTGTGGTGGTGGAGGTCGCCGCCCTTGGGGAGGGCGAAGAGGAGGCGGTAGAGTTCGTCCGGCGTCGCGTGGGCCTTGAGGTCGTCGAAGACGGCGGCGGGGGATGGCGCGGGTGGGGCGGCGTGGGCGCGAGGCGGGGCGACCGCGCAGAGCGCGAGCGAGGCGAGGGCGAGGAGAGCGGAGACGGAGGAAAGGGTGGATGGCATTCCGAGAGGAGGAGTGGGCGAGAGGAAAGGCATTCCTCGGTCGGATGCAACCGGCGTGCCAGCGAGGGGGAACGCGGGGCTTCGGCCGGCGATCGGACGGGGGGCCGGGTTGCGCGGACTCAGGCTGATGCTCTGCGCCGCCCCGTGGCGGGATCGGGCGCGCTACGGCGCCAAGGCGGAGACGGGCTGGGTCGATGAGGTGGCCGGGCCGACCGAGAGATTGTTCGTCGTGACGTCGATGACCATCGCGACTCCGATGGACGCGGCGGCGATCCAGAAAAACGGGCTGTGATGAATGCGCCTCCAAGCGGGACGGTGCGGACGAGGTTGGGCGGCGTCGGGGCCACCGTATGGCTGGAATGGAGGATCGTTCATTACGAACGACCGACAGCGCGGACGGGGGGCGGTGGTTACGGGTTATTCGAAGCAACGTGGACCTACACTTCGCATCAATTTGACTCGCACGACGCGGGACGCCGTAGGTAGATGAGATCTAGCGCTTTACTTCCAATGACCTCCGCCACGATCAAACTCTTCCTTCCTCGTGGTGACGCGAAAAGTTTACGGACCGCAGAGATTTCCAATTGGACAGGTAAAGCTATCGCGGCACCGCGGACCGAATTGGACGACCTTCTGGCCCGCGATGAACTCGACAAGGCCGGAGTCTACATTCTCATCGGTAATGACCCCCTAACGAATGCGCCACGCGCCTACATTGGCGAAGCGGAAATTATTCGTGAGCGGCTGAAACAACATAAGGCTAAAGAGTTTTGGGTATCGGCCATCGTTTTTGTCAGCAAGGACGAGAATCTCACCAAGGCTCACGTCAGGTATTTGGAAAGTCGCCTGCTCGCTGAGGCCGAGAAGTCGATCGGTTCAAACTCGAACAGAATCAAGCTGGCGGTTCTAAGCTCCCGGAATCAGACCGAGAGGATATGGAGGTTTTTCTTACCCGTGTTCGGCAACTCCTCCCTGTCCTTGGTTCCGATATTCTTTCCCCCATAGCTCAATCGGCGGCGAAAACTCAGCCAGGCGGTGTGCTTTTCTGCCGAATTAAGGGCGCGGAAGGAAGAGGTCAGCGGACCGCGAATGGTTTTGTGGTTTTTCAGGGTTCGACGGCAGTCAGAGAAGAACGGCCCTCCACAGAAGCCTACCCCTATCTCGTCGTTCAGCGAAAACAGCTCATTGATGACGGCACACTCGTCGAGAAAGGCGCATTTCTCGTCTTCACAAAAGATTCGGAGTTCTCCAGTCCGTCAGCCGCGGCTGTCGTGATTCACGGCGGCAGTGCGAACGGTCTCACCGCTTGGAAAACCGTGACGGGTGAGTCGCTCAAGGAGCTCGACGAACAGCCCTAAAGCTCCGGTCATCTGGGGCCGGTCTTGGCTGATGCGTGACGGAATTGGTCACCCCACCCACGCGCGGGCGTTGCGGAAGAGTTTCATCCAGGGGGAGTCTTCGGGCCAGTCGGCCGGCGCCCAGCTCATGCAGGCGCTGCGGAAGACGCGCTCGGGATGCGGCATCATGATCGTCACACGGCCGCTCGTCGTCGTGAGGGCGGTCATACCCTGGGGCGAGCCGTTCGGGTTGAGCGGATACTGCTCGGTGACGTGGTGGTGGTTGTCGACGAAGCGCGCGGCGACGAGGCCGGAGGTGCTGCAGCGCTGCATCGCGGCGGAGTCGGCAAATTCGGCGTAGCCTTCGCCGTGGGCGACGGCGATCGGGATCACGCTGCCCTCCATGCCGACGAAGAGGAGGCTGGGCGACGGTTCGATGCGGACGGAAACGTAGCGGCCTTCGTAGCGCTCGCTTTGGTTTTGCACGAAGCGCGGCCAGTGGTCGGAGCCGGGGATGATGCTGTGGAGGTTGCTCATCATCTGGCAGCCGTTGCAGACGCCGAGGGCGAAGGTGTCCTCGCGGGCGAAGAACGCGGCGAACTCGGCGCGGGCGCGCTCATTGAAGAGAATGGTCTTGGCCCAGCCTTCGCCGGCGCCGAGGACGTCGCCGTAACTGAAGCCACCGCAGGCGGCGAGGCCGCGGAAATCCTGGAGCGAGACGCGACCGCTGAGGATGTCGGTCATGTGGACATCGATGGCCGTGAAGCCGGCGCGAGTGAAGGCGGCGGCCATTTCGACTTCGCCGTTTACGCCCTGTTCGCGGAGAATCGCGATGGGGGGGCGGACGTCTCGGAGAGACGTCCCTACCGGTGTCATGGAAAAGGTGAGCTTCGGCGTGATGCCGGGGTTCTTTGGGTCGAGGCGGAGGCGGTGTTCGGATTCGGCGGCGGCGGGGTTGTCGCGGAGTTGCGCGAGACGGCGGGTGACGTCGGACCAGATGGCGCGGAGGTTGAAGATACCTTCTTCAAAGAGCGTCCGGCCACCGCGCAGGATGCGGAGGGTGTGCGTGCGGTTGAGCGTGCCGACGCGCGTCGTGCAGGCTTTGAAGCCGTGTTCGCGAAGGGTGAGGGAAACGTCGTCGAGGTCGTCGGCGCGAATTTGGAGGACGGCGCCGAGTTCTTCGGCGAAGAGCGACGAGAAGACTTCGTGACCCTGCGGAATCTCGAGGTCGACGCCGGTGTGGCCGGCGAAGGCCATTTCCGCGACGGTGGCGAGGAGGCCGCCGTCGGAGCGGTCGTGGTAGGCGAGGAGTTTTTTCTGACGGCCGAGGAGCTGGATTACGTTCCAGAAATTTTTCAGGTCCTTGGGTTGGTCGACGTCGGGGGTGGCTTCGCCCATCTGCGAAACGGTCTGCGCGAGGATGGAGCCGCCGAGGCGGTTTTGGCCGCGGCCCAGATCGATCAGGAGCAGGACGGTGTCCTGCTGCAGATCGATGTTTAAGGGAGAAGTTGAAGTTGAAGCACGGGGGGACGCAGCTTCGTTCGGCGTGGCGGGATCGCTTAAACTTAAACCTCCGCCTTCATTTGGCGCCAGCGCGGGGCGCTGGAGTTGCGGCGTGAGCGTGAGGCGGATGTCGGCGACGGGGGCGAAGGCGGAGACGACGAGCGAGACGGGGGCGGTGATGCGTTTTTTCTCACCGGAGACTTCGTCGTTCCAGACGGTGCTCATGCTCATCGAGTCCTTGCCGACGGGGATCGTGATGCCGAGGGCGGGGCAGAGTTCCAGGCCCACGGCTTGGACGGCGGCGTAGAGGTCGGCGCCGTCGCCGGGGATGGCGGGGGCGGCCATCCAATTGGCGGAGAGGTTCACTTTGCCGAGGTCGCCGATTTGGGCGGCGGCGAGGTTGGTGAGGGCTTCGCCGACGGCGAGGCGGGCAGACGCGGCGGCGTGGTTGACCGCAACCGGGGTGCGTTCGCCCATGGCCATGGCTTCGCCGGTGGTGACGTCGAAAGTGGCGGCGGTGACGGCGCAGTCGGCGACGGGGACTTGCCACGGGCCGACCATTTGGTCGCGGGCGATGAGGCCGCCGAGGGTGCGGTCGCCGATGGAAATGAGGAAGGTTTTGTCGGCGACGGTGGGATGGGAGAGGACGCGGCGGATGGCCTCGGCGAGGGCGGCGCGCTCGGTGGCGACGGCGGTCGCGGCGGAATAAGGTTTCTTCGGGCCGGTCGGGGCGGGGGTGAGCGTGGTGAGATCGAGCGGGTGCTGCGGGCGTTTTTGCGTGGTGTCGGTGCGGTGCATACGCGGCGGTTTGCCGAGGAGCACGTCGAGCGGGAGGTCGATGGGGCGGTTCTTAAAGTGCGGGTCTTCGAGGACGAGTTGTTTTTCCGCGGTGGCCTCGCCGACGACGGCGAAGGGGCAGCGCTCGCGGGCGCAGAGGCTGGAGAACAGGGCGAGGTGGGCGGCGGGGACGGCGAGGACGTAGCGTTCCTGCGATTCGTTGCACCAGATCTCGAGCGGGGACAGGCCGGGCTCGGCGTTGGGGAGGGCGCGGAGGTTGAACTTGCCGCCGAGCCCGCCGTCGTTGACGAGTTCGGGGAGGGCGTTGGAGACGCCGCCGGCGCCGACGTCGTGGATGAAGGAGATGGGGTTGTCGTCGCCGAGGGCCCAGCAGCGGTCGATCACTTCCTGGCAGCGGCGCTCCATCTCGGCGTTGTCGCGTTGGACGCTGGCGAAATCGAGGACTTCGTTGCCGTGGCCGCTCGCCATTGAGCTGGCGGCGCCGCCGCCGAGGCCGATGAGCATGGCGGGGCCGCCGAGGACGATGAGTTGGTCGCCGGGGTGAATGGCGCCTTTTTTGACGTGCTCGGCTTTGATGTTGCCGAGGCCGCCGGCGAGCATGATGGGCTTGTGGTAGCCGCGGAGTTCCCGAGCGCCGGAAGCCGTGGAGACGATTTGTTCGAAGGTGCGGAAGTAGCCGTTGATGGCGGGGCGGCCAAATTCGTTGTTGAAGGCGGCGGCGCCGAGCGGGCCCTCGAGCATGATGTCGAGGGCGGAGACGATGCGGTCGGGTTTGCCGTTGTCCTTTTCCCAGGGCTGGAGGGCGCCGGGTAAGCGAAGATTGGAGACGGTGAAGCCGACGAGGCCGGCTTTGGGTTTGGAGCCGCGGCCGGTGGCGCCCTCGTCGCGGATTTCACCGCCGGAGCCGGTGGCGGCGCCGGGGAACGGGGAGATGGCGGTGGGGTGGTTGTGCGTCTCGACCTTGCAGAGGAGGTGGATGTCTTCGTCGTGCGCGGCGTATTCGTGCGTGCGCGGATCGGTGTAGAAGCGGCCGCCGCGGGTGCCGGCGAGGACGGCGGCGTTGTCCTTGTAGGCCGAGAGGATACCTGCGCTGTGGAGCGTGTAAGTGTGCTTGATCATCTGGAACAGCGAGTGGTCGCGCGCGGCGCCGTCGATGTCCCAGGTGGCGTTGAAGATTTTGTGGCGGCAGTGCTCGGAGTTGGCCTGGGCGAACATCATCAGCTCGATGTCGTGGGGGTCGCGGCCGAGGGTCGTGAAGGCTTGGACGAGGTAGTCGATTTCGTCGTCGGCGAGGGCGAGGCCGAGGTCGGCGTTGGCGGCGACGAGGGCGGCGCGGCCGGCGGCGAGCACGGGCACGCGGTTCATCGGGCGGGGCGCCTCGTGGCGGAAGAGGGCGGCGCAGGCGGCGAGGTCGCCGAAGACGACCTGCGTCATGCGGTCGTGAAGTTTGGCGGCGAGGGTGTGATGCTGGGCGGCGGTGAGCGGCGAGAGCGGAAAGCCGGGGGCGGTGTCACCGAAATCGACGGTGAAGGCGACGACGCGCTCGAGGCGTTGGACGGCGGTGAGGCCGCAGAGGTGGGCGATGTCGGTGGCTTTGGAGGACCACGGGGAAAGGGTGCCGGGCCGGGGGGCGACGATTTGGACGAGGCCGGTGACGGGGGCGGCGGCGCGGCGGGGACCGTAGGTGAGAAGTTTTGCGAGGACGGAGTGCTCGGCGGCGGTGAGTTCGCGTTGGGGGAGCCCCGGGCCGGCGGCGGCGAGTTCGGCGAGGTGCACGAACTCGGCGGCCACGGCGCGGACCGGGAGGCCAGCGGCGACGAGGTCGTCGAGGAGTTTTTGCAGGCGGAAGGGCGAGAGGGCAGGCGAGCCGCGGAGGATCAGCATAGTCGGGAGAGGGTGATGCTCCCGAACTCGGCCGGGGCGTCAAGGAGCGGGAAAGTCATGAGCGGACGGCATAAGACGCGGGCGGCGGAGAAAGCCGTTGACCATTCCCGGGGCCTCTTCGAGATGGGCACTTATCTTGCCGAATGCCGATTGAATCCCACCCGCGAATTTCGACGATGACGGCCTGCCAAACGGGGAGGCGGTCATGAGCGAACACATCGGTCACGAATGTGGCATTGCATTGGTGCGGCTGCTCAAGCCGCTCGCTTACTACGCGGAGAAATACAAGTCGCCGCTGTGGGGGTTCGAGAAACTTTTTCTGCTGATGGAAAAGCAGCACAACCGCGGCCAGGACGGCGCGGGGGTGGCGTGCGTGAAGCTCGATATGCCGGCGGGCGAGCCCTACATGTTCCGCGAGCGCAACACGACGCCGAACCCGCTCGACAAGGTGTTCGGGGCGTTGCTCGAGCAATACCGGGAGCTCACCGCCAAGGGGCAGGTCTATCCCGAGTTTCCGGACACGGTGAAGCGGCACTTCGACTTTGGCGGGGAGCTGCTCCTCGGCCATCTGCGCTACGGCACGAGCGGCGGCTACGGCGTGACTGCGTGTCATCCCTATTTCCGGCGGAGTTCGTGGCCGACGCGCAATCTCGCGTTGTGCGGCAACTTCAACATGACGAATACGCGGGAGCTGAACGACAGCCTCATCGCGATCGGTCAGCACCCGATTTTCGCCTCGGACACGCAGGCGGTGCTGGAGAAAATCGGGTTCTTCCTCGATGAGGAACACGAGGACATTTACCGCTACCTGCGCACGCGCGAGATGGACGGCGCGGAGCTGTCGCGGCGGATCAGCGAGGATCTTGATGTCGCGCGCGTGTTGACGCGCGCCTCGCAGAAGTGGGACGGCGGCTACGCGATTGCGGGGCTGATCGGCAACGGGGATGCGTTTGTCGCGCGGGATCCCTCGGGGATCCGGCCGGCGTTTTATTTCAAGAATGACGAGGTCGTGGCCTTCGCCTCGGAGCGCGCGCCGCTGATGACGGTGTTCGATGTGGCGGTGGAGGACGTGCGGGAAGTCGAGCCGGGGCATGTCGTGGTGATGAAGAAGCGCGGCACGGTGCAGTCGGTGGCGTTTACGGCGCCGCTGCCGCGTACGTCGTGCTCGTTTGAGCGGATCTATTTTTCGCGCGGCAACGATCTCGACATTTACCGCGAGCGCCAGGCGTTGGGCGGCGGGCTCGCGGACCAGGTGATCAAGTCCATCGGCCACGACTGGGCGAACACGGTGTTCAGTTTCATCCCGAACACGGCCGAGGTGGCGTATTACGGTCTGATGTCGACGTTGCGGGCCCGGCGGCGCGACGAGGTGAAGGCGGCGATTTTGCAGGCGGCGGCGGCGGGCGAGCTCACGGAGGCGGTGCTGGACGACCTGATTTTGCGGAACTGGCCGCGCGGGGAGAAAGTGGTGAGCAAGGACATCAAGCTCCGGACGTTCATCGGGCAGGAGAGCCTGCGCAACCAGCTCGCGAGCCATGTCTACGACATCACCTACGGTTCGGTGAAGCCCGGGGACAATCTGGTGTGTGTTGACGACTCGATCGTGCGCGGGACGACGCTGCGGAAATCGATCTTGCGGATTCTCGCGCGGCTGCAGCCGAAGAAGATCATCATTATCTCGACGGCGCCGCAGATCCGGTATCCGGACTGTTATGGCATCGACATGTCGGAGCTGGGGAAATTCATCGCGTTCGAGGCGGCGATCGAATTGCTGCGGGAGCGCGGGCAGTTGGGGCTGCTGGAGGATGTTTACAAGGCATGTTACGACGAAGTCGCGCGCGGCGGTTCGGTGAACCACGTGCGCCGGATCTACGAGCCGTTCACGCCGGAGGAAATCTCCGCCAAGATCGTGGAGCGCGTGCGGCCGAAAGGGATCGAATGGAAAGGCGAGATTGAGATCATCTTCCAGACGATCGAGCATCTGCACGAGGCCGTGCCGCACCATACGGGCGACTGGTATTTTACCGGAAAATATCCGACCCCCGGCGGTTACCGCGTGGTGAACCAGGCGTTTTTGAATTATCACGAAAAGGCCGAGGGACGCGCCTACTGAGGTGCGAGGCTATGCCGAAAGCACCACCAGAACGGGGGGCTGCGTTGCCGCGGATCTATACCCTGCGGAAGACGAAGGTGGTGCTCGATGCGGATTTGGCGGCGCCCTACGGGGTGGCGACATTTCGGCTGAATGAGGCGGTGAAACGGACTGCGTCGCGGTTTCCCGAAGACTTTCGGTTTCAGCTTACAAACGAAGAAGTGGAGAACTTGATATCGCAAAATGCGATATCAAGCGGGACTCATAGCGGACTTCGGAAACGACCTTGGGTCTTCACCGAACACGGCGCGCTGAGGGCGGCCAACGTGCTGCGGAGCGAGAAGGCCGTGGAGATGAGTCTCTACCTCGTGCGGGCGTTTGTGCAGATGCGCGAGGCGTTGCTCGCGAATACGACGATTCTCAAACGGCTCGCGGAGATCGACCGGCGCCTCGTCGAGCACGCCTCGGTGCTGCGCGAAGTCGTTGAGCGCCTCCAACCGTTGCTCGACGCTCCGGCGGTCGGCGACGCAAAGAAGCCGAAGATCGGCTTCCATCGGGGCAACCGTTAGTCTTCCCTCTTTTCCCATGTCGCTCAGCTACGAATCATCCGGTGTGCGTTACGATCAGCTCGATGCGTTCAAGCGCGCGTGCCAGAAGGCCGCGCGCACGACGGCGGGCGTGTTGGCGGACCACGGTTATGCCGAGCCGGCGACGACGCGCGGGGAGAGCGCCTACCTCATCGAGGCGGCGGATCATTTCCTCGCGCACGTCGAGGAAGGCCTCGGCACGAAGAACCTCGTGGCGGACGCCGTCTACGCGGCGACGGGGAAGTGTTTTTACCGGGAGATCTCCATCGATACGGTGGCGACGATGGTGAACGATCTGGTGACCTGCGGGGCGTTGCCGATCTCGGTGGCGATGCATGCGGCGGTGGGCGACTCGGGGTGGTTTGCGGACGAGACGCGCACGAACGCCCTCGTGGCGGGTTTTGCCGAAGGCTGTCGCGCGGCCGGGGCGGTGTGGGGCGGGGGCGAGACGCCGACGCTGGGCGGGATTGTGGAACCGGAAGCGATCGTGCTGGCGGGTTCGGCGATCGGGAAAATTTTCCCGAAAAACCTGCGCATCACGGGTGACGTGCGGGACGGCGACCAGATTATTTTCCTCGCGAGTTCGGGCGTGCAGACGAACGGACTTTCGCTGTGCCGCAAGGTCGCGGCGCAGCTGCCGCAGGGTTACCAGACGCCGATCGGTCACGGTGATTTGCGCACCTACGGCGAGGCGTTGCTGGCGCCCTCGGTGATCTACGTGGCGTTTGTGCGGGAGTGTCAGCGGCGGGGGCTGAAGCTCAACTACGTCGCGCATGTGACCGGTCATGGCTGGCGCAAGCTGATGCGGCTCGACGAGCCGTTTGTCTACGAGATCACCCAGCCGCGGCCGGCCCCGGCGTTGTTTCAATTTTTGCAGGAAGCCGGGCCGATCGAGGAGCGGGAAATGTATGCGACGTTCAACCAGGGCGTCGGCTTTGCGGCTTACGTTGCACCGGAGAACGTGGAGGCCGTCCTGGCGGCGGCGCAGGCGACCGGCTACGATGCGTGGCTCGCGGGCCGCGTGAAGAAAGAGGGCGCGCGCAAGGCGGTGTCGGTGCCGTCGCTCGGCATCACCTTTGAGGGAGACACGCTGCAGGTGCGGTGAGCGGCGGCGGTGGCACGCGCGGGAGCCCGACGATGACGGCGAGCGAACGATCCTCGGGGGGCCGGAGGGGGCGCGGGTGGGCGGATTACGCGGAGGCGTTCAGCTGGCTTGCCGTGGTGGTCGGGTTGCTGGGGTTGGGGTGGAACATGCTGTGCACCGTGCCGGGGGTGCCGTGGAATGCGGCGCGGCTGGCGCCGTCGTTCGCCCTGGCGCGCGGACTGCCGATCTACGCGTTGCGGGAGTCGGGGGCGCATCTCGGGTGGTTTTACGGACCGGTGTTTCCGTTGTGGTATCTGCCGTTTGCCTGGCTGGAGAATCCGACCGTGGCCTTCATGCTCGCGGCGGGATGGAACATCGTGACGGTGTTGCTGCCGGTGTTTCTCGTGGTGCGGGCCGCGCTGGGCGGGTGGGTGGGGGCGGCGGCGCGGGCGACCGTGGTGGGGGTGGTGCTGATGCTCGCGAATCCGATGACGCAGGGTGCGTTTTACATGCTGCATGTCGACGCGGTGTGCGTGGCCGGGGTGTTGGTGGCGTGCGTGGCGCTGCATGCGGGCGCGGTGCGCGGCTGGCGGCCGGGGCTGCCGCTGGCGGCGTTGGCCGTGGCGTTGGCGGTCGGGACGAAGCAGCTGGCCGTGATGATCGTGCCCGCGACGCTGGTCTGGTTGTGGCGCGAAGGGTACGGGCGGTTGATCCGGCAGTGGCTGTTCTGGCTCGTGGCGTGCGGGGGCGGGCTGGCGGTGATCTTTCTCGCCGCGTTTGGGACGGAAGAGCTGTTGTTCAACGCGTGGTTTGTGCTGGCGCGCACCCCCTGGCGGGGTGGCTGGGCGCTGCTGGCTAAATCCGGTTGGGATCTGGTGCAAACGGCGTGGGTTTGGTGGGTGGCGTGCGGGATCGGCTGGCTGGTGTTGCGGCCGGCCTGGCGCGGGCCGCTGGCGCCGGAGGCCGGGGCGATGGTGCGTCTGCTCGGGTGGGCGGCGGTCTGGCAGGCCCCGTTTGGGCTGGTGGCCTCGTTGAAAGCCGGTGGCGGGATCAACTCCGTGCATGCCCTGGTTTATGGGCTCGTGGCCGGGTTGATCGTCGTGGGGGCTGCGCTGGTGCAGGCGGACGCGACGCGCGCGGACACGCGGCGCCTGCGGCCGGCGTTGGTGCTCGGCGCGGCGCTGCTCGTCGGTCTCGCCGTGGACTACCGGATGGCCTTCATGCGCGAGTCGGTGTGGACGCCCTATCGCGGACTGGAAAACCTGCTGGAGCGGGCCCGGGCGAGTCCGGGATCGCTCTATCTGCCCTGGAATCCGCTCATCACGATTCTATCGGACCGGAAGATTTATCCGTTCGACGATGCGTTGCTGAGCCTGTGGCGGGCGAAGCTCGAACCACCGCGCGAGGCGATCCGCGCCGCGATTCCGGCGGGGGCGGTGATTTTCTATCAGGAACCCAGCCAGAGCCATTTTGCCCTGAATTATTTTGGTCCTGAGGCGCGCGCAGCGGCGGAACCGAAGCGCGAACCGTGAAGCGGGTGGGCGATGGGGTTTGGCCGGTTACGTGCCAGGTGGCGGGCTCCCGTGTCCGGCGTCGGGCTCGGTAAACCAACGGGCCAGCAGCAGGACGGCGGCGATGCCGGCGTAGCCGATCGCATAGCCGGCGGCAGGAAAGAGCGCCTCGCCGGGGCGGCCGGTGCCGGTCAGGTAGTCGAGCAAGGGGAGGGCGGTGACGGTGTCGCTCGAGGTGAAGCGCCACGCGTGGAGGAGCCCGAGCAGACTGAGGGCGGCGGCGGCGAGCGCCCAGCCGGCGGCGGCGAGGAGGCGGCGTTCGATGATCAGGACGGTGACCGTGGCGAGGACGAGCGCGCAGTAGAATGCGCCCTGCTCCAAGGCGAATCCGCCGTCGATGAACGTGCCGGAAGCGTGGAATGCCGCGAGGAGCTTGGGCGAGAATTCGATTCCGCCTGGTGTGCCGGAACCGGCGATACGCAGGGCGTTTTTCGTGAAGAACATCGCCCACGCGATGAGGACCGGGGCGATGCCGAGCACGACGGCCGGCCAGTGGCGCTGGGGGGTGACTTCAAAGGCCTGCACGCAAATGATGAGGCCGATCCAGATGATGATCGCGAGTCCGGCGTCGGCGGGCACGGCCCAGGCGACAAACGCCATCGAGCCGGTGAGGCAGAGCGCGGTGATGAAGACGCCGTTGAAGGTGGAGTAGCCGGCGCGGGCGCCCATGCGTTTCCAGGCCGGATGGCCGATGTAGATCGAGGTGGGAAACGGCGAGCCGAAGCAGGCGGCGGCGAAGGTGCCGAGGCCGTTGGCCATGAGGGAGGATTTGGTGTCGAAGGAATCGCCCGCGGCGGCGGCGGATTCGATGCATTGGAGCGACGCGAGCAGGTTGAGCAGGCCCATCGGAATGATGACGGAAAGGTAGGGCAGGACGTGGCCGCCGCTCATCGCCTGCCAGAGTGCGCCGAAGACGGGCAGGGGCGGGTGCCAGCCAAACGTGCCCGTCGGCGGCAGTGTGCCCTGCGGGGCGAGGCCCGTCAGCCAGGCGAGGGCGGTGCCGACGGTGAGCACGACGAGCGCGGCGGGAATGCCGAGTTTCGGTTTCACGCGGCCGAAATAGAAGAGGAGCACGAGCCCGAGGGTGACAAGGCCGACGATGGGGTGGGCGAAGGTGTTGAGGAGAAAGTTGAGGGTGAGGAACGCCATGCCGGCGCCGGACAGCGCGGCGAGGAGGGCGGCGCGGGGCGTGATGCGCCGGATACGTTCACTGATGAACGCGCCGAAAAATTCGATGCAGCCCGAGCCGATGCAGGCGATGAGGCCGGCCTGCCAGGCGACCTCGTCGGGATTCGGCGCGCCCTGTGCGATCGCGATCTGCTTCGCGGGGAGCATCACGAGAAAGACGTAGGCGATGAACGCCGGCGTGTTCAGGCCGAACGGCAGTGCGCAGACGTCGGTGCGGTTTTCCTTTTTCGCGAGGCGGTGCGCCTGCCAGGCGTAGAAGAGATTCCCGACGAGGTAGGAGACGGCGATGCCGGGGAGAATCCGGCCGTAGACGAGCTCCGGCGGCATCCCGATCACGTTGAGGCAGAGCGCGGGGACCAGGAGGAGTTGGACGATGTTGTCGAGGGCGATGGCACAGAAACCGTCGGCGTCGCCGCGAGTGAAGAGCTTCATTTTTTCGGGGCGGGGGCGGGGCGAACGGGACGGCGTGCGAGCTCGCGGACGAGGGCGACGGTGAACAACGCGGCCTGGCGCGAGGCGAAGGGCGACAGGGTGCGGTAGTCGTTGTCGGGGGAGTTTTGCGTGCGGTTGCTGCCGCTGCGGATGCAGAGAAACGGGACGCGCAGGTAGTGGCAGACCTCGGCGACGGAGCCGCTTTCCATTTCCATGAGGTTGGGGCGCAGTTGGCGGACGATGTCGGCGATGCGTTCGTCGGTGATGCCGAACTGGTCGCCCGACGTGATGCGGCCGAGGCGGACGAGTGGCACGTAGGGCGGGGAGTGGTGGGGGAGGTCGGCGGTTTCGGGGACGTGCGTGCAGAGGGCGCGCCGCGCGGCGGCGAGCAGGCGGCGGTCGCCGGGGTAGATGATCGGCGAGTGGTCGCCGAGCGGGCCCGCGGAACCGAAATACTCCATGACGTAGCCGGCGCCGAGCGAGCCCATGTCGTGGTTGCAGGTGACTTCGCCGACGATGACATCGCCGTTGCGGATGGCGGGGTCGATGCGGGAGGCGGTGCCGCACATGAGGACCTCGCGCGGGCGGAATTTTTCGGCGAACAGCGCGGTGATCATGGTGGCGTTGGTTTTGCCGATGCCGGTCACGGCGACGATCACGCGGCGGCCGTCGAGGCGGCCTGCGGTGTAAGGGAAACCGGCGAAGGTGCCGCGGGTTTTTTTCGCGAGGGCCCAGGCGACGAGGTCGGTTTCCTGGGGAATGGCGCCGAGGACGAGCGTGAGATCGCGGCTGGGGCGGGGCGGGCGCGGGCGGGCAACGGGGATGCCGGCGGCGATGGTAGGAGGGGGGTGACGGAGCGGAGGCGGCAGCATGAGGAGAACGGCAGAGAGCAAGTGGCGTGCCTTGGGGCCCGAGGGGCGGCATGGCGTGTGCTGGGCGCGCGTCGAAACGCACGCCCCCACTTTCCGCCACCCCACCTTTCCCTCCCGTCGTCCCACCGCATGAATTCACCCGATCTCGCCGCCTTTGTGCAGCGTTTGCCGAAGACCGAAACCCACCTTCACCTCGAAGGTTCGCTGCCGCTGGAGCTCGCGCGGCGGATGGACCCGGAG
>JBIKOK010000302.1:0-7103 GCA_044358025.1 Opitutaceae bacterium
AATCAACGATTCTAGTTAACAGAGTAATACTAGCTCACGCGGCCGACCAGCGTGCGCGGGCAGGCGCTCAAGGTCGGAGCGATCAAGGGCGCGGCGCGGCACGTGTTTCGTTTCGAGTGTCGCGGTCACCCGCTGGTGGCCGATAGCCAAATCAGGAGAGAGTGAGACGGGGGCAGCGGGCGGGCGGGCTCAACGCGCGGGCTGTTCCGACCGATGATAGGCGTAGGCGCAGGCCAGAGAGAGGGCGGTCAGCCCGTGCCAAAGCGCGTGCCCTTGGGGCCACGCGTCGGGGCCGCTAAATTTTCCGGCGACATCGAGTTGGCGGCAGGCCACGGCGGCGGCGAGCGCGAGGGCCGAGGCGGCCAGCCAACGAAAACGCAGGGTGCACCCGGCATCAACGAGCGCGGCAGCCGTTGTGGCGAGAATCAGCGTCGTGAGCACCGTGCTGGACGACATCGACCACTTGAAGCGATAAAGCAGGTAGCTCGTGACGACGACGAGGGCCGCGAGAAGGGGCCAAAGGGGAATCGGGCGCGGCCGGGCGGTGCGGTCGAATCGGCGCAGCCACCGGCCCAGACTCAGGGCGATGCAGACGAGCAGCGGCGGATACATGGAGGCCACGTCGAGTTGCTGTCCCCACCGCGAGAGGGAGGCGTGGTAGAAGCCGCTGCCGAAGCCAAGCAAGCAGCAGGCGACGCCGAAGAGCAGGCTGAGGGCCGGGGTGGCGAGCACGTAGCCAACGTCCGGACCGGCCCGGCGGCGGAGGTCCCGGCCTCCGAGGGCGAGGGCGTAGAACCCGACGACGACGAACGCCAAATTCGACCAGGGGTTGGAGCGGGTGCGAAACAGATGCTCGGCATAAATTCGTTCCGCGTAGGACGGCTGCCGGAGTTCGCGGCTTTCGACCCAGCCGGTCCACGCCGATTTGCCTTGGTCGGCGGAGGAGAGCGTCAGCAGCCCCAGCGTTAGCAGAGCGAGGCCGCCCCAGACGAAGGCGTGGTCGCGCAGGGGGAGGCCGAAGTAGAGTCGGAGCGTGAGCGGGCTGCCGGGTGGGGAATCCGACGCGAGCGACTTGGGTGGGAGCGGCATGGAACAAGCAAGGTCGTGCGGTGAGTGGGCGGGGCGTGCGGAACAGAATCCGCGGGGATGACGAGCGGGGCGAGAGAATGAGTTGGGGCGGGCGCAGGCCGGCGAGATGCGAGGCACGCGTTGCCCGCGCGGTTTTCGGCCTCGACGCACGCTGGGATTTCGCGGAGAGGTCGGAGATGGCCCTCGTCCACTCTTTCACCCTGCGACGTGTGCTGTTGGTTGCGGTTTTGACGTGGCTGGGGGTGGCGGGAGAGGCGGCGGGAGCCTCGCTGCCGGAAGGAACGGACTGGCCGCAATGGCGGGGGGGGCGGCGCGATGGCGTGTGGCGGGAAACGGGCGTGGTGGAGAAATTTTCCGGCGAGACGATTCCGTTGCGCTGGCGCGTGCCGATCGGTGCGGGCTACACCGGGCCGACCGTGGCGGCGGGCCGGGTGTATGCGATGGACTACACGAAGGAGACATCGTCCGAGCGGGTGTTCTGTCTCGATTGGCAGACGGGCGCGGTGCTCTGGGAGATTTCCTACCCGTGCTCGTATGCGAGCTTCACCTATGAGGCCGGGCCACGCGCGGCGGTGACGATTCATGAGGGGCGGGCCTATGCGCTCGGCGCGGCGGGCAATCTCCACTGCCTCGATGCCGCGACGGGCCAAGTGCTGTGGAAGCGGGACCTGTTGACCGAATACCAGATCAGGATGCCGAAGTGGGGCATCGCGGCGCATCCGATCATCGAGGGTGAAGTCATGATCACGCAGATTGGTGGCGCGGGCGAGGCGTGTGTGGTGGCGTTCGACCGGCGGACGGGCGAAGAGCGGTGGAAGGCGTTTTCCGACGAGGCGTCGTACGCGCCGCCGATCGCGATCGAACAGGCCGGCCGCCGGCTCGTGGTGATGGCGCTCGGCTATCGGCTCGTGGCGTTCGATCCGGCGGACGGCACGCTGCGGTGGAGTCACGACCAGCCGAAGAGCAGTTGGCCGATCGCCATCCCGGCGCCGGTGGTGCAGGGCGATCTCCTGTTTTTCACCACGGCGCATGCGGGCTCGTACTTGTATCGGCTGGCCAAGGATCGTCCGGCGGTGGACGTGATTTGGGCGCGCGGGCGGAGGCCGCGGAGCGACGATACGTTGAGTCCGGTCATTCCGGATCCGCTCCTGATGAACGGACTCGTGATCGGGGTGCAGACCGACGGCGAACTGCGGTGTCTCGATTTGATGACGGGCAAGCGGCAGTGGGAAACGGTTGAGGCGATGCCGAAGGCGTGGCATGCGACGATGCACCTCGTGCGGGCGGGTGACACCGGGGAGCGGGCGTGGATTTTTACCGAGCAGGGAAATCTGATTCTGGCGCGGCTGGATGCCACGGGCTACCACGAGCTGACGCGCGCGCGGCTGCTGGAGCCGACGCTGGAGCAGGGGCCGCGCGGGCGGGCGGTGACGTGGGCGCACCCGGCGTTTGCGTATCGGCACGTCTTTGCGCGGAGCGATCGGGAACTCGTGTGTGCGGATCTCTCGGCGGGGCGGTGAAGGGGTGGGCGCCAAGTTAGGGGGGAAGGGGTCGGACCGAGGAAGGCGGGAGTCACAGAGCACACGGAGCGCCGACACGGAGGTCACGGAGCAAGGCGGCGGACGAAATCGGTGATTCAGCTGGGCTTGGGGCGCAGTGAACGGCACGGCGGTATCCAACCGCCGACGAGCGAAGGCAGGGCGCTTGGGAAAGCGCCCCTCCGGCGGAGTGATCCGGGCGCTCGTGTGATGCTCAGCCGGGGGCGAAGACGTAGGCCTGTCGCTCGATGCGGGCGGAAATTTTTCGCTGACGGGAGCGGGGAATTTTTTCGGGAGGAGGGCGCCGACGGTGGAGAGGGCGAGGGCACGAGGGTGAGGATTTCGTGGATGAGGGCATCGGCGTCACCGAGGCCGGCCTGTTTGGCGACGGCGGACCCGTGGCGGGGGCGGATGAGCGCTTGCTCGACCGCAGTGTTGTCCAGCGGCTCGGCGGCGATTTTCTCCACGTCGGACGGGTCTTCGCCTTCGGGCAGCGGTTGCGCGGCGCCCAGGCACTCGCGGCCGATGGCGGCGAGGAGGAGGAAGGCGTCGCGGGCGTCGGTGCCGAAGCGGCTTTGGCGACATTTACGGATGGGTTCGCGGTCGGGCCGGGCCGGAGATGGTCGAAGCAGGGAGGGTTTCACCCCATCGCGTGCACGCAGACTTGAAGGTATGCTCCTCGCGGTCACGGCGCTCGGCCGCGGCCGGCTGATGCAGTCACTCCGAGCCCTTAACGGCTGTTCCGAAAAATACTATGATCGCTGTCCTTGATGCCTCTGACCGCTCGCCGGTCGCACCGTCCGCTGCACGCGGCAAAACCTTTCGCATTCTCGTCGTGGATGATGACGCGGCGATCCTTAGGCTCGAAAAAACGATTCTGGAATGCGACGGTCACTGCGTCGAAACCGCGAAAGATGGCGAGGCCGCCTGGCAGGCGCTGCAGGACGGGGCGTATGATTTGTTGGTAACCGACAACATCATGTCCGGCCTTTCCGGGCTCGCATTGGTCCGGCAGCTTCGTCGCGCGAACATCACGCTGCCAGTCGTCATGGTCTCGGGCACCGTGGCGCACCTCGATACCGCAAAGCTTACCCGCGATCCAGGGGCACGCATCAACGGATTTGTGGGCAAGCCGTTCACGATCCACCAACTGCTTTCAGCGGTGCACCGGGCTCTTGATTCGGTCGAGTTTGGCACCGTCTCCGGCCGCTTCGGGCCCGAATGAGTTCGACTCTGGTCCGGGGCGATTTTCGTCCGCGCTTGAGCGCGATCCCCGCCATTTGACCGAACCAGCCATCATGACGCCGCCGGGGTGGAGCAGGTCGGCATTCTCCGACGCTCCGGCTGGAGACCGCTGAAGACCGTCCAAGCCTTCGTGGCGGACGATGTGGCCCGGCTGGGTGCGGCGCTGGCCTTCTCCACCACCGTGGCGGTCGCGCCGCTTCGGGTGCTGGCGATTGCGATGGCCGGGGCTGTGTTCGGTGCTGGCGAGGCAAGGCAGCAGGTCACTAGCGAAAACGAAAGAGGGGCCGGTTCGCCGGCCAGCGAAGCGGTGGCGGCCGTGCCACGTCCTGCCGCGACCACCACGGGCATGATCGCCACACGGATCGGTGTCGGGACTTTGGTGTGCGGCGGACTCGGCGCTTTCCCGAACCTGCAGGATTCGCCCAATGCGATCTGGCCGGTGTCGCAGGCGCCGAAGAAGGGGTGGTGGCATTTCCTGAAACGCCGTCTCTTCTCCCTCGCGACCGTTAGCGCGACCGGGTTCCTCCTCCTCGTGGCGCTGATCGTCAGCGCGGTATTGAGCTGGTTGGCCACTGAAACCGCGCAGCGGCTTGGTGTGCCGGTTGCTGGGCAGCAACTGGCGAACCACGTGCTCTCGTGCAGTGTCGTGACGTCGCTCTTTGCGCTGATCTTTCGGCTGCTCCCCGACACCGAGGTGCAGATGCGGCATGTTTGGCTCGGGGCCGCCGTGACCGCGCTGCTTTTCACGGTGGGAAAATCGCGGCGGGGAATCTACCTCGGGCGCGCGAGCCTGACCTCGGCCGACGGGGCCGCCGGCTCGCTGCTCGGGTGGCGGTTGTGGTGTGACTCGGTCGCGCAGATCGTGGTTCTCGGCGCGGAGTTCACGCCGGTTACGGCGTTGAGCAACGGCGGACGCAACTTCACGGCGCGCGCGGAATGAGGGGGACGGCGGCTCGCCGCTCTGATTCCGGGGTGGATGGCTAATACCAACGGCTATTGATAATTAGACTTTAGATTGGAGCGCCACGATTTACTTTATCGGCGAGCCAGCCGTGGATGAGGCCTGCGACGGCGGCCGGGGTGGACCAAGGCCGGGCGGCGGCGATGAGATGATCCTCAAGTTTGCGCAGGTTCAGATAGAGCCGGTTCGAGACGGCGGCTTTGAGCAGACCACCGAAACGTTCGACCGGATTGAGTTCGGGGCAGTAGGGCGGCAGCGGTAGCAACCTGAGGTTGGCAGGAATGCGGTCATCACCGACGGGCAGATGAAAGCCGGCCTGGTCGGCGATGACCACGTGCAGGGCCGTGGGATCGGATTCGGCAATCTGACGCAAAAAGAGGGCGTGAATGTCCCGATCAATGGCGGGCGTCAGCAGGAGTTCGCAGGCATGCGCGCCGTCGACTTCCAAGGCTTCATGCAGGTAGCCCCACTTGTAGCGGGTGGCGTAGGGCGCGTGCACGCGGACTCCGCGCCGACCCCAGACCCGACGGATCACTGGCAACAGACCGTAGCGGTGCTCGTCGAGCACCCACAGGCGGACCGGTTGCGTGGGCGTGGGTCCCACCACGGCGGTCAACCGCGCCGGCAGTTCCGCCTTGAAAGCCGTGGCTTTGGCGGGATCTTTTTTCGCGTGCGACTTGCGCGGCACCTTGAGTTTGCCGCCCACTCGGCGCAACAGCTGCCGCACACCGCTCTCGGTCAGCTGGCGGTGCGTCCGCTTTTTGATCCACGCTTGCGCATCGCGGGCCTGCCGAAACTTTCCCGCCTCCAGCCGGGTGATAAACTCCTGGGCCACCGCGCCGCGCACCGCGGGCTTTCGACCCGGCGCCCGTTTCCGGGTCAAGAGCGCCGCCACGCCACCCGCCAACAACGTGTCGCGGTAAGTGAAGACGCTCTGCCGGCTTACCTCCGCCACCCGGGTGATCTGCTCCACGGTCAACTCATGCTGCGCAATCAACCGCACCACCAGTAGCCGTCGTCGCGCCCAGGCTTCCTGCGGCTGCGCCCACGCCGCCTCAATCTCCGTCACCAATTTTTCACCTAAGACCGGTAGTTTTCTCGCCATGCGCAAAACTCGATCAATTACTCACCAACGTAAAGTCCAAATATCATCAGCTGATGGTATAAGGTGGCGCCGGGGCGGAAGCGGGGGCGTGACGAAACGGTGACCGTTGAGCGGGAAGAGGCTCGCGCGGACGGTGTCCGCGCAGTTTTGGCTGTTCCCGCGCGGGGGGGTGGTGCACCGTGCGGTCACCCCTTTCTTTTCCTATGCCGACTTTCTCGACTTTCTGCCGTCCGATTTCGTTCCTCGCGTCAAGCGGGGTGGTTCTGGGGCTGGCGCTGCTGGCCGGCTGTGGGAAACAAGAGCCTGCGTCCACGACGGCGCCGGCACCGGCCAGTCCGACGGCGACGCCCGCGTCCGCGACGACCGCGCCCGCGACGACCGCGCCCGCGACGACCGCGCCCGCGACGACCGCGCCCGCGACGACCGCGCCCGCGACGGTCCCGGCGGCAGGTGTCGCGAAGGTCAAGGGGCGCTGGTTGCGCCCCGACGGCGGCTACATTTTGGCGATCACGACCATCGCGGCCGACGGCCGGGCGGAGGCCGGCTATTTCAATCCCAATCCGATCAAGGTCGCTTGGGCGACGGTCAACGCGGAGGGGGCCGACATCCGCGTAAAGGTCGAACTGCGGGACGAGAATTATCCGGGCTGCGTCTACAAGCTGAACTATGCGCCGGACAAGGACCGGCTGGTGGGAACGTATTTTCAGGCGCAGATGCAGCAGACCTACGAGGTCGAGTTTGTGCGCGAGCCGTGAGGGCAGGGCGGCGCGGGGCGGGGCGGTTTTGAGGGAAATCGGTCGGCGAGTGCGGTACCTTCAGTCCGTTCTGCACCGAACCGTGGAGGCGCCGCGTTGAAGGCGGGGGGGCAGGAGGCCACGCGTGAGTGAGCGTCGGGCGAACGCAGTTCACGGTCCGGTCAGTGCCGCCGGTCATCCGCCGGGCGATCCGTGGACGGCGGATCGCGGGTAGCGACCTGCCGGGCCGAGCCGCGCGCGGAGCGCACGGCCCACCCGGGGACGCCGCGCGCGGTGGGAGACCGCGAGGCGCCCGGCCCCGGAAGCACGGCGCGGTTCAATCGGAAACGAGGTCGGGGGCGCTCCGTTAAGCGTGATTCGGGCCGGGGGAAATTTGCGCCGGTTGGTGAGGGGAAAACGCACGGTGCGGC
>JBIKOK010000303.1:0-7102 GCA_044358025.1 Opitutaceae bacterium
GATCGAGCCGATCAAGGGTTTTGATTTCGGTAAGTTCACGGCGGTCGCGTTCCATTACTACCGGCATGTCGACAGCTACTTTGCGCAACCCGAGGAAATGACGACGACCTCGGTGCTGGCTTCGGGTATCCTCTCTGACACGCAGAATCAAATTCGCCGGCGGTACTATCTCACGCCGGGCCAACCGGTGACGTTTCCCGCCTTCGTCCCGAGCCAGGCGGGGATCACCCAGCCGGGCAACCCGGCGGTTCCCGGCAGTGTCATCCCCGCCGTCACGTCGGCCTTCTTGAACCGCCTGAATCCGGTCTATGCCCCCGAAACCACCAAATCCTACGCGGCCATCGCCCAGTGGGAGTTGTTCTCCCGCCGGTTGATCCTCACAGGCGGCATCCGCCGCGACGATCTCAGCTCCAAGAATTTTGTTTTCGCGACGGATCCCGTCACCCGACTTTTCCTCGGCCGGGGCCAGGGGGCGTTTGCCCCGGTCACCACGTCGTCGGTCACCAATACCAACTACGGCGCCGTGCTCAAAGTCACGAAGTGGCTCGATGTCTTTGCCAACACGGCCACCAACACCGTGGGCGCCGGCGGCACCAACTACGACATCAACAACCAGACCTTGCCCAATCAGGAGGGCCTGGGCTACGACCTCGGTTTGCGCGGCTTCTTCTTCGACGACCGCGTGATTCTCAAGCTCAACTATTTCAACAACGAGCTCACGAACCGAATCTCCAATCCGCTCCGGGATGGCGCCATCGGCATCGAGATGGCCCGGCAGAACGGTTACGTTGAACGCTACCTCGAAGGCATGGTCCTCAATGGATTTGGCAGCAAGGTCGCCGGGGCCCGGCGTTTCGCCGATTACCCGGGCAACGGCCTCTGGTCGGATGTCGAGTCGGATTTGACGGAGGGCTACGAAATCGAGGCGACGCTTAATCCCACCAAACAACTGCGCGTCATGCTCAATGTCTCCTACAACGACTCGAAGTTGAACAGCACCTACCAGTTCACCCGCCCGTGGTATGAACAATACGTCAAACCTGTCCGCGACGACGCCGCACTCCGCTCGATCATCGCCAATCCCACGTTCAATGCCACCCGGACCATCGGCGACTACATCACGGGCATCGAGCGCCGCTTGAATTACCACGAGGCCCAAGTCGGGGGAGCCCGGTTGCGCGGCAACAATTGGCTCGTGAACATCGTCGGGAGCTACGCCTTCGATCAGGGCCCGTTGAAAGGCACCCGCGTCGGCGGCAGCGCGCGTTGGCGCGAAGCCCCTGCCATCGGCTACCCGGAACGAGGCGGAACCTTTGACGTGGCGAATGCGTTCAAGGGCAAAGACTCCTTGGTCACCGATGCCTTCGTGAGCTACGCCTGGCGCCAGAAGCTCCTGGAGCGAGCCATGAATTGGACGGTGTCCCTCCGGGTGAGAAACCTCCTCAACGATGCTGACCCCTACCCCGCGAGCGCCGTCGACAACGGGACCGGGCAGGCGCACATCCTCCAGCGCATCTATCAGGCCCCCCGGACCTACGAGCTCTCCGCCGGCCTGCGATTCTGAGCCGGCGCCGCCCCCGGCGGGGGCGGCTCGGCTGTTCCCTTCGACCATGCACCACCCGACGCTGCGCGGTTCGATCGCCCGCCAGATCCTCCGCTCCCGCCTGCGTTCCGGCGCTGGGCGCCGTGGCTCCGCATGATCGTGCCCGCTTGGAAAATGGGCCGACGGCTCGCGGGCATCGTCTTCGCCACGGCGCTGGCGGCGCTCGCCCAGCCGCCGAGCGTATCCAATCTTTCCGTCCGCGCCCTGGTCGGCACCGGCCAGGATGTGCTCATCGCCGGCTTCCACCTCGGCCCCGGGGCCGACCAGACGATGCTCATCCGCGCCACGGGCCCGGCATTGGCCGGCTTCGGCGTCACCGGCGTCCTCGCCGACCCCAAACTCGAGGTCTTTGCCGGAGCCACGAAGATCGGGGAAAACGACAACTGGAGCACGCCCGTCGGTGGCGCCACCGCGGTCACGCCGGCGGATTTCACCGCGACCGGCGCCTTCGGCCTGGCGATGGGCTCGCGCGATGCCGCGTTCATCGGCCGCTTCCCCCCCGGCTCCTACTCCGCGAAGGTTTCCGGAGTTAACACCACCACGGGCGTCGCCTTGGTGGAGGTGTACAAGGTCGGCGCCGGCGGGCCCGGTCCGAACAATCTTTCGGCCCGCGCCCAGGTCGGAGTCGGTGCCGATGTCCTCATCCCGGGCCTCGTCATTTCGCCCGGCTCCGGCACCCGGCGCCTGCTCATCCGGGCCGCAGGTCCGGCCCTCGGCGCCCTCGGCGTCGTCGGGGCCCTCGCCGACCCGACGCTGCGCGTCGTGGGGGCGGCGGGTGCCGTCGTCGCGACGAACGACCACTGGGGCACACCCGTCGGGCCGTTGGCCTTCGCCGCGCCCGCCCTGAGCAGCGCCTTCTCGCAAAGCGGGGCGTTTGCCTTCGCTCCGGGCAGCCGGGACGCGGCGCTGATCGCGGAGTTCCCGCCCGGGAACTACACCGTTCAGGTGAGCGGCGCCGGCAACACCCGCGGGGTCGCCGTGGTTGAAGTCTACGACGTCTCTCCCGCCGCCGTCACGTCAACGTCCGTGGATGCGTCGAGCCTCACCGGCAAGGTCATGTGCGGCTACCAGGGTTGGTTCAACGGCGAGGGCGACGGCGCGAATCGCGGTTACAATCACTGGGCCCCCGGCGGTCGACGGCCCGGCCCCGGTCGCGTCAACGTGGATCTCTGGCCCGACCTCACCGACTACGGCGCAAACGAACGGTTCCCGACCGACTTCGTCCACGCCGACGGCCGCCCGGCCGAGGTTTTCAGCTCGTATCTCCGCCCCACGGCGATGCGCCACTTCCAGTGGATGCGCGAACACGGCATCGACGGCGTGTTCGTCCAGCGGTTCATCAACTCGCTCCGCAACGCAAACTCGCTCCGGCACAACGACACCGTGCTCGCCCACTGCCGCGAAGGCGCGCGCGTGCACGGCCGGGCCTACGCCCTCATGTATGACCTCAGCGGCCTCGCGCCCGGCCAGGCCGACTTTCTGATCGCCGACTGGCGCAGACTCGTGCGCGAAACCGCCCTCACGCGCGACGCCGCGTATCTACACCACCGCGGCAAACCACTCCTCGCCCTCTGGGGTTGCGGCTTCCTCGACGACAGCACCCGGCCCACGCTCGACGATTGGCGGAAGATCCTCGCCTTCCTCAAGGACGATCCGGACGCCGGTGGCCTCTCCCTCATGCTCGGCGTGCCCAGTTTCTGGCGCACGCAAACCCGCGACGCGATTCCCGATCCAGCGCTGCACGAGGTGCTGCAACTGGCCGATGTGATCTCGCCGTGGTCGGTCGGTCGCTACCGCACGCCGGCCGAAGCCGCGAGCCACGCCACCACGGTCTGGCAGCCGGACCTGCTCTGGTGCCGGGCACGGGGAATCGACTTCCTGCCGGTCGCTTTCCCGGGCTTCAGCTGGTCCAACCTCAAGGGGGCCGGCACACCGCTCGACCAAATCCCGCGGCTGCAGGGCCGGTTCTTATGGTCGCAAGTCACCGCCGCAAAACTCACCGGTGCCGACATGCTCTACGTCGCGATGTTCGACGAAGTCGACGAGGCCACGGCCATCTTCAAGTGCACCGACCAGCCGCCGGTCGGCACCGGCGTGAGCTTTCTCACCTACGAGGGATTGCCCTCCGACCACTACCTGCACCTGACGGGTCTGGCCACGCAGGTGATCCGCGGCGATCGTGCCGTCACCACGGAACCGCCGGGGCGTTGAGCGCCCGGGTGGAAAACGGGCGCCCGGACTGCGCCGGGGCGGGACGCTGCTCCATGGCACCCGGCGTCACTCGCCTCGACCGACCTCGCACCCCTTTTTGCGGTGCATGAACCTCCGCGATCGGCGCAGGGTCGCACGCCCGGAACTCGGCCGGAGCGCGAGTTTCCCGCAGCGGACCTCGGCCTCGTGACGCAGAAGGGTCCCCATTCAATGCTGAACGCGTTGTCGGCTCTCCCTCCGCATCGCCACGGGACCGCGCTTGACGCGTCGACTGGGGCCAACGTGCTTTTCCGGCCGCGGAAGATCCGATAATCATCGGGATGCATGATTGAGTGTCGGGGGCCCCTGCGCGGGCCACGCTCGTTTCGCCCGGGCGAGCTCGCCCATCCGGCCGCCGGAACCGAGTGCACCCGCCCGTCCATTTCCCTCCGTTGGCGGGGCGTGCGCGCCGATTTCTGGTGGTGCGATCGCGACAATTCCCTCAGTTCTTGCCCACCGCGCGACTAGCCCCGCGCCCAGGCAACTCCTCCACCTCCTCGCCCATGCGCTCCACCCTTGCGTTTCTCTTCTGCATCGCCGCCTTCCCCGCGGTCGCCACCGCGGCCGCCGCGCCAACGTCCCCGCGGCCCAATATCGTCGTCATCCTCGCCGACGACTTTGGCTACGGCAGCCTCGGGGCCTCCGGCGCCGACCCCGCCCTCATCCGCACGCCGAACCTCGACCGGCTCGCGCGCGAAGGCCGCCGCTTCACCGAGGCCTACACGCCGTCCTCCGTGTGCACGCCGACGCGCTACGCGCTCGTGACCGGCCGCTATTGCTGGCGCACGTCGCTCAATCATGGCGGCGTCGCGAACACCCTCGACCCGCTCCTCATCGAGCCCACCCGCCCGACGATCGCCTCGGTCCTGAAGCAACACGGCTACGCGACCGGCTTCGTTGGCAAGTGGCACCTCGGCTACGGCACGGCGCCGCGCGTCGACTACACGAAGGAACTGAAGCCCGGCCCGCTCGAACTCGGCTTCGACTACCAATTTGCCATCCCCCAAAATCACAACGACATCACCCGCGTCTTCGTGGAAAATCACCGCGTCTTCGGTTTGCGCTCGGACAAGCTTGCGCCCGCGCCCGGCAAGCTCGGCCTCGACGCGCCCGAGCGCGACGATCCGAAAACCATGGGTGATCTCACTGAGCGGGCCGTCGATTGGCTCGCGAAGCAAGCCGGCCGCCCTGCCCCTTTCTTCCTCTACTATGCGCCCGTCGCCGTCCACGAGTTGATCACACCGTCCGCCGAGACCACCGGCACCAGCCAAGCCGGTCCCTACGGCGATTTCATCCACGACCTCGACCGCAGCGTCGGTCGCATCCTCACCGCGCTCGAACAACAAAACGCCCTCGAAAATACGCTCGTCATTTTCACCTCTGACAACGGCGGTGTCGTTAACCCCGGCAGCAAGACTGGCGCGAACAAAGTCGCGATGGATGCCGGGCTGAAAATCAACGGCACGCTCCGCGGCGGCAAACACGACATCTGGGAAGGCGGCTTCAAAGTGCCGTTCCTCGTGCGCTGGCCCGGCCGCGTGCCCGCCGGCACCACGAGCAACGCGCTGATCGGCCTCGTCGATATTTTCGCCACCGTCGCCGCCGTCGTCGGCGAGCCCCCGCTCGACCGCGCCACCACGGCGCCCGACAGCGTCAATGTCCTCGCCGCCTTCGTCGGCCAGCCTGCCGCGCAACCGCTCCGCCGCGACCTCATCCTCCAGAGCGCCTCCGGCGTCTACGCGATCCGCAGCGGTCCGTGGAAATGGATCGACGGCATCCCGCTCGCGCCCAAAGGAAAAAAAGCTCCCGCCGCCACCGGTCCCAAAGCCGACCAGTTCCGTTCCCGCCTCGTGCATCTTGCCGACGATCCCGCGGAAACGAACGACGTCTCCGCCGCCCACCCCGAGATCGCCCGGCGCCTCGCCGAAACCCTTCGTCTCCACCGCGCCCAGGGTTTCAGCCGCGACTGAGCTCACCGGCCTTTCCGTGCCCCTATCCTGCCGGAGTGCCTGGCCCGCTGGCCGAGCGTGAAATCGGTTCGCGTGGTCGTGCCGCCCGGCTCGCGCCGCCCCCTGCTCCCGGGCACCCGCACCGCGTTCAGAGCCGCGGTCACGGAGCCCAACACCGTGTCCGCGGGGGGGCCTCCGTGCGCTGGTCCGTCGGCGGATGGTTCCCAGCCCGGATCCCGCGCAACTGACCCCCAGTGATTTCAGCGCGGGCACGGAGCCCCTCGGCCAGGGAAAGCGCGTGCCGGACGAGATCCCCCCCTCCGCTCTGGATTCCCACCTACACTCCCCCAAAAGCATCCGCACGGCATTGCCGAACGCAGCGTCCTCGTCCCGCCACCCAACCGAACTCGCGTTGCCGTCCAAAGAAACCCTCGTCATCCCCAGCGGCTCCTGCGCCGTAGGGGGATTCCTCTCCATCATTGCCTCGATCTACATCTGGCTGCGCGCGCAATTTCCACTGCAAGAGGCAACACCCGATGCGGTGATTTCCATCGCCGTCGCCGTGCGGGCCGAACGCTCCGCGATCTTCGTCGGCCTGTGGGCCCCCTCGTTTTCGCGCTGGCCGCCTTCTTGCGCTCAGTCGCCAACGGCTCGCCCGCATCAGTCACACTTTTCTGAAGAAATCCTCTTGGCCCAGCGCGCACCGAGGTCCGAACCGAGGTCACGGAGCCAAGGCCCTTGTCCGCGCTGTGGCCTCGGTGGGCTGGGCTCCGTGCCCTGTGCAAGGCATTTGGTCACGTTGGGGGTGAAACCTACGGGGTAGGCCCGGGCGCCGGACGCCCACCGCTCCCCGCCGGGCCCGTCGCGCTCCGTCCATCCCGAGCGCGCACCCCGCGTATCGTCACCGGACCTACCCGGCCTCGGTACGGCTCTGCGGGACCGGCGTGACCCGCGGAGCGGGATGAGCGCCCGGCCGCTCGGTCCGCTCGACTGCGGCGGCGTAAATTACCGACGCGTGGCACCCAAGATCATTTCGGCCACCGTCTCTCCGCTCTCCATCGCGCCTTGGATCGAGGCCGAATTCGTCCAATCCCCCGCGACCCAAACCCCCGGTCGCAAGGCGCGCGGGGCCCGCCGTTCCAACGGCCACCGCACCGGCAACGCCCGCCGCACCCGGTAAGTGCGCAGCCAGGTCCATTCGCGCACCGCCGCGCCAAACCACGGCTCCAACTCCCCCCGCACCTGCGCCGCCAACGCCCGGTCGTCCTCCGTCGTTTCCCCGAGGAGCGAAACCGACACC
>JBIKOK010000304.1:0-7091 GCA_044358025.1 Opitutaceae bacterium
CCCCGTCCTCGAACCCCGCCTGCGTTTTCCCCACGCCGGCCCCGACGCCTTCGGTCCCGGCAAAGCCGAACTCCTCCGCCACATCGCCGCCACCGGCTCGATCCGCACCGCCGCCACCGAACTCGGCATGTCCTACAACCGCGCCTGGCAACTCGTCACCGCGATGAACGCCCTCTTCCACGATTCCCTCGTCACGGTCACCCGCGGCGGCGGCACCGGCGGCGGCGCCGCCCTCACCGCGCTCGGCGAGGAGGTCCTCACCCTCTACACCCGCATGGAGGAAGCCGCCCGCACCGCCACCCGCGCCGACTGGACCGCCCTCACCCGCCTCCTGCGCTGACTAACCGCGACCAATCCTCACCTCGCTGTTCACTCCTTCCGAAAGCCCTCCACTACGCTCTTGCCACCCGCCCGCCTTCCCGCCCTCGTCTTCCCCCGGTGTTTCCCCGTTTAAAAGTCATTGCGATCCTGACCGCTTGGTTCCTGGCTTCCGGCAGCCAATGGGACGCCGTGCAAGTGTTCGCATGGGTTCGCATGTTTGGCGAAAACGTCCGCCAACTCCCGCTCGGCGAGGCCGTCGCCCGCACGTTCAGTCCCGAGGCCCGCTGCACGCTCTGCGCCGCCGTCACCGAGGGAAAACAAAAGCAGCAGGGCGAGACCACCCTCAACCCCAAGTTTGAGGACCGCTCCCTTTCGATCTGCGAGCCCACGCCGCAGCTTCTCTTCGCCGCCCTCGACGTCGTCGGCTGGCTCGAAAACCGCACCCGCCCCGCCGGACTCGCGCGCGAGCGTCCCCCGGTGCCGCCGCCGCGCGTTTAGGAAAACACATTCGCGGTTCCGCCGTCCCGCCATTCCGGCCCTTCCCTCCACGGAAGGCCGTTCCTGTTTTCCGTTTCCTGTCCGATCACCTCGGACTTCCCCGCGTGCCACTGCACGCCCACTCCCACTGCCTGATTTTTACCATGCATTCCTTTTCCCTGTCCCACTTTCAACGTTCGCTGCGCCTGCCCTTGCTCGCCGCGACCTGCGCCCTTGCGGCCTTGCCGCACCTCGCGCTCGCCCAATCCGCCGCCGCGCCGGTCACGGCCCTCGACCCGCTGACCGTCACCGGCACCCGCGAAAAATCCCTCCTCTCCGAAACGCCCGTCTCGATCGGCGCCATCACGCCCGAGACCATCCGCGAAACCGCCCCGCTCCATCCCGGCCAATTGCTCGGCCAGATTCCCGGCGTGTCCGTCGCCGTCACCAACGGCGAGGGCCACACCACCGCGATCCGCCAGCCCTTCACGACCAGCCCGCTTTACCTCTTCCTCGAGGACGGCATTCCGATCCGCGCCACCGGCTTCTTTAACCACAACGCCCTCTACGAGGTAAACATCCCCATGGCCGGCGGCATCGAAGTCGTCCGCGGCCCCGGCACCGCCCTCCACGGCTCCGACGCCATCGGCGGCATCGTCAACATCCTCTCCCACGCTCCCTCCGGCCCCGCGGGCGCCAGCCTCAACAGCGAGTTCGGCGCCTTCGGCACGTGGCGTTTCCTCGGCAGCGCCGGCACTCCCCTCGGCGAAAACGGCGGCGTCCAGCTCGATCTCAACGCCACCCACACCGACGGGTGGCGCTTCCGCACCGGCTACGATCGGAAGAGCGCCAACCTCCGCTACGACCAGCGCCTCGACCGCGACACCGTCATCAAAACCATCGTCGGCGTGTCCGACATCGATCAGCAGACCGGCGCCAACTCCGCCTTGCCCTACGCCGACTACGTCAACGACCCCACGCGCAATAATTTCTCCGTCGCCTATCGCAAAGTCACCGCCGCGCGCATCTCCGTCGAATACGAGCGCCAGCTCGGCACCGGCCTCGTCTCCGTGATCCCCTACTTCCGCGACAACTCCATGGAGCTCCTCGCCTCTTTCAACCTCAGCTCCGATCCCCGCATCGATCAGTCGCACAACGTCTCCTACGGCGTTCTCTCGAAGTGGCGGAAAAACTTCTCCGCCCTCCGCGCCCGCGTCATCGCCGGCCTCGACTTCGACTACAGCCCCGGCTCCCGCACCGAGACCAACCTCCTCGTCACCCGCACCGGCACCGGCGCCAACACCGTTTACAGCGCCTACACGCTCGGCACGCGCATCTACGATTATCACGTGACGTTCCGCAGCCTCGCGCCCTACGTCCACACCGAGTTCTCGCCGACGTCCCAACTCCGCGTCACCGCCGGTCTCCGCTACGACACGCTGGGCTTCGACCAAAACAACCACCTCTCCGCCGGCACCGTCTCCGCCAACGTCAACGGCGCGACCCGCTTCTACGGCCAGCTCGCCAACAACGAGTCCACGTTCTCGCGCCTCAGCCCCAAGCTCGGCGCCACCTACGCGCTCACACCGCACACTCATCTCTACACCTCCTACAACTTCGGCTTCCGCGCTCCTTCCGAGGGCCAGCTCTACCGCGCCGGCAACGACACCAACGCCACCAACGCCCTCAACCGCGCCCGCCTCGCCCTCGCCCTCAAACCCATCCGCGCCCAGCAAATCGAGCTCGGCCTCCGCGGCGACCTCGGCCCGCTCAACTACAACTTCGTCGCCTACGACCTCACCAAGAAAGACGACCTCGTCAGCCAGCGCGACCTCGCCACCAACATCAGCACCAACGTCAACGCCGGCCGCACCGAGCACCGCGGCCTCGAAGCCGGCCTCGGCGTCCGGCTCGGCGCGCAGCTTCGCCTCGACTCCGCCCTCTCGTATGCGCGCCACCGTTACGCCGATTGGGTCACCGCCACCGGCAGCCTTAGCGGCAAGGAAATGGAAACCGCCCCCCGCGTCATGACCAACACCCGCCTCACCTGGCGCCCCCTCTCGATCGCCCTCCTGCAACTCGAGTGGGTCCGCATCGGCGACTACTGGCTCGAGGCGAGCAACTCCCCGAACTTTGGCAAATACCCCGGCCACGATCTCCTCAACGTCCGCGCCAGCTACTCCCTCACCAAACACCTCGGACTCTTCGCGCGCGTGATGAACGCCGCCGACAAACGGTTTGCCGACACCGCCTCCGTCTCGTCGAATACCCCCGTGTTCACCCCCGGCCTCCCCCGCGCTTTCTACGGCGGCGTCGAACTCCGCTGGTAAAACAAACCGCCATGCGCCGCTCCCTCCTCCCCTCACTCGCCCTCGCGCTCCTCGCGCCCGCCTCCCTCGCCGCCGCAGAATCGCCCGCCCCCGCCCCTGCCCACGCCCACGGCGGCAAATCCGCCAAGGGCGGCGCTCGCTCTGCACAAAGCGAACTCGGCGCCCAAGCCGCCTTCGATGCCATGGGCGTGCTCTGGGCTGTGCACAAAGTCAGCGGCCACATCGCCGTCAGCCGCTCCGAGGACCGCGGCCGCACGTGGCTCAACCCCGTGCTCGTCACGCCCACCCCCGAGCCCACCGACACGGGCGGTGACGCCCGCCCGAAAATCGCGCTCGGCCCCGCCAGCGAAATCTACGTCACGTGGACCAAGCCGCTCGCGAAGCCCTACACCGGCGAGATCAAGTTCGCCCGCTCCCTCGACGGCGGACGCACCTTCTCCGCTCCGTTCGTCGTCCACCGCGACCGCCAGGAAATTACCCACCGCTTCGACGCCCTCGCCGTGAGCGCCCGCGGCCAGGTCGTCGTCGCGTGGATCGACAAACGCGACCTCGCCGCCGCCGTCGCCGCGAAGGCTCCGCCCTACCGTGGCGCCGCGATTTACTTCGCGCTCTCCGACGACCGCGGCGGGACGTTCCGCGACGACACCAAACTCGCCGACCATAGTTGCGAGTGCTGCCGCATCGCCCTCGTCCCCCACGCCGATGGCAGCCTCACCGCCCTTTGGCGCCACATCTTCGCGCCCAACGTCCGCGACCACGCCCTCGCCCGCATCTCCCCCACCGGCCAAGCCGGCCCCGTGCGCCGCGTGTCATTCGAAGACTGGAAAATCGACGCCTGTCCGCACCACGGCCCCGCCGTCGCCGAAGATTCCCGCCAACGCCTCCACGCCGTCTGGTTCAGCGCCACCCCGCAAAACCAGGGCATCTTCTATAGTCGCCTCCTCGCCGACGGCGCCGAAGCCCGCCGCCGCATCGGCGGCGACACCGCCGCGCACGCCGACCTCGCCGTCCTCGGCGACCGCGTCGCCATCGCATGGAAAGAATTCGACGGCGAGAAAACCCGCCTCCGCGCCCTCCTCTCCTCCGATGGCGGCGACCGCTGGCGCGAGGTCGAACTCGCCTCGACCCCCGCCGCCTCCGACCACCCCCGCGTGCTCACCTCAGGCGATCGTTTCTACGTGTTCTGGAACACGCAGGCCGCTTCCCGCACCGTCACGCTCATCCCGGAATGAACGCCCCCCGCCTCCTCCTCTCCCTCCTCGCGCTCGCCGCGGCCGCGTTCCTCGCGACCGCCGCCCCCGCGCCCCTCGAAATCCGCCCCTTCGGCGCCCGCAGCCTCGCCGCCATCAAGCAAGCCCACGCCGGCCGCCCCTTCATTCTCGCCCTCTGGTCCGTCACCTGCGAGCCGTGCCGCGAAGAGACGATGCTCATCACGGAAGTGCATCGGAAACACCCGCACCTCGCGATCATCCTCGTCGCCGCCGACCCTCCGGAAATGCGCCCGCAAGTGCTCCGCTTCCTCGCCAACTACCGCCTCGGCCGCATCGCACTCTGGCAATTCGACGACGATTCCGCTGAGCGTCTTCGCTACTCCGTCGACCGCACCTGGACCGGCGAACTCCCCCGCACCTATTTCTTCGACGCCGCGCACACCCCCGTTGCCCACAGCGGCGTCGTCGAAGAACGCTGGCTCGCTCAATGGCTGGAGCGCCACGCTCCCTCTGCCCCTCCGCGGAAATAACAGCCACCCGCGGAGACTCGCCTCAGCTTCGGGGACAATCTTTGCGACTGTCCTTCGTCGCCCGATCACCGTTATATTTTACAAAATATAACGATACTCTTGCCTCGTCCCATGCGCCGCCGCCGCCCATTCCTGCTCGCCTTGGGTCTTGGTTGTTGGGCCTTGGTCCTTTTCTCCGCCACCTCCGCCCTCGCCGCCGACGTCCCTATTCTCCGCCTCGCCGGCCCCGCCCAAACCCTCACCCTCACCGCCGCCGAATTCGCCGCGCTTCCGCGCACCGAGCTGCGCGCGATCGAAACCCACGAAAACAAAGAACGCCTTTATTCCGGCGTCACGGTGCGCGAACTCCTCACGCGGGTCGGCGCCCCGCTCGGCGACAAAATGCGCGGCCCGGCCCTCGCCCTCGGCGTCCTAGTCCGCACCAAAGACGACTACGCCGTCCTCTTCTACCTCGCCGACTTCGACTCCGCGTTCAGCACCCGCACCCTCCTCCTTGCTGACCGCGAGGACGGCGCCGCGCCACCCGCCACCGCTGCCCCGTTCCGTCTCGTTGCTCCCGGCGGCTCCCGCGGGGCCCGCTGGGCTCGGATGGTCACCTCCATCGAGATCATCTCGATTCCCGTCAAACCGTGACTCGCCCTCCCTTTCGCTTCCTCCTCGCCTTGGTCCTTGGTCCTTGGCGCCGCTCCCACCGTCTCCCTCGCCGCCGCCAGTGACCTCATCTCCTGCCTCGACGACCTCAACGCCGCCTTTCTCCAAATCGAAAATCCGAAATCCAAAACCGAAAATCCGACCACCCTCACCGTCGCCACCGGTTCCTCCGGAAATTTCTTCGCCCAAATCAAAAACGGCGCGCCCTACGATCTGTTCCTCTCGGCCGATCTCAGTTATCCGCGCGCCTTGATCGATGCCCGCCTCGCCGATCCCGCGAGCCTCACACCCTACGCCATCGGCCGCCTCGTGCTCTGGACCACGCGCACCGATCTCGCCCTCACCGATCTCGCCACGACCCTTCGCGACCCGCGCGTGAAAAAATTAGCCATCGCGAATCCCGCCCACGCCCCTTACGGCCGCGCCGCTCAACAAACCCTCGACCAGCTCGGCCTCTCAGCGGACGCAGCGCCCAAACTCGTCCTCGGCGAAAACATCGCCCAAACCGCCCAGTTCGTCCAAACGGGCCACGCCGACGCCGGCCTCGTCGCCTTTTCGCTCGTCCTCTCGCCCCACCTCCGCGAGCCCGGCCGGTGGCTGGAAATTCCCGTCTCGCTCCACGCACCCCTCGAACAAGCCGCCGTCCTCACTACCCGCGGCGCCGCCAACCCCGCCGCCGTCCGCTATCTCGCTTTCCTAAGCTCCCCCTCCGCCCGCACGATCTTCCACCGTTTCGGTTTCCAGCTTCCGGCCGAAGCCACGCCTTGATCGCACCTCCGGTAGCTGCGGCACCGCCCACTTGAGCGTTGAGCGTTCAGCGTTAAACGTTGAGCGTTTCCGCCTCTCCGCCCGCCTTGCCCGACTCCGCCACCACCTTCCTCGGTCTCCCGCCACCGCTCTGGCAATCGCTCTGGCTCACCCTCCGTCTCGCCGCGATCACCACGCTCATCCTCGGCCTGCTCGGTTTACCGCTCGCCCACTGGATCAATACCACACGCTCCCGGGTCGCCCCTTTCGTCGAAACTCTCGTCGCCCTCCCCATCGTCCTCCCTCCCACGGTCATCGGCTTCTATCTGCTCGTCGCATTTTCACCCCACCATCCACCCGGCAGTTGGTGGCGCGACGCCACCGGCGCTCCGCTCGCGTTCACCTTCACCGGCCTCGTCATCGCCTCCGTTTTTTACTCGCTGCCGTTCGCCGTGCAGCCGTTTCAAGCCGCGCTCCGCGCCGTTCCCCGCGAACTCCTCGATGCCGGCACGGCGCTCGGCGCCTCGCCCACGCGGGTCTTCGTGCGCCTCCACGCCCCCCTCGCCTGGCGTGGTATCGCCGCCGGCCTTACGCTCGGCTTCGCGCACACGCTCGGCGAATTCGGCGTCGTGCTCATGATCGGCGGTTCCATTCCCGGCGTCACCAAAGTCGCCAGCATCGCCCTCTACGACGAAGTCCAGAAACTCGCCTACCCTCAGGCCCACGCTTTCGCCGCCGTTTTGCTGGCCCTCTCCTTTGGTCTCCTCCTGTGCGTCACCCTGTTGCAACGCCGCCGCACCTGATAGACGTTCGTCACGCCATGC
>JBIKOK010000095.1:0-23611 GCA_044358025.1 Opitutaceae bacterium
GATGTGGTCGACGCCGAGACGGGCGCAGCTTTCGTCGAGGGAGCGGGTGACGCGCGCGGCGGAAAAGTCGAACTCGCCGTCGCCGTATTGACCCACCTTGGTCGCGAGGAGGTAGCGATCGCGGGCGATGCCCCGGAGCGCACGACCGAGGACGGTCTCGGCTTTGGTGGCACCGTAATAAGGAGCCACGTCGATGAAATTCATCCCGAGGTCGAGGGCGGTGTGGACCGTGTGGATGGCCTCGGTGTCGTCGGTGGCGCGGAAGACGCCGCCGAGCGAGGAGGCGCCGAAACTGAGGACGGAGACCTTGAGGCCGGTGGGGCCGAGTGGGCGGTAGTGCATGAGAAGGCGGTTAACGTGGGGGAAACGGAGCGCCGGGGGAATGGCGGAGTGGAGAAAATGCCGGGGAATTTGGGGTGGCGCACCCGGGAACCAACGAGGGTCATGCCCAATCGCTTTCAGGATGAGCCTCACGCTGGGCCATCGGAGCGCCAACGGCGCGGGGCCGTCAAAGCCTCGGGCAACGCCCCAAGAGATCGCCGGCAGCCAGGCGGAGGACGGAAGGCCCGCCCCCCCTCGGAATGGACCGGGCTTTCAGCCCTCCCTTTGAAGCTAGCCCATGACCCTGGGCCGTTGGCCCAGGCTGGAATGGGGTTGGGCCGTTGGCCCGCAGAACCAATCGGTGTCATCTCGAAAGCGCTTTGGAGACAGCCCTCGGCCTCGGGCCGTTGGCCCAGGCTGGAATGGGGTTGGGCCGTTGGCCCGCAGAATCAATCGGTGTCATCTTGAAAGCGCTTTGGAGACAGCCCTCGGCCGTTGGCCCAGCCTGGAATGGGGTTGGGCCGTTGGCCCGCAGAACCAATCGGTGTCATCTCGAAAGCGCTTTGGAGACAGCCCTCGGCCTCGGGCCGTTGGCCCGGGCTGGAATTGGTTGGGGCGTTGGCCCGCAGAACCAATCGGTGTCACCTCGAAAGCGCTTTGGAGACAGCGCTGGGCCACGCGTGGCATCCGCAGCGGGCGGTCGGGCGCCGCGGGGCGGCCTGGGGTTGTTGGCGAGGCGGGGCGGCGAACGATGGCTGGGCGCCGGCGCGGCGGAAGGAATCGGTGTGGTCGTCGAACCACGTCGTGCGATACAGCGTCACGAGTTTGTCGTGCTCCTGGGCGAGGCCTGCGACCTCGCGATAGGTGTGGTCGATGCCGGCGGCGAGGCGGGCGGCGTGGAAATCTCGGACGGTGGGGAGATGCCCGGCGTCGCGCCCGCCGCACGTGAAGGCGACGGTTTCACGGGTGGGAGCGTGGCGGGCAAGACGCCGGGCGCGGGCGGGAGGATGCGCGGTTGAGCCGGCATCACTCACCCTTGCCTGAAGAAAGTATTTTTCACCGCGCGCCCAGAGACCCGAACCGAGGACCCGGAGCCAAACTCCTTGCCGGCTCTGTGTGCGCGGTGGGCTTGGCACCGGGCCGGCTCGGCCAAGCGTTTAATCAATTGGGGTGAGTAATAGGCGGGTTAGGGGAAACTCTTCTGCGGGCCGGCGACGTCCGCGCGAACGGTGCCGTCGAGGGCGATGAGGGGTTTGGGCTGGGCGACGCGGCCGAGGGCGCGAACGCCAGGGCCGATGCCGTCACGGCCGAGGTCCGCCTTCGAGGCGTCGGCGATCGCGGTGAGGCGGGCGACGATTTCGGGATGTTGGCCGGAGACGTCGGTGGCCTCGCCGATGTCGGAGGTCAGGTGGTACAGTTCGTTTTTCGCGAGATGGAGTTTCCACGGACCGGAGCGGACGGCTTCGAGCAGCAGGCCGCGGTGATAGAGGAATTCGCTGCGCGGCGGGAGGGCGGGAGCGCCGACGAGAATCGGCCAGAGGTCGACGCCGTCGATCTTGCGGTCGGCGGCGAGCGGGGCGCGGGCGAGTTTCGCGAAGGTCGGGAGGACGTCCATCATCGTGGTGATGGCATCGGTCGACGTGCCGGCGGGAATTTTCCCGGGCCACCAGGCGAGGCCGGGGACGCGGATGCCCCCTTCGAGCGTCGAGCCCTTGCTGCCGCGGAGCGCGCCGTTGTTGGCGCCCTGTTGCGTGGGACCGCCGTTGTCGGAGACGAAGAGCACGAGGGTGGTGCGGTCGAGTTTCATTTCGCGGAGCGCGTCGAGCACCTGGCCGACGCTCCAGTCCACTTCCTGCACCCAGTCGCCGAGGAGACCGTTGGGCGAGGAGCCGCGGAATTTCTCGGACGGATAGAGGGGGAAATGAACGGCGTTATGGGCGAGGTAGATGAAGAACGGGCGGTCTTTCGCCTTGGCGTCGCGGATGAAGGAAACGGTTTTTTCGGTGTAGCGGCGAACGAGCGGAACCTGATCCTCGGCCCGAATCCGGCCGATCACCGTTTCGTTTTCGATCAAAGCGAGCGGAGGCTGCACGCCGCTGCGGATGCCGATGCCATCGTCCGCGGCGGGCGCGGCGGCTTTCTTCGGAACGGCGGTTTTCGCTTTGGTGGCTTGGGCGGCATTGGGCTGTTTGCCGAAATTGCTCTTGGTACCGTCGGCAGCCGGGCCCATGTCGTTCGAATAAGGCAGACCGAAATAGTAGTCGAAGCCCTGGCGACGCGGGAGGAATTCGGGCTGGTCGCCGAGATGCCACTTGCCGATGGCGGCGGTTGTGTAGCCGGCGGCGTGGAGGACGTCGGCAATGGTATGCTCGTCGGGGTGGAGACCGACGGCGGCGTTCGGGAACAGGACGTGCGGAAGCGGGAGCGCGCGTTTCGGGTAAGACCCCGTCATGAGCGCGGCGCGCGAGGGAGAGCAGACGGGGGCGGCGTAGTGGCTCGTGAGTTTGCGGCCTTCGGCGGCCATACGGTCGAGGGCGGGCGTGCGATGGGGGGAACCGAAGGCGCCGATTTCGCGATAGCCGAGGTCGTCGATGTTGATGAGGACGAAGTTGGGGCGAGGCGCGTCGGCGGCGAGGAGGCGGGCGAACGCGAGGAGCAGGGCGAGAGCGAGGAGTCGTTGCATGGGATAAGTTCAGCGCTTCTTCTTGGCGGCTTTGCCACCGGTGGGATCGCGATCGAGGAGATCGGGGAGCGGGAGATAATCGAAATCGACGATCATTTTCTCCGCGAGGGCCGTGCGAAGTTCGAGTTCCACCGGGTGCAGGGCGGCCTGGCCGCTGAGGTTTTGGAGTTCGGAGGGATCGGCGGTGAGATCGTAGAGTTCGTAGACGGGGCGCGGGGTGGTGAAGTAGGTGGTGCGCAGGCCGGCGGAGAGTTTGCCCTGCGCGTTGGCGGCGGTCATCTGCGTCCAGCCGGCGCCGCCGGCGGAATCGACGGGCGAGTAGGCGAGCCACGGCGTGCAGTTATAAATGAACTTGTAGCGGTCACTGCGGACGCTGCGCGAGAGATCGTAGCCACTGTTGCGCATCGCGACGGTCACGGGGGCGGTGCCGTGGGGGCCGCGTTCGGCGAAGATATGTTTACGGGGGACGTAGGTTTCGCCCTGGAGGAGCGGGAGGAAATTGTGGCCGGTCATCTTTGCGCCGGGAGCGAGGCCGCCGGCGGCGAGGAGCGTGGGGGCAAGATCTTCGCCGCTGAGCAACGTACGGGAGTCGCCGCCGGGCCGCACGACGCCGGGCCAGCGGATCACGAGCGGGACGTTGCAACCGGGATCGTAGAGGGAGCCTTTGCCGTGGGGGAGCGCAGCGCCGTTGTCGCCGGCGAAGACGACGAGGGTGTCGCGGGCAAAGCCGCGCTCGGCGAGCAGGTCGAGGACGGCCTTCATGCTGCGGTCGACGCGGTTCACTTCGCCGCAATAGTCGGCGAGTTGCTCGCGCAGGCCGGGCAGATCGGGCCAGTGGGCGGGGAGCTGGAGCGAGGCGGGATCAGGGCGGTCGGCGGCCGGGGGCGTCCACGGGTGATGGGGATCGCTGAAATTGAGCCAGAAGCAGAACGGCTTGTCCTTGGGCTTTTGATCGAGGAACTCACGCATCTGCTCGACCGCCTGCGCGTCGGACCCGGTGCGGAGGTAGTCGACGCGTTTCTCGAAGGTCTTCATCCCGTGCTCGGCGATGAGGCGGGTGTTGGTCGCGCCGCTGTTGGCGCCAGATCCGTCGAGGTGATACGGGCGCCCGCCGATGCCCGTGTAGTAGCCGGCTTTTTCGCGGAGGATTTCGGGGAACGTAATTTCGTCGCGCGGCAGCGGTGAAGAGAAGCGGGTCATGCGGGCGGCGACGGCGGAGCGGCCCGTGAGATAGCCGGCGCGGGACGGCACGCACTGGGGCGCAACAGTGAACAGGCGGTGGAATTTCATGCCCTCGGCTGCGAGCTGATCGAGGGTGGGCGTGCGGACGTTGGGGTCGCCGTAGCAGCTGAGGAACGGATAGCTGTGGTCGTCGGAGAGGACGAAGAGGATGTGGGGTTTCGCGGGGACGGCGGCGGCGAGCACGCCGGCAAAGATTGCGAACAGCAAGGCGAGGGCGGAGGGGCGTAGGCTCATGGAGAGGAGGGGAAAGTGTCGTCCGCTGGCGGCGGAGGGTGCAACCATTTTGACCCCGCCCAAGCGGCGCGAAGGCCGGTTGAACGGCGGATGTCCGGGCGGTGGGGGCGCGAAGCGGGCCAGCTGCACCCGCTTCGTGCCGGGCGCCGGCGGCGGGGATCAACCGGCCACCAGCGCGGTGCGGCGATCGCCGGCTCCGGTCATGGATCGAGATCGTAAATTTCCACGAGGGCGATGCCGGTGGTGTGGTCGGCCCCGGAGACGGTCACCGTGTAGGCACCGGGCGGCAGGCGGACCACCAGGGCCGCATCATTGCTGCCAAACGGGAGGGCGAACGCGCCCACCTGGGCGAAGACGGAGGCGGCGGAGACGTCCCAGGTATCGTTGCGCGCAACGGTGAAGGACTGACCGAGGGGGACGACCGCGAGTTGGGGATCGGTGAGCCAGCCCGGCACCCCGAACGGGGCGAGGCCGGGGCCGACGGCGCGGATGAGCAGGGACTTGGGGGCGATGCCGCCGATGACGAAGCCGGGCACCAAGGCGTTGGGGCCGGTGCCCACGAAGCCGCGGGTGGAGAGATTGATCAGCCGGCCGGCGGTGCCGGCGCCGTCGCGATCATAGACCTCGGCCAAGGCGAGGCCGCCGCTGCCGGTGAGGCCGGTGGTGATACGAGCCGTAAAGCTGGCCGGAGCCAGCGTCGCGAGCAGGGCGGCATCCTTCGATCCGGCCGGCAGCGCAAACGCTCCGGCGTCCGCGAAGGCGCCCGCCAGCGCGGGGCCGCCGGCCCAGTCCTCGTTCGATTGGGTGGCGGCGAAGACGTTCGAGGGGATCAGGTCGAGACGGGGGTCGGCGAGGGCGCCGGCAACGCCGAAGGCGCCGAGCGTCGGGCCGACCGCGCGCACGAGCAGGGATTTCGGGCTGCCGTCACGAATGACGAATCCGACGGTGAGGTCGCCGCCGACCGGCACGAAGCCGCGGGTGGAGAGGTTGACCAGCCGGCCGGGGCGGCCGGCGGCGACGGTGAGAATGGCGATGTCGGATTCGGGCGCGCCGGCGGGATTTTTTACGACGACCGAATAGAAGCCCATGGAGGCCGGGGCGGCGCTTGCGATCGTGTAGGTCGCGTCCGTCGCGCCCGGCAGCGGGACCCCGTCCTTCTTCCACTGGTAGCCGAGATCGCCGCCGATGGCGGCGACCGCAAACGTCACGGTCCCGCCGGGCGCCACGTGCTGGCTGACCGGTGCGCGCAAGATCGTCGGCCACACCGGGTCGGGCGGCAGCGAGCTGGGTGTAAGGAGAAAGGCGTGACGCTCGCCGGCGGGATTGAGGCCGAAGCCGGCGATGAGCCCGGCGTCGTTGATGGCCGTGGCCTGCAGCAGCGTCCAGCCGCGGCCACCGCTGAGGAGCCGGTTGAGATCCGTCATCCTGCCTCCGGCGTAGAGGAAGGCGCGTTGGCCGGTGCTGTCGGGGTCGTTGCTTTCGTAGAGGTGAAAGACTTCGCCGACAATCTGCCCGGATGCGTTGATGGCGTTGGCCTCGCTGCTGCCGTAGGGCTCAAGCGTGCCGAGATCGGTCATGCGGCCGTCGGCGTGGAGAAACGCGTGCTGGTCGTAGAGGGGAACCGGACTGCCGGTGCTGCTGAGGTAGGAGGCGCCGACCACGTGCGCGGAGTTGTTGAGGGCGTTGGCCCAGCTGCCGTTGCCGCCGAGCGTGCCCAGATCCGTCATGCGCCCGCCGGTGTAGAGAAACGCGTGAAGCGGGTTAAACGCCGCGCCGGTTTCCGACTGACCGGCGACCTGGCCGGAGTCGTTGATGGCTTTGGCCGAGCTGTAGGCGCCGCCCAGCGTGCCGAGATCCGTCATGCGTCCGCCGGAGTAAAGGAACGCGTGGAAATTTCCGCGGGCGGTGAGCGTCGATTCGCCGGCGATTTGGCCCGCGGCGTTGATGGCGGAGGCCCAGCTGTAGTCGCCGCCCAAAGTGCCCAGCGCGGTCATGACGCCGCCCGCATGGAGAAACGCGCGCCCTTCGCGGGCCGCCGTGACGGCGCCGCCGACGACCTGTCCGGCGGCGTTGAGCCCGTAGCCAAAACTGATCGTGCCGCCCGGCAAGGTGCCGAGGTCGGTCAGTTGGCCGGCGGAGTAGAGGAACGCACGGGCGGTTTCACCGTTGGCTGCGTGGGCGGAACCCGTGATCTGGCCCGTCGCGTTCAGGGCGGCGGCGTAGCTGTGAGCGAGGCCCGGCAGCGTGCCGAGATCGGTGACCGTGTAGGAGGTTTGGGCGGACGCCGGGACGAGGCCGGCGAAGAGCAAGGAAGCGAACCGGAGGGTTTTCATGGCGGGAGCGAGTCAAGATGTGGCGGGTGCGGGTGAAACGCGGGCGGACGGCGCGAGACGCGCGACGAGCGGGCGGGGAACAAGCGGGTTCATCCAAGCGGCGAGGGGTTGAAGCGGGGCGCCGGCGCTGGCGGGCATGCGACCCCGCAGGATGCGCGTGACGTGTTCCCGCACACGCGCCTCGGTTTCCGCCGAAGGCCAAGCGACCATCGCCGGGGCGAGTTCCGCATCCGCGACACCTGGGATGGCGCCCCCCAAGCCTCCGGTGGCGGCCAGCGCGGGCGCGGCGATCAGGCCGATCGGCAGGATCCGCGAAGGGTCGAGCCCTCCATTAGCCACGCCGTGTCCGATCGCCGTGGGGATGGACGACGCGGTTTGCGCAACGAGCAACGGCGGACAGGCCGCGCTGAAGGCGAGTGCGATTTTTTCGGGATTATGGCCCGCCGGAGAAGAAACCAAGGATGGCGGGGGAAGCGGCGGCGCCGAACATCCGGCGAAGAGAAGCACCGCGGCGAGCAGCCACGCGGTGAGTCCGGGGCGCGGGTTCCCGGCAGAGGGTGCGGTGCGGTCTCCATGCGGCTGAAACGGATCGGCCGAATTCATCCGCGTCGGCTGGACGCCGAAAAATACGTGTCGGAGTCGGACCCGCAGAGTGATCGCACACTCCCGCACCCAGCGGAGCGCGCGCGTTCGCTGATGACCATGGCCCCCAGCGATCCCGGTGGGGACCAACGAAGCGACCAAGGAGGACGCTCGGGATGCACCGAATGATTTCATCGGCGGCAATGCGTTGTCTCAGGCGTCCGAACGATAGTGCGCATTCCAAATCCGCGCCAGACGGGTACGGTAATAATTTTCCCGCGCGAGGACGGCCGGGATGTTTTTCGGGCCCGGGCGCATTCCGGATGAGGTGGCGCGGGGTGAAAGTCATGAGTGAGTTCGCGACCGCGGGGCGGATCCCGATGAGACAAAAAACCGCGTCGCCAAGGCTGCGGCCTCCGCCGAATTTACCCGTCGCCGCGAGACCCTGAGGAAAGAGGACAAACCCACCCGAAGGATGAGTTTGGTAACGCCTCCGCCGTAGATCCGCCCCGGGAAATAATCCTCCCTCCCGGATTCGATCCCCTCGAACCTTCGGCTACCTGGCAGTGGGCCCGAGAGAAGTGGGAGGTTCGGCGCCGACCTGCGGGCAGGGGCTGACGACGGACCGATTCGGGATCGCGTTTCGGCCTTGGCTTGCCGCAGCCTTCGCCCGCACGAATCACCCCACGCTGCATGAAGCCCCACCGCTCCGCTCTTTTCGCCTTGCTGCCCCTGCTGGCCACACTCGCAGGGACTGCCGCGCCGGCGCCAACGCGAACCGGCCCATCCGAAGTAAAATTCAACCGCGACATCCGGCCGATTTTATCGGACACGTGCTTCGCCTGTCACGGGCCCGATGCCCAGGCCCGCAAGGCACTGCTCCGGCTCGACCGGCGCGAGGAGGCGCTCAAACCGGCGAAGTCCGGCGAGATTCCCATCGTTCCCGGCAAACCGGAGGAGAGCGAAATCATCCGCCGGCTCTTTGCGACGGACGAAGCGGACGTGATGCCACCACCCGAGTCGCACAAGACGATTCCACCCGCGCAAAAGGAGCTGATCAAACGCTGGGTCGCCCAAGGCGCACCGTATGAGACCCACTGGGCGTATACGCCACCGGCTCGCCCGCCACTGCCGGCGTTGCGGCAAAAGGCCTGGCCGCGCAATCCGGTGGATCATTTCATCCTCGCCCGCTTGGAGGAGGAAAAGCTGTCGCCCGCGCCGGAGGCGGATCGCGCCACGCTCATCCGCCGTGTGTCGCTCGATCTCACGGGCCTGCCCCCGTCGGTCGAAGAGGTCGACGCGTTCATCGCCGACCGCTCGCCGACCGCCTATGAAAACGTCGTGGACCGCCTGCTGGCCTCGCCGCACTACGGCGAACGCATGGCGGTGGATTGGCTCGACGCGGCCCGTTTCGCCGACACCAACGGTTATCAGGTGGACCGCGACCGCGAGATGTCCGCGTGGCGCGACTGGGTGATCGGCGCGTTCAACCGCAACCAGCTCTTCGATCAGTTCACGATTGATCAACTGGCGGGTGACCTGTTGCCGAATGCGACGCTCGCGCAGCGCATCGCGACGGGTTTTCACCGGAACCACATGATGAACGAAGAGGGCGGGATCATCGCGGAGGAATTTCTGGCCGAATACACCGCCGACCGCGTCGAGACGACGGCCGCGGTGTGGCTCGGCCAGACGTTCAGCTGCACGCGGTGTCACGATCACAAGTTCGATCCATTCACGCAGCGCGATTTCTACGCGCTGAAGGCGTTTTTCCACAACATTCCCGAACTCGGCGTGGGCACTTACTCCGCGACGATCCGGCAGAACAGTCCGCCCTGGGTAAAACTGCCCGCGCCGGAAATCGAGGCAAAGCTCGGCGCGCTCAACGCCCAGCTTGCCGCCGTGAGCGAGCAACTCGCGGCGCCCGGGGAAGAAATCGCGGCGTCACTCGAGGCCTGGGCGCAACGGTTGGTCGCGACGGCGGTGGCTTGGGCACCGCTCGAACTGCTCACCGCGAGCGGTGGTGACCAGCCGCCACAAATTGATGCGGTGGCGCGCGCGGTCGACATCGGGCCGCAGGAGACGCGGGCCAACACCATCAAGTTCAGCGTGCGTCTGCCGGCCGGGCGCGTCACGGCGCTGCAATTCGAGTGTGCCACATCGGCAGCAGCGGCGAGTTTTCAATGGAGCGGGTTGAAGGTGATCCGTCCCGCGCAGGCGGGCGCGAAAAACCGGACGCTCAAACTGCGGGCCATCGCCGCAGGTAATTCTGTCGCCGCCACCGAGGCGGCCAAGGTGCTGGACAACGATCGCAGAACGCGGACCAACCTTGCGTTAAAGCCAGAGCGCCCCAACCACGTGGTCTTTGAACTGGATCCGGCGCTCGTCATCGACGGCGAGCCTGCGGAGCTGCAAATCGAGCTGGCGGTGGAAAATGCCGGCGGGCCGTCACGGTGGCGCGTAGGCGTCACCGCCGCGGAGACGGAAATCCTCGCGCCCTCGAAGATCGCGGACGTCGCGCGGAAGGAACCGTCCCAACGCACCGCCGGCGAGCACGGGCAGCTCATCGCTTTTTGGCAGTCGCAGCAGCCCGCGCACCGCGGGTTGAGCGACCGGCGGACGGCGTTGAAAAAGCAAATTTCCGCGGCCGAGGCGGAGATTCCGACGGCGCTGGTGATGGAGGAAATGAAGGAGCCTCGGCCGACCTTTGTCCTGATGCGCGGCGCCTACGACAAACCCGGCGAACGCGTGGAAGCGGCGACGCCTGCCGCGCTGCCCGCCCTCGCCGCCGACCAACCGCGCAACCGCCTCGGGCTGGCGCGCTGGCTGGTGGACCCGGCGAATCCGCTGACGGCGCGCGTGACGGTGAACCGCTATTGGCAGTCGGTCTTCGGCACGGGCCTCGTGCTCTCCTCCGAGGATTTCGGTTCGCAGGGTGAGTTGCCGAGCCATCCCGAATTACTCGACTGGCTCGCGACCGAATTCATCCGCACCGGCTGGGATGTGAAGGCCATGCTGCGGCTGCTGGTGACCAGCGCGACGTATCGCCAGAACGCGAAACTCACGCTCGCCCTGCGCGAGCACGATGCCGCGAACCGCCTGCTGGCCCGCGCGCCGCGTCTCCGCTTGCAAGCCGAGTTCGTCCGCGACCAGGCGCTGGCGGCGAGCGGGCTGCTCGCGCGAAAAGTCGGCGGAATCTCCGTCAAACCCTATCATCCGCCCGGTCTCTATGAGCAAGTCACCGCGGGCACCGGCTACACGGTCTACGTGCCCGGCAAGGGCGACGATCTCCATCGCCGCAGTCTCTATACGTATTGGAAACGCTCGGTGCCCAACCCCGCGATGCTGCTCTTCGATGCGCCGTTTCGCGAAGCCTGCACCCTGCGGCGGCCGCGCACCAACACGCCGCTCCAGGCCCTCAACCTGATGAACGACCCGACCTATGTCGAAGCCGCGCGCTTTCTCGCCCAGCGCATGCTGCGCGAGGGCGGCGGGACCACGGCGGCAAGACTCACGCACGGCGTCCGCCTGCTGCTCGCGCGCCCGCCGCAAACCGCCGAGCTCGCGCTCCTCCACGCCGCCCACGATCGCGCCCACGCTGATTTCGCCAACGACCGCGAGGCCGCCGCGGCCTTCATCGCCGTGGGCGAAACCGCGTCCGATCCGACGCTGGATCCCGTCGAACTCGCCGCGTTCACCCTCGTCGCGAGCACGCTGCTGAATCTCGACGCCGTGATCATGAAGGATTGAACCAATGAACGCTGAAATCATTCATCCCGGAATTTCCCGTCGTCACTTCCTCGGTCGCGCGAGCGCGGGCCTCGGGGTCGCGGCGCTCGCGTCGTTGCTGAACCCGCGGTTGTTCGCCGCCGCGTCCGCGCCGCACTTTGCCCCCAAGGCGCGGCGAATCATCTGGCTCACCCAGGCGGGTGCGCCGTCGCAGTTGGATTTATTCGATCCGAAACCGGGCCTCGCCGCGCAGTATGATCTCGATTTACCCCCCTCGATCCGGGATGGACAGCGGCTGACGGGCATGACCTCCGGCCAAAAGCGTTTTCCGATCGCGCCGTCGGTGTTCAGGTTTCAGCAACACGGAAAGTCGGGACTTTGGCTGAGCGAACTGCTGCCGCATACGGCGAAGTTCGCGGATGAAATCTGCGTGATCCGCTCGATGCACACCGAGGCGATCAATCACGACCCGGCGATGACGCTGCTGCAAACGGGTGCGCAGCTTGGCGGCCGGCCCGCGTTTGGCTCCTGGGTGGCCTACGGGCTCGGTTCCGAAAATGCCGACCTGCCCGCGTTCGTGGCGATGATCTCGCGGCCCAGCGGCCCGACTAACGCCCAGCCGCTGCACGAACGCATGTGGAGCTCCGGTTTCCTGCCGTCGCGTCATCAGGGCGTGCGGTTCAGTTCGGGCCGGGATCCGGTATTGTTCCTCTCGAATCCGCCGGGCATCACCCCCGCGCGCCGCCGGGCGATGCTCGACGACACCGCGGCGTTGAACCGCCTGACGCTGGCCGCGGATCAGGACCCCGAGACGCAGGCGCGCATCGACCAATATGAAATGGCCTTCCGGATGCAGGCGGCGGTGCCGGAGCTCGCCGATTTGTCGAAGGAACCGGCGGATATTTTCGAGCGCTACGGGCCCGAGTCGAAAAAGCCCGGCACGTATGCGGCCAACTGCATCCTCGCGCGCCGGCTGGCGGAGCGCGGCGTGCGTTTCATCCAGCTGTATCACCGCGGCTGGGACCAGCACAATAACCTGCCGAGCGGGATCAAGAGCCAGTGCTATGACACCGATCAGCCCACAGCCGCGTTGCTCGCTGAGCTGAAGGAACGCGGGCTGCTCGACGACACCCTCGTGATCTGGGGCGGCGAGTTTGGCCGCACGGTGTATTCGCAGGGCACGCTCACGAAGGACAACTACGGGCGCGACCATCACCCGCGCTGCTTCAGCATCTGGATGGCGGGCGCAGGCGTGAAACGCGGTCACGTCCTCGGTGAGACGGACGATTTTAGCTATAACATCGTCAAGGACCCGGTGCACGTCCACGACCTCAACGCCACCGCGCTGCACTTGCTCGGCCTCGACCACACGCGTCTCACCTATCGTTTCCAGGGCCGCGACTACCGCCTCACCGACGTCCACGGGGAGGTGGTCAAGGGCGTGCTGGCGTAACCGGGGAGCCGGAGGTCCGGCCGCAGTCGCCCTTACTCGTCGGGTCAGGTTTCGCATGTCGCGCGGCCTGCCCCGTCGACGTGGCTTGCCTCTCCCCGGGCGACCGGACCCGCCTTCATGCTCTTCGCTGTCGTTCGCGTTCGTTCCTGTGTTCCACGCACCGGTCCGTCCGTCGCACCGTCCGCCACCTTCGCGCCCCCGGCGAAGCGAAGAACCACGGCTTCGATTCCGTCACGGGTCCCAATATCTCACCGCGACCCCGTTGAGCTGCGCCACCGCGCTGCCGATTCGCACCACGGCTCCCGGTCTCGTCGAACGGCGCAGCGAACTCGATATCCGGAGGAAACAGCCGGGCGCACCCCAAACGGTCTTCGGCCAACCGCTGCAGCGCGCCAAACCGGGGATGGCCGTCGCGGTCGGGCAGGCGCAAAAGAAGCGCTCGCCGTGACAACGTTTCGTCCCAACCTCGATCCTACCCCATGACCCACCGCATCCTTCCCCTGCGTCGCCTTCGTTCATTCGTTTGCTCGCTCACCAGCCTGCTTTGCATCGCCGCGTTCGCGAGTGCCGGGCTGCACGCCCAGGTCGCCCCAGCTGCGCCTGCGCCGACACCGGTCCGTCAAATCACGCCGCAGGAGGAAGCGCTCGTGCTCAGCCCCTTCACGGTCAGCACCCATTCCGACACCGGTTATGCCGCGACGAGCACCCTCGGGGGCACACGCTTGAAGAGCGAACTCCGCGACGTGGCATCGCAGATCGACGTGATGACCTCCGAGTTCCTCGAGGACATCGGTGCGCTCACGCTCGACGAGGCGCTGCGCTACTCGATGAACATCGAGTCCAACGACGAGAATTTCTCGCCCGGCACGGACGCCAACACCAACAGCGTCTTTTCGTCGGCTTACGGCAGCCGCACCCGCGGACTCAGTCGCTCGAACAACACCCACGATTTTTTCGAGACCAACGTCCCGCTCGACACCTACAATACCGGCAAACGCTTCACGCTGGTCTCCGGTTCCAACGCGATTCTCTTCGGTGCCGGCTTCGCCGGCGGCACCAACGATGTCGCGTTCGACCGGCCCGACCTGCGGAAATTTTCCGGCAACACGACGCTCCGCGCCGACTCGAACGGCAGCCTGCGCACGTCGCTCAACGTGAGCCAGCCGCTGGTCCGTGACGTGCTCGGCCTCCGCATTGCGGGCCTGCGCGCCAACGAGCGCGATTACCGCGAAGACGTCGGTTCGACGACCGACCGGTTTTTCGCGTCGCTCCTGGTGCAGCCGACCAAGCGCATCTCCATTCGCGGTTGGCTCGAGCATTACGATTCGAAACAGCGCAACGCCGCCAACACCCTCGTGGCCGACCGCGTGAGCCCGTGGCTGTCGACGGCGAGCCGTCCCTCGTTCAACAACGCCGGCCTCACCCCCACGAGCACGGCGGCGCAATTCAACGCGGCGTTTAACGCCCAGGGCGCCGATCTCGCCGGCTCCGCCGAGCGCTTCAACAACGTCGCCTCCGCCGGCACGGTTGTCTTTAACCTCGACGGCACGCAGCCGACCGCGATCCGCAACTGGACCAACACGGTCACGTCACGCCGTCCGCTCGAGGGCACGCAGGATCCGAGCATCGTCGACCCCGCGATCTATCCGCTCGACCAAAGCGTGATCGGCAATGCCATGCAGCGCCGCTGGCGCGGCAACATCCATGGCTTGGTTTTCGAGCTGAATCCGTGGCGCGATGTCTATGTCGAGGGTGGCTACAACCGCGAGGTCTTCGATACCCGGTCACTCAGTTTCATCTCCGGCAACAACACTGATCTGCGCGTCGAGCTGAACCGCTTTCTCCCGGATGGCCTCACGCCGAACCCCAACCTCGGCCGCTACTACGTCGAGGACGACATCACCGGCAGCATGTGGCGCAATCACCGCACGGAGCGCCGCCTGCAGGTCGCCTTCGCCCAGGATTTGGAGAAGCGCGGCGGCCTCTGGCGCTGGCTCGGTTCGCACCAAGGCGCCGTGATGTATACGGGCGGCGTCAACATGCGCGTGCAGCAGAACAACAACAACGCCCGTATCATTTCCGACAACACATTTGACGGCATCACCTATCCGGCCGGGACCAACGCCGCCAACGACAGCATCCGCAACACCCGCCGGCTCCGCGCGCGCTTCTACGTCGACACGCCGCAGAACAACAGCCGCGGGCAGTTTCAAGTCGAGGCGCCGTTCAACCTCTGGGAAGGGGATACCCGGGTGATCGGCAAGGACTCGGCCGGCAAAGATGTCGTGATCAACTCCGGCATGAGCAACCCCTACGGCGCCCAGGTACAAACCTCGAACGGCAAAAAAAAGGAGGACGCCATGCAGTGGGGAATGCAGAGCAGTTTCCTCCAGGGTCGCCTCAACCTCACCGTCGGCGAGCGCTTTTCGAACGCTTCGTTCGCGCCGTGGGTGGGGCAGGGCGGGGCGGGCGGTCGGTTGGCGCGGCGCTACAACGCCGCGACTGGCCGGTATGAAGAGCCGGTCCGCAGCGGCGCCGCGACGATTTTCCCCAGCACTGGCCAGGCCGTCGGCAACGCGGGTTTTGAGCCGTGGGATGCGATGCTGAGCCGCGGCGGCGAATACGACTCCCTGGATGCCGCGACCAAGTACAGCGTCAGTTCGCGGATGAAGGGCGTCGTGCTCCATCCGCTCGGCCGCAATGCGATCCCGAGCCTGCACTACACCGAATCGTCTTCGGCCTTCGTCGCCGACTTCACGCGCAAATCACCCAACGGTGACGAAGCCCAGCTCGACGACGGCACGACGCGCGAATACGGTCTCTCGCTCCGCTTCCTCGAAAACAAGCTCGTCCTGCGCGTCAACGCCTACGAGTCCATCTACCTCGGCGTTTCCGGCGGCGGCATCACCGTGCCAAACCCCAGCGCCGTCGGCGGCAATTCCGGCATGGACCGCACCGATATCCGTTGGACCTCGATCCACATCGAGAAATCGGTGCAAAACTACACCCTTGTGAAATCCGGGGGGCGCTACGAGTCCGCCGCCACGGGCGCACCGGTGATCGGCGGAACGAACGCCGGTATCGCGACGTCCAGCCCGATCCTGTTCCTGCAGGATGACGTCCGCAATTGGCCGAGCGAAGGCGCCGCCGGCAACGCCTTCTCGCTCAAATACGCCAACGCGTCGGACCGCGTCGCGAAGGGCATCGAATACCGGCTCATCGCCAATCCCATGCGCGGCTGGAGCGTCAGTGCGAGTCTCGCAAAGAACAATACGCGCAGTGCCAACATCGCGGCCGATTGGTTCGGCGTGATCGGCTACCGCCTGAAGGATTGGCTCGCGGCCGCCAACGACGTCGCCGCGCCCCAACGCGGCAGCGGCACCGGTCCGACCCAGTTGCATTTCAACTCGGCCACCAATGCCAATGAAAACCTCCTCGCCTACATCCGCAGCTCCGCGCTCGGCTGGGCGTTCCTCCGCGAGAGCGAAGGTCAAGCCAACAACCAGGAGGTCGAGTGGCGCGGCAATGTGACGAGCTCGTATCGCATCCAGACCGGGGTGCTGAAAGGTTTCCGTTTCGGCGGCAGTCTGCGCTACCGCGGTGACCGCATCCTCGGCTACCGCGACAAGACGGTGGCCACGGCCGATCTGGCGAACGATCCGATTCTCGGCACCTCGGGGCTTTTCCCGACGGGCTCGAGCATCACGATCGCCGACGTGGCGCGGCCGATCATGGGCGGCTCCGTCGTGAACACCGACGCCGTGCTGGGCTACGCGACGACCCTCTTCAAGAAACGCGTCCGCTGGAATCTGTCCCTCAACGTCCGCAACATCCTCAACGACGACACGCTCATCGCCCAGAGCGGACTCTCCGCCGCCGGTTCACCGGTGGTTTTCCAGTATCCCGAGCCCCGCGTGTTCCTGCTGACGAGCAGTTTTGATTTTTGACGTCCGGCCGCCGCGTCCTGGTGCGCCTTGATAAAGCTGATCGTCTCTTCGGTCGGGCCGACGTTCTGCGACGTGCTCGCCGGGTGTGCGCGTGACGTTGAGCGCGGCGGGAAATTTCCACGGGGCGACGGAGCTGCCGGCCGGACCGGGGCCGGGCCAATGAGGGAAATCGACCTCGCAGCCTGGCTGGAGCGGCGAATCCGGCGCGGGCCGGAGGTGCGATTGGCCGAGGTGACCGGTGGCGTAGCCCCCGGCGTTGAAGGCTTTCGCCCCGGTGCCGTCGCTGATCGCGAAGCGCGGGAGGCTCCGGCCGACGAGGACTTTCGCGGTGGGTGCGGCTTTCTGAACGGGGCTTTTTTCGAGGATGACTTGCGGCGTAGGGGTGGGCGCAGCGGTGACGCCGATGCGTGCAGGAGAGAGGCCGGTTGGGATGCTCGCGCGAGCGGGGGGAGCAAAGCGGATTTGCAGCGTAGGCCTGGGTGAAACGCAGTCGGCGCCGGGCCAGGCGCTGGATGTTGGGCATCTCGGCGAAGGCGCCCGGCTGGTTGAGGGTCGTGTCGCTCCAGCCGAGGTCGCCGGCGAAAATGAAGGTCAGCGGGTGATTTCCACGCCGAGTCGGCGGTGGAGTTCGGCGAGTTTCGCGGCGGACGTTTTGATGACGGCGCGGTCGTAAGTCACGAGGCCGTTGATCTCGCCTTCGACGTCGGTCGTTTGCGTGTAAACGCCGGCCGAGATGCCCCGGGCCTTGAGCTCGACGAGCAGGTCGAGGGATTTCATGTAGCGGGCGAGGTATTCGTCCTGGTCTTTGGGCAGGCCCCCGTAGCCCCAGTTTTTGGTGCCGGAGCTCCACAGGTGGCCCTCGACGGGCCAGCCGTGCCCGCCGAATTCGCCGACGACTTTGACGTAGTCGGCGAAGCGCGCGTCCTCGAGCGGAAATCCGGGGTTCGGATACTTGTGGTCGTCGGCGATGTGCCCGACGGGCCAGAAATTGCCTCCGCTGGCGATGTTTACGAGGCGGCTCGGATCGTGGGCGACGACCCATTGGCCCACCTCCAGGGTGCGATGCTGGCCCCACGCTTCGTTGAAGGGCACCCAGACCACGATGCACGGCTGGTTGTGCAATTCGTCCATCATCGCGCGGAGTTCGGTCATGAACTGGGCGTGCTCGGCATCGGTCCAGTTGGCCTCGGCGGGGTTGGGGGCCAGCCGCGTCCACTTGGGCGACTGGCGGGCACTGACCTGATCCTGCCAGAGCATCATCCCGACGCGGTCGCAGTGATAGTAGAAGCGTCGCGGCTCCACTTTGATGTGTTTGCGAATCAGGTTGAACCCGGCCTGTTTCAGGAAATCGACGTCGAAGCGCATCGCGGCGTCGGAGGGCGGTGTGAGCAGGCCGTCCGGCCACCAGCCCTGGTCGAGCGGACCCCAGTGGAAAATTTCCTCGCCGTTGAGCGTGAAGCGCAGATGGCCCTGCGCGTCGCGTTTCCGGCCGACTTCGCGGAGGCCGGCGTAGGATTTGACGGTGTCGACGCTGCGTCCTTGGGCGTCGAGGAGCTCAAGTTTAAGATCGTAGAGCGTCGGATGAGCGGGCGACCAGAGTTGGGCGTTCGGGATGGCGATCATCAGTTCGCCCGAACCTTCGGCCGTGGCGATTTCTCTCTGTCCCAGCGAAGCGGTGACGCGGAGTTTTTCGCCGGGAACGGCCGGGCCCGCAAGGCGCGGCGAGACGGTGAGGGTGGCGGGACGGATGGCGGGGGTGAGTTTTACGTCGGCGATATGGCGGTCGGGAACATCTTCCACCCACACGGTCTGCCAGATGCCGGAGACGCGGGTATACCAGATGCCCTTGGGCTCGAGCACCTGCTTGCCGCGGAGCTGGGTCCCGCCGGTGGCGTCGAGGGCGCGCACGACGATTTCGTTGTCGCCGGACGTGAGCGCCGCGGTGATGTCGAAGGTAAAGGGTGTGTTGCCGCCGATGTGTTCGCCGACGGACTGGCCGTTGACCCAAACGGTGCAGCGGTAATCGACCGCTTCGAAGTTCAGCAGCGTGCGATGGCCGGCCTTGGGGCCGCGCCGGAGTGTCCGGCGATACCAGAGGGCCTGGTCGGGGGCGAGCAACTGCCCCACGCCCGAGAGCGTGGACTCGACCGCGTAGGGCACGAGGATTTTGCCGGACCACACCGCGGGCACGGCCGCGTCTTTTGCGCTGATGGCGTAGTCCCAGAGGCCGTTGAGGTTTTGCCAGTCGGCGCGTTCGAACTGCGGGCGTGGATACTCGCGCCAGGCGTTGTCGGGCTGCACACCGCGGCCCCACGAGGTCATCATTTTGTCGGGGACGGGGCGCCAGATCGTTTCGGTGGCGGAGGCGATGCCGGCGAACGGCGCGGAGACGCAAATGGCCGCGCGAGCGAGCTTCGAGACGAAGGAATCGGTTTTCATGTTGGGACGGAAGAGAGGGCCCGGCCCGAATGCCGGGGCAGGCGCGGATCAAGGAGGGCAACCGGAGCGGCGTGAGGCGCGCACGGACCTTGCGACGATACGGAGGCTGGTCGGTGAAAGGGCCGTCGCCCGGGTCGGGCGGTCCCGTGCAGGAAAGTCCCGGGGAAGGGCCGAGCAAGGAACGTTTTCATGCGCATTCGGAGGTTAGCCGAACTCGGCGGGCCGGTCAAAACTCCAGTGTGTTGCTAAGGACGAAGGTGCGGGGCTCGGGCACGCGCCAGCGGATGGCGACACCTTGGCCGGTGCCGTCGTCGAGGCCGCTGATCGGCTCGAGATCGCGGTCGTCCAGGACATTGCGGACGTTGAGCTGCATGCGCCAACGGATCGGGCGCGACGTAGCGAGTTTGATCGTGCGGCCATAGGAGATCCAGAGGCCGGTGTCCCAATTGGTGGCCCCCTTGATCGGCGCGTCGGGCCGGGAGAGGCCCGCGGTGGTGGCGAGATAGCCGATGGTGCGAGCACTGCGGAAGTTCAGGCTGCTGCCGACGCCGACGCCCTTCAGGGCGCCATCGGAGAAGCGGTAGTTGGTGACAAGGTTGGCGGTATATTTGGGGATGCTCGTGGTCGAGACGCCGCTCAGGGCGGCGATGCGGCCGATGCCGGCGCCGTAGGCATCGAGCAGGGCGCCAATGGTGCCGGCGGGGCCGGCTTCAGCGCCGCCGGTGCGGTCGAGAAATTTTTCAATCTGCGCCTGCGGAGTGCCGGGGAGCGTGGCGTCGATGACGCCGTTGCCGTTGAGGTCGCGGCTCGGGAAGGCGCGGAAGAGAGGTTCATACTCGGCCCAGTATTTTTTCAGGACCGGCCCGATGTTGCTCTGTTGATTTTCCTGCGCCCCGGCGTTGACGCTGACGCGCCAGTTGGCGGTGGGATTGGCGGTGAGCGAAAATTCGTAGCCCTGGGCGACGTAGTCCTGGTAGTCGGTGAAAGCCTGCGCGGGGCGATACGGCGGCTGGATGTATTTAAGGTCGCCAGAGAGCGCGTTGGCGGTGTTCCAGAGCGTGTTGGTCGCGTTGGTGAAATTGAAATTTCCGAGTTGGTTGCGGATCGTCGCGACCGCCTGCCCCTGCATATCGGTTTTCCAACGACTGAGGGAGGCTTGCACTTTGCCGCCGAAGAGCGCGACCCGAGCGCCGGTCTCGGTGCCCTTGCCCTGAGCATTGTCGATCGGATTGCTGTAGAGATCGCTCGCGGAGGCATCCTGGAGGACTAGACTGCTGGACTCGTTGTAGAAAAAGCGGAGCCACTGGGTCGCGACCACGACGACGCCTCGGGAGAACGTGTTGGCGGGCTGGACGGTTTTGACGTTTACGCCGTCGCGCGCGTTGTAGGGCACGGGATCGGGGTAGAGGGCGGAGACCGGGTCGATGGGCAGGCTGCGGCTGTAGAGGGTGCGCTCGTCCTTGCGCCAGCCGAAGAGCGTGATCACGCGCTCGTCGAGCCAGTAGTTGTGCGTCGCGAAGATGCGCGTGTCGACGCGGGTGTAACGCAGCACGGGCGGGCCGCCGTTGGCGAAGCCGGGCGTCACGCCGTTGGCCTCGGAGGGCAAGGTCGCCTGGAGGGCGGCAATGTTATCGCTGCTGGCGAGGCGCGGATATTTGTCCCACAGGCTGGGCATGAAGTTCACGCCGGTGGCGGGATCGAAGTAGAAGCGATACTGCATCAAATTGTTGGCGGCGCCGGGGGCGGCGGACCACGTCGAGGCGAGGCCCGGGACGTTGGTCTTGAGCGGCGTGAGGTTGCGGAACGTGGCGTTGTTCACTCCGGTGGAGGGACTTTTTTGCTGCTCGACGAGTCCGGCGAAACGGTGACGACCAAACCAGCGGCCGAAGCGCGGGAAATAGTGCTTGGAATCAAGTTCGTAGGACACGGTGGCGCGGGCGATCTCGAGACTGTTTTTCTGGAAGAAGATCACGCCGGGGCCGCCACCGGCGTCGTAGTAATATTTTCCGTAGTTGGGATTTGGGGCGCCGCTGGGGAGCACGGCGTTCGGGTCAACTTGCAGGGTGTCAGTCGCGGCGGGTTTGGAGTAGTCGGCGAAGCGGTCGCTGAACTGGCGGTTGTAGGTGAGTTCGAAATCGAGGTTTGGCCGCACGTTTTGCTGGAGCGAGGCGGTGAAGGCGCGGAAGTCGACCTGCGTGCCGTCGGAATAACCCATGAGGTTGCTCTCGACGGGAAAGGGGAGGGCGAACGATTCGCGGCCGGTGACGCCGTGGATGCTGCCGCCGAGGGCGGGCGTGGTGATGCGAGTCTTGCCCATGCGGTTCCAATTCATCGGGGCGATGGTTGGCGTGGCGCCGTCGACGATGAAGATGGTGTTGCCGCCGATCAATTGCTCGAGGCCGGGGATGGGGGAAGCTGCGATGACCGAACCGGCGGTAGTCACCGTAGGCCGGCTGGCCGCGGGCAGCGTCGTCCACGAGCTGAAGGCATCGGAGTAGGTGAACCCGCGCGCGAGCGCGCGGCGGCGCTGGTCACCGTCCTCGAAACTCGCGTCGACGACGGTCTTTTTCCAGGGCTGAAAACGCAGCGCGGCGTAGGTGCGGCGGTGGAGATTCTCATCGGGCTTGAGGTGCGAGCCGCGATCGTCGTCGAGGCGCGCGAGGCGGAGGCCGAGTTGGTTTTTGAGGAGCGGAAAATTCGCGTTGGCGCTGGTGCGAAAACCGGAATTGGAGTCGAGCTTGAGGTCGAGTTCGTAGCTCGGGCGGTTGAGATTGGCGCGCTGCGAAACGGCGTTGGAGATGCCGCCGGGATTGCCGAGGCCGTAGAGGATGGCGTTGGGGCCGCGCGTGAAGCTGATGCGCTCGGTGTTGTAGATGTCGGCCGGCGCGGTGGTCGGGAGGAAATCGCGCTGGGCGCTCGCCACGGAGAATCCGCGCGACGTGTAAGCGACGCTGGAGAAGAGGCTGCTGTTGCCGGCGGTGGTGCCGAGCTGCGGATCGTCGGTGCCGGTGTTGGGGACGAACTTAAAGACTTCGTCGAGCGACGTGAGGCCGAGGTCGCGCATGAAGTCGGGGGTGATGATCGTCTCGGCGACGCCGGTGTCCTCGATGCGCGTTTTGAGGCGCGTACCCGACAGTGTCTCGGTGGCGGAATAGCCGGTGTCCTTGGCGGAGGTGACTTCGAACGGGGTGAGGAGAACGGCTTCCTCCTTGGTCGGAGCGGTCGTCGTGGTAGGGGCGATTTGGGCCAACAAGGGAAATCCGATGGTCGCGGCCAGCAGGCTGCTCAGGATGAGGGATGGGGTGGTTTTATTCATGGGGTGGGTGGCGTCACGGCGGGTGGGAAATATTCGCGATACCAGACGCGCTCTTCTTTGTTGTGTTTGTCGGAGGGAAGGCCGGCGGGCTGGAGTTGACCGGTCCACGCGGTGAGTTTTCGACGGAGGATCGCGACGCGGTCCGGGTGGGCGGAGGCGAGGTCGCGGCGCTCGTGTTCATCGGTGCCGAGGTCGAACAGGCGGTCGGGCTCGCCGGATTTGTAGAGCAGTTTCCACCGGCCTTCACGAATCGCCGCCTGCGACCAGAAGCGCCAGTAGAGCGCGTCGTGGGGCGCGGCGGAGTTTGCGCCGGTGAGGTGTGGCGTGAGATCGACGCCGTCGAGTTGCGGGTCGCGCGGCAGGCCGGCGAGGGCGTGGGCGGTGGCGGCGAAATCGAGCGACGAAACGGGGTGGTCGAAGATTTTTCCGGCGGGCAATTTTCCGGGCCAGCGCGCGAGCATCGGCACGCGAATACCGCCTTCGGACAACATGCCTTTTTCACCGACGAGCGGGGTGTTCAAAGACCCGTCCCAGCCGCCCATGTCGGCGTCGAGCGGGGAGTCGCGCCGCGTGTGGATGGGCGCGCCATTGTCGCTCGTGAAGAACACGAGGGTGTTTTGGTCGATACCGTGGCTGCGGAGCGCGGCGACGATGCGGCCCACGCCATGGTCGATGGCGGCGATCATCGCGAGCGCGGCGCGACGGCGGAGCGGCAGGTCGGGCGGGAACTGCGCGGCGTAGGTCGGTGGCAATTCGAGCGGCGTGTGCGGCGCGAAATAGTTCAGGTAGAGAAAAAATGGTTTCGCGTGATTGCGTTGGAGGAACGCAAGGGCGGCGTCGGTCTGCACATCGACGCGAAAGCGTTGGTCCTTGTGCCACGCGGGGGTGACGGTGGCGCCGGTCAGATCGAAGTTGGCGAAATACGCGTTGATCTCGCCCGTGAAGTAATCGTCGAAGCCCTGCGCTTGCGGCATGAAGCGCTGGCGCTGGGCCTCAGGAATGAGGACACGTTTGGCGGCGTTGGGCTTTTGATCGGGGAGCTGGGTGGCGGCCCACTTCAGACAGAGGGCGTTGGGTTCGAGATGCCATTTGCCGATCTGGCCACTGATGTAGCCGGCTGGTTTCAGGCGTTCGGCAAGGGTCACTGACTCGAGGGGCAGCGGCAGATCGGGGATGGTGTCGATGCCGAGGCGTTGTTGATAGCGACCCGTGATGAGGCCGGCGCGCGAGGGCGAGCACTGGGGCGCGGTGATATAGCCGGAGGTGAAGCGCACGCCTTCGGCGGCGAAGCGATCAAGGTTGGGCGTGCGCACGTCGCGTTCCTGCCGCTGC
>JBIKOK010000305.1:0-7024 GCA_044358025.1 Opitutaceae bacterium
GAATTCCGGCAAAAGTATGTCGGGATTAACATCAGCGGGATCGGTCCAAGTGACGAAGGTTGGTATGTGCGTTATCGACACGAGAATTTGACGCATTTGTTTGGCCCGCTTGCCGACGGCGAGAGCGCGCGGAAAAAGAAATGGGAAATGGAGGCCGTGCGAGATGCGGTGATTCGCAATCGGGCCAGCTTGGCCGCCAGCAAAGTCGACTATGTGAAATTCACGTATTCGGGGGTGTATGGCAAAGGTGGCGGGGGTGGCGCGGGATCCGGTAATGCGCGCATCTCCAGCGACGGAAAAAGCGGTCCGGATGGCGACCTCGACGGCGACGGAATTCCGAATGCGAGGGACCCTGACGTGGATGGAGACGGGATTGGGAACGAGCAGGACCCAGATAGTGATGGGGATGGGATCAGCAACGAGAAGGATGATTACACGTTTGGGATAAATCCTGACGGTGGCCGCAAAGACGGGCTGGCCAAAGATGGCTCCGGCGACGGCAGGGGCGACGGCGCGCAAGATGACAAGGGCGGCAAGAACGGCTCGATGGCCGGGCTCGCCGGGCAGGGCGGCGACGGAGGCGGTGGCGATCAGGCGGGCGGTCAGGGTGGGAAAACGGGAGCAAAAGGAGGCCAGACCGACGGGAGTGGCGGCGCGGGTGAGGGCAGCGGACAGCAAGGTGGAGCCCAAAAGGTCGCTTCGGGGAAAAGTGGCAAGAGTGGCAGCGCGGGTGGCCAGCAAGGGGGGCAAAGCGGTCCGCAAGGGGGCCAAAGTGGCCAGTCGGGTCAAACCGGTGGTCAGTCCGGCAACCAAAGCAGCAGCAGCGGCCAGCAGGGTCAGGGAGGCTCGCCCGGTGGTCCGCCCGGTGGCGGCCAAGGCGGTGGCAGTCCCCTGCAGCTCATCGGTGCGCTGTTGAAGGCCATTCTGGGCCTATGAGGATGGGGCGCCGCTCACGCATCCGGGCGGGTGGCCCGGAGCGTGCGCTGATCCCGGTCAGAGGTCTTGCACGGCAATGAACGCGCCGCCGTGGCGGTAAGTGACTTCGCGCATGAGATTCGCGAATTTTACGCCGGTATTGCCCATAGAGAACTGGAATTGGATGGTCGTGGGGAAGCCCACGGCGTTAATCACGATCTTTCGTTGGCCGTTTTCATCCGCCGGGTTGAGTTCCTCGAGACGGCGTAACACGGGGTCGGCGGTCTCGGTAAATTCGTCGCCAAAAACATAGATTCCCATGCGCATTTTCTCATCCTTGGGATCGTAAAGGGTGCGGATCGCCCGGTAGATGCCCGGCACCGGATTGCTGATCGTATCCGCATCATAGCGACGCAGCGTGCGCTTGATCGCGGAGCGCGTGTCGGGACTGTCGGGCAACCATCCACCATTACGCCCGCCGGCGAGGACGAAGCGCCCGTCGGCGTCGAGCACCTGGATGCCGTCGACCTGGGGATACACGTCGAGGACTTCCTCGATTTTGCGGATCGCCACGCCCCAGAGGCCGCCCGTGTTGGGGTCGCGCATCGATCCCGAAGTGTCGATGACGAAGGCAATGTAGTTGCTGCCGACCGGAACCCCCACCGGCAGGGGCTTTACGTCCTTGAGTTCCATTTCGGGCTTCTTTTGCCGGGCGGCAATCTCCCTCTGCAGTTCGTCCAGATCCACGAGGAGTGCCTCCTGGCCCTTTTTCTCCAGCTGGAGCTTGCGCTCAAGATCGTCGAGCAGGGCTTGAATCGTGTCATTGCGAAGGCGCGAATCGGTCACGAGCCTCGCCAAGCGGGCATTGCTGCGATCCAGACCCTCGCGGCTCGCCTTGATCTGGTCAATCTGGAGAAGATGGGCGGCGAGGATCTTGCGGAGTGCCTCGAGCGCCTCGATTTTTTCCTTTTGGCGGGAATCGATCGTGAGAACGAAAATGAGAATGATCGCTCCGAATCCGCAGCAGATGCAGTCGAGAAAGGAGAGACTGAAGGTCGGGGTGGCGCGGCGACGGATCATAGGTCGGGCCAAGACTTGGCCGGGCTGACGAGCGCACCCCGGCTTGCGTTGGCCAGTTCCCAGAAGAGGGCCGGGCCGGCGGGATCGCCGCTCATGGGGAACAAGATGGTGCTGATGGGAATTCGCGGGGGCAGTTGCTTGACCGCAATCTTGAAGAAACGGATACGTTCGTCCTGCCCAACATCGCCTTCGAAGGCGAGCGAGTCGCTTTTCGTCGGGAGCCCGTCCGTGAAAAGGACAATGCTGTCCGGGAGTCGCGGCAGAAAACGGATGGCGGTAAACGCTTTTTCCAGGTTGGCCCCGCCTTTCGGGACGATGGTGGCGAGTTGTTTGACGATGGCGTTGATGGACCGTTTGTCGCGCGGGCTGAACCACTCGTCTCCGCGATCGGGGAGAACCGGGGTGACGTCATCGTTGAAGAAGAGAATCTGAAACCGGGTTTCGGGCGCGAGCGAGGCAATCATCCATTCGATGGCGTGGACGGTGCGCTGCCACTTGGGCGCTTCGCGTTTCTTTTCGTCGGTGTCGGCCAGCCGGGAAGAAGCGGCTTCGATGGTATCGTCCAGCATCGAACCCGAGGCGCGGATCAGGAAGACGACGAATTCTCCGGTGAGCTTAACGCCGGTGAGATACTGGCGGCGGTCGATATTGGGAATCGGCAGCGGGGCGCGCTCTTCGGTGGGAAGATTTTTCTTCTCCGCCAACAAAGCGGCCAGTGCCTCCTTCATGGCCCCTGTCTGTTGCAGTATCAGCAGGAGTTGGCGCTGCCGTTCGCTCAGGCGGAGATCGTCTTGGACATTCTTGGCGTTGATGGAATCCAGTTCGTTCTGCGCGGCGGCGAGAATTTTCGCGAGGCGATCGAGATCGGTCTGGCTGACGGTGATCTCGCGCTCCATGGCCATGGCACGGGCGCGAAGGTCCTCGATGTCCGTTTGGTCGATGTTCGTTTTTTTCGCAATCGTCAGAATGAACACGAGTAGAACGGCGCCAAAACCGCAGCAGATGCAGTCGAGGAAAGAGAGACTGAAGACCTCGACTTCGCGACGCTTGGAGGCGATGGACATGGGCGCTTGGGAGCCGAACGGGCGGAGACGATGCAGGGGCCGCTAGGCGCCCGAACAATGGGCGAACAAAATTTCCGCGACGGCGCTCCCCGTTCGGATGGACAAACGGTCGCCGGAGTCGACGAGAATCGGAGGCATGCCGGCACGTTCTGCAGAAGCTTCGGAAAACCAGAGTCGACCGGATTCGCGTTGAAGTGCGACCAAACAGTTGGAATCGGCGGAAAACGCGTCGGGCAGTTCAAGGTCGGGGCGCGCGGCGGCACCTCCGATCGTGAAAGCGTCGCGACCGGCCAGAGAACAGCCGAAACCGTCGAGGATCGCATGGGTCGGAGGCCGGTCCAAGGCCTTCCGGCGTGACTTGTGCAGCCGAGTTTCCCACGTTGCAGGCGCGGTCCGCCGCGTGTCGCTCAAGGGAACGGATCGCTCAACCGGAACGTCGGCGAGATCGACCGCAGCGACAAGCCGGTGGGCGCCAATCCGGGCCGCCCCGGCTGCGGCGGCCCCGGCGGGCAGGCGCAACTGGCGCAAGAAGCCCAAGCCGCGGAGACGGGCCTCAAGACCGGGCAGAGTGGCGCTCCGGCTCGTCAGCGCGATCGTGCAATGACCGGGGGCATGTCCGGTGTGGTCGACGAAGCCGGCGAGGGCTTGGGCAAGTGTATCGACAAAAGCGCGGGCATCCCCGGCCAATTGGTCGTGTTTGGCGACCATCTCATAGTTGCGGCGGACGGTGTTGATCTGGTAGCGGTGCTCCTCTGCGCCGCGCGCGAGGAATTCCTTGGTCTGGCGGAAGAAGGCCTGCTCGATGCGGCCGTCCTCCATGATGTCGAACGCCGTGTGCCGCAGGAAGCGGTTCCCCATCGTCGCAGTCAGGTGCTTCATGAGCCGGACATAACCGGAGTCCGGGAGCTGCAGGTAGTGTTTGCGTTCGAGCCGTTCGTGAGCGGCGAGCAGAGAAAACTCCGCGGCCTCGAGTTGCACGTCGACCACCACGACGGGAAGGGCCGGAGTGAACCCGGGGGCATGCGGGTCGCAGAGCGATGCGCAGGCCATGTCGACGACGCCTGCCAGCGGGAGTTTCAAGTCGGCCGCCATGCCAAGGAGGAAGCCGATTTTTTCGTCCTCGGCGACAGCGTCCTTCAGGTAAGCCCCGGGAACGGCGAGCACAATTTTTTCCGGCGCGCCGCCGGTCGCGATCGCCCGGTGGGCGAACTCGCGGAGGAAAAAATAGGCGAGCTCTGAAAACGAGAGGGGTTTTCCGCCAACGACGATCGCGGAGGGCTCGTGGGTGAGTTTGGACCAAAAAGTGTGGGCGACGAAACGCGGGCGAACGAACCAACTGTCTTCTGCCGTCCGACCAAACGAATATTCCGAACCCTCCAGACTGGCGAAGCCGGGCCAATCCGTGGCGCCCGAGCGATCGGTGACCGCGAGCGGTCGAACGTCGTTGCCTTCACAGGACGCGGCGAGGAAACCTGCGTCGCTCAATTCGAAGCCAAAGGTGGCGGGCATGGAAGGAAGCGGGAAGGTCAGACGGGGCGGTTCGGGCCGGTCTCGGTCGTCGGGACTTTCATCACGTCAATAAGCCGGTCGCGGCAGTAGGCTTGGGTTTCAATGATGAAAGCCTCCTGCCGGGATTGGACCAGGTGCATGATATACATAAGGACCATCGAGAGGACGAGGGCGACGAGCGTGGAATTGAACGCCACGCCGAGCCAGCTCGTGACGGCCGAGATATCGCCTTTGATTGCTTCATCGGCATGCGAGAGGGCCTGGCCGATGCCCCGCACGGTGCCGATAAAACCGATCGCCGGGATTGCCCACACGATGTAGCGCATGAGGGAAAGGGACGAATCGAGCCGGTCGGCCTCGAGTTCGGCCCGCTCTTTGATCGCATCAGCGGCGTCCTGCACCGAGTGGGTCGCCTGGAAGCGATGCAACGCCGCGAGCATGCAGTCGGGCAGCAGCTTGCCGTGCCACCGCGGTTGATTTTCGAGGGAGGACTTGAGCTCTTTGTATCGGTCAAAGGCCTCTTCGGGTATAATGCGCTCACCGGGTTGGGTGCGGACGAAGTCGTGGTCAAACAGGGCCCGTTCGCGGCGCACTTCGATGAGCTTATGCATGAGCACGATGATACCCCAAATGGAGAAAATGATTTCCACCTCCTGTTCGGGGTCTTTGATGATGACGTAAATGGACGGATCGCGGTCCGTCTGCGTTCCCGGGGCATTTTGGCTGGCCATGACGCGCTGGCGGATGATCACGTCCTCTGCCCGCGGTCGAATGATGGTGGCGTAGACGAGCTCAACGACGACGACGGCCGACAGCAGGCCGATGATGGAGACGAGCACCGGAGCGGAAAAAATGCCCTTTTTACGGTAGGTCATGATCTAGGGATTTGTGGGGTGGGCGGGGGTGCGCGGATCAGGAGAGGTTTTTCCGGCGCTGGCCGACGCGAAGCCGTTGGTCGAGCGCGGCAAATCAAGAGGCAGCTGCCGGAATCGCATACTCGGTTGATTAAAAAAACGAACGGGTATTAGGTAGCGCGAGTCTATTAGTAAGCAAACGCGTCTTTTCTTTTCCCATGGAAATTGTTCCCGCACACCGTCTCGTTCTCCGATCGACTGTCCTGCTCGGCACCGCTCTGGCGGTGGTGGGTTGGAGTGGCTGCTCATCGGTCGCTCCCTCGCGCACCGCGACGGGGGCCGGTACCGGCGCGGTCCTCGGTGGGGTGGGCGGTGCGGTGGTCGGCAATAACAGCGGCCTTGGCACCGGCACGGGCGCGGCGATCGGCGTTGGGGCCGGCGCGCTGATCGGCGGCATTGTTGGAATGGTGCAGGACGCCAAGGACCGCAAGGAGCAGGACCGCCTCGCGCAGGAACGCGCGTATCAGCAGGAGCTGGCCAGGAAGAGGAGCGAGGAGGCCAGACGCAAAGCCGAGAGTGATGAAGAGCTGGCCATTGCCCAAGGCTTCCGTATCTCCGACATCGAATTGACGGACGCCCAACGCAAAAAAGAGGCGGCCGACGACCGCCTCAAGAAGCTGCGCGAGGAACGGGCCGGCGCGCTGGCCAAGAAAAAGGCCCTCGACGACGCCCGCGACAAAACCCTTCAGTCCGAAGCGGAGATTGCCCGCCTTGAGGAGGAACTCGCCCGCTTGAAGGGGGATGCCCCGCTGCCGGTGACGACGGCCACCGCGGCCCCGACGATCGCTCCATCCCCGGGCGCAGCCATCAAACCCGGCACCTAGGCCTGCTCCTGCGCGGGTGTTGATACTATTTTCCCGGCCGAACATTTGCCTTGGCCCCCACCATTGTCGTACGTCTGAGTCATGACTTTGCTGCAGTCGCGCAGTTCACTCTCGGTTTTGGTTGCGCTCGCAGCCGGTGCTTTGAGTGGCGGTTGCACCAGCGCATCCTACGCGGTCAAGATTGACGCGATGACCAAGCCCGATGCCTCAACCGGCACGGTGGAGCCGCAGTCGTATAAAATCACAAGCAAGAACCCTGCGATGGGGGATGAAAGCCTGCGCTACCGCGAAGCGACGGACTTTGTGAAGACCGCGCTCTCCAGCAAGGGGCTGTACGAGGCACCCAGTTCCGAGGCGGCCGATATGATTGTTGAACTCGAGTACGGGATCGATGCGCCGCGCACGAAAATTGAGACGGTGAGTGTGCCACGTTACGTTCAGGTCGGGGGCGGCGTGCGTTACGAGCAGGTCCCGGTGACCGATTCGCGGGGCAACGTCAGCCAGCGCACCGTGGCTGTTTACCAGAACCCGCGCAGCGAGTTCATCGGTTATGACGAGATGCCGCAACGGGTGACGGTCTATGAGAAATATCTCCGGATCACGGCGCGGGAGAACAAACCTGCCGCGGAAGGGCGAGCGCCGGTCCAAATCTGGAGTGTGCAATCGAGCACGGAAGATGGGAGCAAAGATCTGCGAAAGTATTTGCCGATCATGGCAT
>JBIKOK010000306.1:0-6996 GCA_044358025.1 Opitutaceae bacterium
CGAGATCTACTCGGAACTCACGTTCGACGGCACCCACACGAGCATTGCGAGCCTGCCGGGCATGGCCGAGCGCACGATTTTCCTCCACGGCTTTTCGAAGGCCTTCGCGATGACCGGCTGGCGCATTGGTTACGCCTGCGGTCCGGCTCCCTTGATCGATGCGATGATGAAGGTGCATCAATACACGATGCTGTGCGCCTCGATCATCGCCCAGGAAGCCGCCCTCGAAGCCCTGAAACACGGCTGGGACAGCGTGCTCAAGATGCGCGAGCAGTATCACCGCCGCCGCGATCTGATCGTGCGCCGCTTCAACGAAATCGGCCTCACCTGTCACTCGCCGCGCGGGTCCTTTTACGCGTTCCCCAGCGTCAAGGCCACCGGGCTCACCGAGAAGGAATTCGCGACCGGCCTGCTCACCACGCAAAAGGTGGCCGTGGTCCCGGGCAGCGCCTTTGGCGAAAACGGCATCGGCCATGTCCGCGCCTGTTTCGCGACCGCCTACGACCAAATCATCGAAGCATGCGACCGCACCGAGCGGTTCGTGCAGTCGGTCAAAAAGTAAAACCCGCCTGTGACGCCGGGATAGGCGGGAGGGAATGTTCTTCTCTTTCCGGCCTTCCCGGCGTTTCTCTATACCATTATGTCACGCACTGTCGCCATCGTCGGCCGACCCAATGTCGGCAAAAGCCGCCTCTTCAACCGGCTTGCCAAGCGACGCATCTCCATCGTCCACGACCAGCCGGGCGTCACCCGGGACGTCATCTCCGCCGAGATTCGCGACGGCGACTACACGCTGCTCGACACGGGCGGCATCGGTTACAAGGGCATTGATACGCCCGCCGCCCTGACGGCCGCGTCCGAACAACAGGTGGATTTCGCCATGGCGACCGCCTCGCTGATTCTCTTCGTGATCGACGGGCTCTCCGGCCTTTCTTCGCTCGACGAGAAGATCGCGGCCATGCTGCGCAAGAGTAAGAAGAAGGTGCGCCTCGTGATCAACAAGGCCGACTTCGACGACGACAAGATCCAGCTGTCCGAAGCGTATCGCCTCGGCCTGGGCGAACCGCTCCGCGTCTCGGCCGAACACGGCCGCGGCGAGGGCGAACTGCGCGACGCGATCATCGACGCGCTGGGACCGGTCGAGGTCGAGGGCGACGCCGTCCGCGATCCGTCGCAGGCGCTGACGGTCTGCTTCATCGGGCGGCCCAATGTCGGCAAATCCTCGCTGAGCAACAATCTCCTCAAGAGCGACCGCCTGATCGTGAGTCCGGTGCCCGGCACGACGCGCGACTCGGTTGAACTCGGCTTCGAGTTCGAGGGCCGCGACGGCAAAAAATATCCGTTCCGCCTGATCGACACGGCCGGTATCAAGGCCGCCACGAAGCTCGCGTCGCCGGTCGAATATTTTTCCCGCCTGCGCTCGCTCGACGCCATCAAGAACACCGACGTCGTCTTCCTCGTGCTCGACGCGATGGACGGCGTGACACAGCAGGACAAGGCCATCGCCGGCGAGGCGATCAAGGAAAAGAAACCCATCGTCGTGGTGGTCAACAAATGGGACCTCGTGAAGGACGCCTTCAAGCGGCAGGGCGGTTTCGCGCCCTACAAGAGCGAGCGCGACTATCGCGAGAAATATGAGAAGGCCCTGTTCGAGAAACTTTATTTCACGCCCGGTTCGCCGCTGATCTACGTCTCGGCGCTCAGCGGCTACGAGGTGGACCGCATGCTCAATGCCGCGGTGAAGCTCAACCGCATGCTCGATACGAAGATTTCGACGGCGAAGCTCAACAAGGTGATCGGTTACCTCTCCGAGCGCACGCCGCCCCCGGCGGTCGGCGGCAAACGCTTCCGCGTCTATTACGTCACGCAAACGGGCACGCGGCCCTTCCGGATGAAACTCTTCTGCAATCGCGAGGAAAAGCTCACGGAGCAATACCGCCGATATCTCGAGGCCGGGTTGGTCGCGGAGTTCGATCTCGCGGGCTGCCCGATTTATTTCGATCTGGTCGGCAAGGAAAAGCACGACCCTGGCATGTCGTTTTCGGCGATCCGCGAGGCGCAGGAACGCGCGCGCAACGTCCCGCACACCCCGAAGTGGAAGGCGAGCGAAGCGAGCGGGGACGACGCGAAGCATGAAGCTCTCGAAGACTGATTATCAGGGCGGCGAGGCCCTCCGGCTCTCGACCGGCGCGCTCGAACTCGTCGTCACCACCGCCGTCGGCCCGCGCGTCGTCGAACTCCGCTCGACGGCGGGAGCCGCCGGCAACCTGTTCATCCAATTCCCGGCGGACGAGCCCCGCACGCACGGATTGAAGGTCCGCGGCGGACACCGCCTCTGGCACTCGCCGGAAGATACCGCGCGCACCTATCAGCCGGATGACGAGCCGGTCGCGGTGAAACCGGTGCGGAACGGCGTCGCGCTCACGCAACCGACCGAGCCGAAGACCGGCCTGCAGAAGGCGATGAAGCTCAAAATCGTCAACGAGCGCACCGTGTGCGTCACGCATGCGTTGACGAACCATGGGCTGTGGCCGGTGGAGACCGCGGCGTGGGCGTTGACGATGTTTCGTGCCGGCGGCTACGGGGTGCTGCCGTTGTTGCCGAAAGGCAGTCACGCCGAGGGCGATTTACTGCCGGGCTATGCGCTGGTGCCCTGGAGCTACACCGACCTTTCGCTGCCCGTGTGGGATTTTCACCGCGACTTCATTGGCATCGACGTGGGGCAGGCGCGAACCGCGCAAAAGCTCGGCGTCACGCACTATCCCGGCTGGTCCGCCTACTGGCTGGAGGGCACGACGTTCGTCAAGTATGCCCCGGTGACCCCGGGGGTGGCGTATCCGGATGGCGGTTGCGCCTTCGAGACGTTTACCAACGGCGGGATGATCGAATTCGAGACGCTCAGCCCGATCGTGAAACTCGCGCCGGGGCAGAGTGTGCAGCATGTCGAGCACTGGGGCGTTTTCGACGGACTGGCGAAACCGGACACCGCCGCCGCGTTTGCCACGTCGCTCGCGCCGGCCGTGAAATCGTGGTTGGCGAAACTGAAGTGAACCCGCTGAAACTGGTTTTTCTCGGCTCCGATCCGATCGCCTTGCCCTTGCTCGATTGGCTGGCCGGCGAGGGGAGCACGGTCGCCACGATCATCGCGGTCTTCACCCAGCCCGACCGCCCGGTCGGCCGCGGACAGAAAATCACGGCCAACGCCATCAAGGCGTGGGCGCTGGCGCGCGGGCTGCCCGTGTTTCAGCCCGAAAAACTGACCGACGACGTGCGGGCGGAATTCGCGGCGCTCGGCGCCGAGGTCGCGCTCGTGATGGCTTACGGCCATATTCTGCGGGACGCGTTCATCGCCACGCCGCGGCTCGGCACACTCAACCTCCACACGTCCCTGCTGCCGAAATACCGCGGCGCCTCGCCGATCCAGACGGCCATCGCCAGCGGCGAACGCGACACCGGCGTCAGCCTGATGCGCATCGTGCGAAAACTCGACGCCGGACCGGTCGCCGATGTCGAACGCGTGGGCATCGCGACGCTGGATACGGCGCTCGACGTCGAGGCCAAGCTGGCCGCCGCCAGCGTGCCGCTGGTCGCGCGGGCCTTGCCCCGGCTGCAGGACGGATCGCTCCTCTTTGCGGCCCAGGACGAGGGCGCGGTGAGCCACTGCCGCAAGCTGGCGAAAGAGGATGGCGTCCTGGATTTTTCCGCACCGGCCACCGCGCTGGCCGCCCGGATCAACGGCCTGTTTCCCTGGCCGGCGTGCAGCGCGGAGATCGCCGGCCAACCGGTGAAATTTGGCCTCGCCGATACCGTAGCCGGGGTTCCGGGCGGCGTCCCCGGGACCGTGTTGGGCGCGGACGCCGACGGGCTTTGGCTCGCGACGGGCGACGGCGTCTTGCGCGTGCGTCGGCTGCAGCGCCCCGGTGGGCGCATGTTGGCGGCGGCAGAATTTCTGCGCGGGTGCCCGGTGCCCGTCGGCACCGCGCTCGGGTCGCGGCCGATGCCCGCGCTCGTCACGTGACGGCCCCGGTGACGGTCAACGCGCCGGCGGGGTTTTGTGCGGTCTGATCTTCGCCCCCGCCTCGTCGGGCACGCCGAGTTTGCGGACGGGCAGGCCGGTAAGAATCACAAAGCGGTCGTCGCTCCGGGGCACCTCCGCTCCGGCGCGGGCGATGGGGCGCGAGCCCGGCACGGTCGGCTGATCGTCGCGCCCCACCCGGCCGCGGAGAGGGAGGGTGAGCGTGACGTCCAGCGCACGGAGCCCGCTGCGCTCCCGGGCATTTTCACTGATGCGGATCCGGACCCGGAGGTGTCGCCCGCGACCTCGCAGTCACTCGCGGCGTTGAGGGCCCGGGCCGTTCGTCGACGGGCCGGCGGATGTCGGGTCGGTCGGCGCGCCGCAGCTTCCGGCGCTGGCGCACCGCGGCGGCGAGGGCGGGCGGGACCAGGGCGGGACGCGGCGGGACGAGCGCGGCGAGGCCCGGGCGCGCCCACCGCCCAACCCGCTGCCGGCAGGAAACCTTCATCGCGGCACCGACCGAAGGGCGGCTGCGACGCCGCGCAAACCGGCAACGGATCGTCCCGGATCGCCGGAGACCTCTCTTCACTTGTTTTTGGGAAAGGTTTCCCCAAGCTGCGCCGCCATGGTGTTTCGTTTGATCGTAGGCTGCGCGCTCGTGGCGACGGCATCCGCCCAGATTCCCTCTCCCCAAGTGGAGCTGGCGAACCTGCGCGAGGATGTGCGCGGCCTCGTGCAACGCGTCGGCGATCTCACCCTGCGCGTCGAGCAATTGGAACGGGAGAACGCGGAGCTGCGGCGCAAATCCGCCGACGGGGCCCGGGCGGGTGCGACGGTGGCCCAGCTCAACGAGGCGGTCGCGGATCTGAACCGCACGCTCAAGTCCGCCGTCGCCGCGGCGCAAAACGACACGCTGCAGATTGTCAGCACGCAGCTGGAAAAACTGGGCCGGCAGACGAATGCGGCGTTCGATGCGCTGGCGAAAGCCCAGCCCGTGCGGCCGATCACGCCGCCGCCGGCCGCGGCGGACGAGCGCGCGAAAGAGGCCGGCAGCTACACGGTGCAAAAGGGCGATTCGCTCGCCCTCATCGCCAAAAAGACCGGCGCGAAGCAGCAGGAGATCATCGCCGCCAACCGAATTTCCGATCCCTCGCTGATCAAGGTTGGCCAGACCCTGATCATACCGGGCGGCAAATAACTCATGTCTGTAGCACCCAAATCCCGTCTTGGTCGCGGCCTGGGCGGTCTCATCGCCGCCGCCAAGCCCGCCGCGCCGCAACCTGATTCCGCTTCGGCCACGCCCGCTTCGGCCACGCCGGCGCCGGCCCCGGCCGCCGCGCCCGCCACCGGCGCACCCGGCTACCAGGAAATCGCCGTGCACCTGATCGAGCCGAGCCCGTATCAGGCGCGCCGCGAGATTCCCGCGGATCAGCTCAGCGAACTCGCCGAAAGCATCCGCTCCGAGGGGCTGCTCCAGCCGATCGTGGTGCGCAAACAGGGCGAAAAATTCCAGCTCATCGCCGGCGAACGCCGCTGGCGCGCGTTCCAGCAGCTCAAGATCAAGGCCATCCCCGCGCGCATCGTCGAAGCCAGCAACGCCTCGTCCGCCGCCCTCGGCCTGATCGAGAATTTGCAGCGCGAAGGCCTCAACGCCATCGAGGAGGCCCATGGTTACGCCAGCCTCATCCGCGATTTCGACCTGACCCAGGAGACCGCGGCCGAACGCGTCGGCAAAGGCCGCGCCAGCGTGGCCAATTCGCTGCGGCTCCTCTCGCTCGACCTCGAACTGCAGGGCTTCGTCGCCAAAAATCTGCTCAGTGTCGGCCACGCCAAAGTGCTCCTCGGCGTCGAGGACCCCGCCCACCGGTCGCTGATCGCCCGCCGCGTCATCGAAGAGGGCTTGAGCGTGCGGAGCACGGAAAAGCTCACCCAGTCGGCCAAATCCGCCGACGGCCCGCCGACGGCGAAGCCGACGAAACGGGGGCTGACGCCCAAGGATGCGGCGACGGTTTCCGGGATAGAAAAGAAGCTGACCTCCCATCTCGGGGCGCGGGTGGCGGTGCTCCATTCGCCGAAGAAAGGGCGTATCGTCATCGAATACCGCGGCAACGAGGACCTCCAGCGCCTGCTCGAAAAGCTCGGCGTCGAGGCCTGAGCGATTCGTCCACGACCCTCTGAGAGGGCCATTGACAAACGCCGTCTGCGTCTGCTTTTTTCACCGTTTCACATGAGCATCGTCCTCGGAATTCTTACCTTCGTCCTCATCCTCGTTTCGCTGTTTATCGTGCTTGTCGTCTTGGCGCAGAAGTCCAAAGACGGCGGCATGGGCGCGGCTCTTGGCGGCGGAGCCGCGGAAGCGGCCTTCGGCGCCGAAACGGGCAACGTGCTGAGCAAGTCGACCATTTACGCCGCCGTGCTCTTCTTCGTGCTGGCCTTCGCGCTCTACCTGGGCCGCATCTTCGAGAGCAAGCACGCCTCGGCCGCGGCCGGCAGCGCGCTTCCGACCATCGCCGCCCCGGCGACGCCCGTGTCCGCCCCGGCGGCCACCACCACGTCCGCCCCCGGTGCCGTGACGCTGCCGACGGCGCCGGCCCCGGCGGCTCCGGCTCCGGCGCCCGAGCCGACGAAGAAGCCCTGAGCTGCGCATGACGAGAGGGGATAAATTTGCGCCCGCCATCACCTGGCGGGCGTTTTTCATGTTGGGGGCGCTGACGCTGCCGGCCTCGGCCGCGGTCCCGCTGAGCGTGCCACCCGAGCTCGCCCAGGTTGGCTTGCCGGATGCGGCGGAAATCGCCCGCATTCTCGTGCAGTTTCGCCAGACCGGCATCGCCGGGGATTATTTTCTGGAGTTCGGCCTGCGCACCTTGCCGCGCCGCGGCGAAGAGAAATCGTTTCAGGGGAAAATGTGGGGCAGCCGGACTGTCGAGGGCGCGATTACGCGGGTCGTGCTGGCGGCGGGCGCGGAGCGTGAGCAGCGGCTG
>JBIKOK010000096.1:0-23521 GCA_044358025.1 Opitutaceae bacterium
CCGAGCCAGAGTTCGGCGAGATCGGCGAACTGGTGGTTGCTCGCAATGAGGTCGGGCGGCAGGTGACAGTGGTAGTCGTAAATCGGCTCGCTCTTCGCGAAGCGGTGGTAGAGCTCGCGGGCTTGCTTCGTGGTCAGGAGGAAATCGTCGTGAATGAGGGAGCGGGATTTCGGCATGGCGTTTTTTTGGGAGAGAAAGAAACGGGAGGGAGGCTCGGCGGCGCGGGCGCGCGGCGCGAACCCTTACTTGGAAATATCGTTAAGCATCATGTCGAGCGACGTGTAGCCCGAGAGCAGTTTTTGCGCGGCGGCGCAGGTGGCCGCCGGAGCGAGTCCGGTGTTTTCGGCGAGAAACACGATGTAGCTCGCGATGTTTTTCGAGAAGTTCAGCCGGCCCTCGTCGCTGATCGCGTAGAATCGGGCGCGCTGCTGGTAGCCCGCGGGCGTGTGGTCGCCGAGCGCGGCTTTCTCCGCGCGCCCGCCGGCGGCGAGCACGTGGAGGAAATTATACTCGAACCAGAACATGTGCTCGGGGCTCGCGGGCAACGCTTCGAGCGACGCGCGCGTCACGCCGGGGTTCGCAAACACCTCGGTGGACTGGCCGGACTTCGCCAGCGCGTCGGCGATAAACACGCGCGCCATCTTCTGCTCGGTGGCATCGGCGCTGGTGGCGCCGAGGAGCGCGAGCTCGAGGGTGAACGTATACCAGTCGCGCCAGAGCGCCTGATCGGCGGCGTTCTTCGAGGCAAAAAGCGCCCGGCCCATCTCGTAGGTGTAGCGCCCGCTGGTCTTGATCTCGAGGCGCCCGCCGGTGACCTGCCCCATGACCTGGTAGTTCTCGGCCGATTTGCCGGAGCCGGAATGAAAACCGATGCTCGCACCAAAATTCCGGCACACCGCCCACTGCTTCTCGATGAGCGTGCGCAACGCCGCGTTGTCCGGATACGGCATGTTCTTCTGAAAACCGAAGGCGGGGGCCACAAAGTGGATCTTCATCCCCAGCGCCTCGCACAGCGCGAGCATGATCGCCGTCGTTTCGGGGGTCGTGAGCCCGGGCAACTCGTCGATGGAGAGTTCGCGGAGATAGGCTCGCCCCACCTCGGTGGTGAACCGTTTCGCCCGCACGGCGGCATATTTGTCGTCGCGGACCTTCATCTTCTGCAGCGACGGCCAGACGTAGGCGAGGAGCTTGGCGAAATCGGCTTCGTGCAACGTGAGACCGGCGGCGGCGACCCGCGCCTTCACCGTGGCGACGAGCGCGGCGGGGACCTGAGCGGCGACCCACGCCCCGGCGTCATCGGCGACCTTCGTCTGCGCGAGTTCGGGCGAGAGATCGAAGGTGATGTAGCTGGCGAGCACACAGCCGGTGACGAGCGCGTCCTCGCGGGAATCGAACTTGCCGCCGATCGGCTGGTGGTCGGCGTTGAAGCTCCACGGAATCCCGCGGCGGTGAAAGCCGGTCTTCAGTTTCGAGAGCACGCAGCCGTGGCTCATGCCTTCGACGCTCTGGCCCTGATGGCCCTCGGGCACGTTCGTGCCGATAAACGGGAACGGCACGGTGTCGAGTTTCCCCGCGAGCATCACGTCGGTGTCGTAAACGAGTTCGCGCGGGATCGAATTCTGGTTCGCCGTCACCCCGAGGCTCAGCGCGCTCATCGCCCACTCCACCGCCGGCCAGTGCAGCGTCGTAAAACGCGCGCCAATACCGAGCGTGCTGCGGCCGAGCTGTTCCGCGGCCGTGGGAAAGACGGTCGAGGCCGGCTGGTGCGCCTGAATGAGATTTTTCAGCGTCAGCAGATTCGCGAAGCTCGCCGGAAACACCGTCGTGCCGTCGGCCAGCGTCACCGCATCGTGCAACGCATCCGCCTTCGCCACGTCGCCCTGCAGGCGCCACGCGCAGTCGCCGTGGGCGTTTTCCACCAGCGTAAACGCCCCCGCCGCCGTCTCGACGCGGCTCTTGTGGTAGACTTTGACCGCCTTGCTGGCGCGCAACTCGTCGCGCAGCGCCGGCCAATCGAGACAGAAATCCGGCGACACACACGGGTTCGTCGCGATGCGAAGTTTGTTTTCGAGCAGGAAACGGTTGAGGGCGGACATGACGCGGAACGGAAAAAAAGTACGAGGTCGGATAAAAAGTGGCGCACATTCCCCCGGCGGTGACAAGGCTCGGTTACAAATTAGGACAGGCGTCCGTGCCGGACCGTCCGACGTCCACCCGCCGGCGCCGGCGCAGTTTTTTCCGAGGCAACCGCCGCCGCGCGTCATTTTGGAGATTGCGCGCGCCCCGCCGCGCGCTCTGCTCGCGTCTTTTCCTACGCATGTCCGCTGTCGCCTTCCCGGCCACCTCCCAACCCAATCCCGACCACGTCCTCCGCCTCGCGGCCGAGCTGAACATCAAGGTCTACCAAGTTGCGGCCACCGCCCAGCTCTTCGCTGAGGGCGCCACCGTGCCGTTCATCGCCCGCTACCGCAAAGAGGTCACCGGCGAACTCGACGAGGTCCAGGTCCTCGCCATCCGCGACCGCCTCGAGCAGATGAAGGCCATCGACGAGCGCCGCGCCGCCATCCTCGCCTCGCTCAAGGAACGCAATCTCCTCACACCCGCCCTCGAGAAGGCCATCAACGCCGCCGACACCCTCGCCGTCCTCGAGGACATCTACCTGCCTTTCCGCCCGAAGAAACGCACCCGCGCCACGATCGCGAAGGAGAAGGGCCTCGAGCCCCTCGCCGATCTCCTCTGGGCCCAGGACCCGGCCACCGACGCCCTCGCTGCCGCACAAGCCTACGTCGGTCGGGACTACACCGCCGACGACGGCAAGAACGTCGTCTCCAAAATCGCCTCCACCGACGAAGCCTTCGCCGGCGCCCGCGACATCCTCGCCGAACGCGTCAGCGACGACAAAGACGCCCGCGCCAAGCTCCGCGCCGTTTACCAAAAAGATGCCGTCATTTCCTCGAAAGTGCTCACCGGCAAAGACACCTCCGTCGAGGCCTCGAAGTTCAAGGACTACTTCGAATGGAGCGAGCCGCTGAACAAAGCGCCCTCGCACCGCGTCCTCGCCATGCGCCGCGGCGAAAAGGAACTTTTTCTGATGATGCGCGTGCAGCTCCCCGACGAGGCGACCGCCTTCGCCGAAGTGCAGCAGCTCTTCGTGAAGGCCAAGGGCTCCGCCGCCGATCAGGTCGTCCTCGCCGTGCAGGATTCCTGCAAACGCCTCCTTTGCCCCGCCATGGAAACCGAGATGCGGCTCGAATCCAAGAAGCGCGCCGACGAAGCCGGCATCAAGGTCTTCGCCGACAACCTCCGCGAGCTCCTCCTCGCCGCCCCGCTCGGCCAAAAAGCCGTCATGGCCATCGACCCCGGCATCCGCACCGGCTGCAAGGTCGTGATTCTCGACCGTCAGGGCAAACTCCTCCACAACGACGTCGTTTTCCCCGACCGCATGGAGGTCGAGGCGAAGGAAAAACTCACCGGCTTCGTGAAGTTCTTCAACGTCGAGGCCGTCGCCATCGGCAACGGCACCGCCGGCCGCGAGACCGAGGCCTTCGTCCGCACCCTCGGCCTCTCCGGCGCGATTCCCATCGTGATGGTCAACGAATCCGGCGCCTCCATCTATTCCGCCAGCGACGTCGCCCGCGAAGAATTCCCCGACCACGATCTCACCGTGCGCGGCGCCGTCTCCATCGGCCGCCGTCTCATGGATCCGCTCGCGGAACTCGTGAAGCTCGACCCGAAGTCCATCGGCGTCGGCCAATACCAGCACGACGTCGACCAGTCCGCCCTCAAACGCTCCCTCGACGACACCGTCGTCAGCTCCGTCAACGGCGTCGGCGTCGAACTCAACACCGCCTCGAAACAGCTCCTCAGCTACGTCTCCGGCCTCAACGCCGCGACCGCCGCCGCCATCGTCGCCCGCCGCAATGAAAAGGGCCCGTTCCAATCCCGCGCCGACCTCAAGGACGTCCCGCGCCTCGGCCCCAAAGCCTTCGAACAGGCCGCCGGTTTCCTCCGCATCCGCGACGCCGCCCACCCGCTCGATGCCAGTTCCGTCCATCCCGAGCGCTACGCCCTCGTCGAAAAAATGGCCGCCGACCTCGGCACCACCGTCCCCGACCTGATGCGCGACGCCAAACTCCGCGCCCGCATCAAACTCGAGGCCTACGTGACGCCCGAGGTCGGCCTCCCCACCCTCACCGACATCCTCGCCGAGCTCGCCAAGCCCGGCCGCGACCCCCGCGAAAAATTCGAGGTCTTCGCCTTCTCCGCCGAAGTGCACCGGCCCGAGGACCTCAAGCCCGGCATGAAACTCCCCGGCATCGTGACCAACGTCACCGCGTTCGGCGCCTTCGTCGACATCGGCGTCCATCAGGACGGCCTCGTGCACGTCAGCCAACTGGCGGATTCCTTCGTGAAAGAACCCTCCGCCGTCGTGAAGCCCGGCCAAAAAGTCCAGGTGACCGTCACCGAAATCGATCTGCCGCGCAACCGCATCGCCCTCTCGATGCGCAGCAATCCGACGCTCGGTCCAAAGACCGCGAATACCGGCAGCCCCGGCGGTCAGCGCTCGCCCGGCGGCCCGCGCCCCGGCGGCGGCGGCGGCGGCGCTCCCGCTGCGCCCCGGGCCCCCGCCGCCGTGAACAACGACTGGTTCGCGGCCGCTCTGAACAAGAAACGCTGACCACGCGCCCCGTTCACCCCAGCTGGGATCTTTCTTTGGTATTCCACTCAACCTCAACCCGCCCAAGGAGTCTATCCCCCCGCATGCCTAACTCAAAAAACCTGCCGCCCGACCTCGCTGCCAAGCTCATCGTCCGCGGGATCCACCTCGAGCTCACCGACGCCCTGCGCGCCGCCATCGCGGAAAAAACCGCCCGCCTCCTGCGCCACAACGACCACCTCATCCGTCTGCGCGTCGATCTCGAGCTCGACAAGACCCACGGCGTCGGCACGCAGTTCATCGCCAAAGGCCACATCGAGATCGCCGGCCCGGATCTGCTCGCCAGCGTCAGCAGCGACGACGCCTACAAGTCCCTCGATCTGCTCGTGGACAAACTCGACGGTCTCCTGCGCCGCCGCCACGGCCTGCACAAGGACAAGCGCAACCACCCGCACGCCACGGAACTCGACGTCGAGCTGCCCAAGGCCGACTGAGGGCCGGACCGGTGGCCCCCTTTCCTCCGCGGAGGGGGCACCCGCGGCGCTCCCTCCGCGTTCCGGGGTTCAGCGATAGGGCTGGTGCAGCTCGACCGGCTGGCTCTTCGTGCGCAGCCGCAGGTTAAGCATCTCGACGCCAAACGCGAAGGCCATGGAGAAGTAGATGTAGCCTTTCGGGATGTGCTGGCCGAACGCCTCGCCCACCAGCATCACCCCGATCAAAATCAGGAAACTCAGCGCGAGCATCTTGAGCGTCGGATGACGGTTCACGAAATGGCTGATCGTGCCGGCGAACGCCAACATCACGCCCAACGCGATGATCACCGCGGTGATCATCACCCAGAGCTCGTTCGCCATGCCCACCGCCGTGATCACCGAGTCGAGCGAGAAAACGATGTCGAGCAGCAGAATCTGCACGATCGCCCCGCGGAACGAGGCGATCTTGCCGCCGCTCGTCGCATGGCCGTCGGCGCCTTCGAGCTTCTCGTGAATTTCCACGACGCTCTTGCCGATCAGGAACAGACCGCCCACCAGCAGAATCAGGCTCTTGCCCGTGATCGGCACCTCGACCACGGGCAGCGTGAACAGCACCTTCGTCAGGCTCATGACCCAGGAAATCGAACACAGCAGAATCACCCGCGTGATCAGCGCCAGACCGAGGCCGAGCTTCCGGGCCTTGTCCTGCTGCGCCAACGGCAGTTTGCCCGCCAGGATCGAAATGAAGATCACATTGTCGATGCCGAGCACGATCTCCAGCGCCGTGAGCGTGAAGAGCGAAATCCAAATCTGCGGATCAGTGAGCCAGTCCATGGTGCCGCCGATTCAGGCGCGCCGCGCGCCGGCGTCAATGCGTTGGCCCGAAATTCTCGGCTCCTCCCGCGCCGGCCACACCCCGGCCACCGCAACCACCCAGCCCTCTCCACCCCCCACCCTGGAGCCTTGCCCGTGCTGACCGCCCTCCCCCCGCGCGCCGTTCGCCCCGCCCGGAAAACTGACGCCCACCCGCCCGCGAAGGATTGATGCGGCGCAATTTCTCCCCACGCTCCCCGTCCGATGGACAACGAAACCCGGCCCGACTACGAGTCCCCAACCCGGCCCGATTACGAATCCCAGACCCGGCCCCCGCTGTCCCACGACGTGCTGGAATACGAAAAGGCCGCCCGTCAGGCCGTCTCCACCGGCCACCTGCTCACCGCCATCGAAGTCACCCGCGAGGGGCTCGGCCGTTACGGGGTCAACCCCGTCCTCCAGCAGCAGCTCGCCCTCGCCCTCGCCCAAACCGGCGCGCTCGACAGCGCCCGCACCATGCTCGACGAGGTGCTCAAGGAATCCGCCCGCGACGAAGAAACGCTCTGTCTGCTCGGCCGCGTCTACAAGGAACTCTGGCGCCGCGCCGGCGATCCCGCCGCCGCCGCCGAGGCGCTCAAGCTCTCCTGCAAATACTACGGAGAGGCCTTCGCCCTCGCCGAAGGCTCGTATCCAGGCATCAACCTCGCCTTCACCCACGCCGCCGCCGGCGACACCGAACAGGCCGCCGCCATCGCCGGCAAAGTCGCCCTCCGCTGCAAGGCCGAGATCGCCCTGCATAAAGACGCCCCCGACGGCTGGCTGCTCGCCACCCTGGCCGAGGCCCTCACGCACCAGCGCGCCACCACCGCCGCCGCCGACTACTACCGCCAGGCCGCCGCCCTCTTCAAGGGCCGCTGGCGCGACCTCGCCTCCATGCGCCGCCAGGCCCGCGAAATCATCGGCTTCGCCACCCGCCAGCCCGAAGTGCCGCGCGCCCGCTGGTATGATCTCGCCTCCGTCCAGCAACGCATGCGCGAGGCCTTCGGCCGCAGCGAAAAAGGCCAGGAGTGGCTCGACCGCTGCTTCGAGTTTCCCTCCGTCGTCGTCTTCGCCGGGCACATGCTCGACCAGCCGGGCCGCCCCAGCCCCCGCTTTCCCGCCGCGCACGAACCCCAGATCCGCGCGGCCATTCGCGCGCAGCTCGACCAACTCAACCCGGGCTTCGGCTACTCCTCCGCCGCCTGCGGCGCCGATATCCTCTTCTGCGAATACCTCCTCGAACGGGACGCCAAACTGAACATCGTCCTCCCCTGCCCGGTCGACGCCTTCAAACGCCTGAGCGTCGACTTCGCCGGCCCGGACTGGGTCCGCCGCTTCCACAACGTCCTCGGCAACGCCAATACCACCCTCGTCGCCAACCCCGACGAATACACCGCCACCATCGACGACCCCGTCTCGCCCATGGGCTACCTCTACGCCAACCGGATCGTCACCGGTCTCGCCGTCTTGCAGGCCCAATCCCTCGACCTCGAGGTGCACGCGCTCGCCCTCTGGGACGGGGAACCGGGCCTCACCGCCGGCGGTACGGCCAGCGTCGTCACCGACTGGGCCCTCCGCGGCCTCGATCTCCACCTCATCCACCCGGACGGCCGCCCCCTGCCCGCCCCGGTGCCGGCCGCAGGCGTCGCCCCCGTCGCCCGCCCCGCCCCCGCCGCCGGCGACGCCCTCGAGGTCCGGCACGAAATCCGCGCCCTCCTCTCCGTCGAAATCGTCCATTTCAAAAAAATCGCGGAGCGCCAGATCCCGGTTTTCATCCGCGAATTCAAGGTGCCTGTCGCGCAACTCATCGCCGAGATGCCGGTGCCGCCGCGGTCCACCGAAAGCTGGCTCAAGACCCACGCCTTCACCTTCGACCGCCCGCAGGACGCCGCGCTGTTCGCGCTCGAGTTGCGCGACCGCTTCGGGCGCATCCCCTGGGCCGATCTCGGCCTGCCCGCCGACCTCGGCATCCGCCTCGTCCTCCACGCCGGCCCGGTCTTCACGTTTGCCGACCCCGTGTTGGGGCGCTCGACCTGCCTCGGCTCGCACATCTCACGCGCCGCGCGCATCGAGCCCATCACCCCGCCCGGCCAGGTGTTCGCGAGCCAGGAATTCGCCGCGTTGTGCAGCGCCGACGACCTCGCCGCCGTCAGCTTCGAATTCCTCGGCCGAATCCACACCGGGCGTCTGTTTGACGAAGCCCCGCTCTACCGCCTCGACCGCCGCCGCCGCGAACTGTAACGCCGGGCATGCCCCCGTTCCGTTCCCCCGTCCAAACTGCGCATCGTCACTTGTCACGTAATACGTGACAACCCCTCTGAAAAAACCGGTTTTTCGGTAAGGTGACCGAGTGCGGCTAGACGCCCAGCCACGCCAGTCCCGCGCGCAACCACAGCGGGATCACCAACACCCCGAGTGCCGTCGTCCCGAGCACGATCTGCACCGCCGTCCGCGGGTGCCCGCCATACACCCGCGCAATGATGATCGAGACCAGCGCCACGGGCATCGCCGCCTGCACGAGCATCACGCGCTTCAGCTCGACCGAGCAGGGCAGATATTTGGCCACGAGCAGCATCACCACCGGCAGCACGCCCAGCCGCAGCGCCACCGCCGCGCCCGTCACCTTCGCATCGAACAACTCGCCGGGCTGGTTGAGATAGTTCGCCAAGTTCACCCCCGTCATGAGCAGGCCCAGCGGGATCGCGCACACCGCCAGCGCGTGGATCGTGTCCATCACCAGCGGCGGCAACCGCGGCGTCACGCCCGCGAGATTGCAGACCACCGCCAGCACGAGCGCGATCAGCATCGGGCTCGCCAATTTGCGCCACCCTTCGCGCAACGTCAGCCCGCTCAACACCAGCACCCCCACCGTCCAGATCGCGATCTCCACGCCCACGTTGTGCACGAGCAACACGCCGCGGCTCTCCGGTCCCCAGAGCCCCGCCATGATCGGGAGCGGCAGGTAGCCGTAATTGGTCACCCCCACCGCCAGCGCAAACGTCCGCATCCCCGTGCCCACATGCAGCCCGATCGCCTTCGCCACCAGCAGCCCCGCGCGAATCCCGATGAACGTCATCGCAAACCCGACGAGCGGCGGCAGCAGGAGATTTTCCGGCTCCCGCAACGCCGCGTTACTCGCCACCGACTCGAACACGAAACACGGGGAGCACACATTGACGACGAGCCGCATGAGGCTCGTCTCCGCCTCTCCTTCGACCCAGTGCACGCGCCGCACCACCACCCCGATCGCGATCACCGCGAACACCGGCAGCACCAGTAGCAACAGTTGCCAGTAAGACATCATCGCCCTGCACTCCAGCCGCACGCCCCGCCCGCGTCGAGCCCACGCTGTGACATGGCCGCCCGCAGAAACCGGCCGCCGTCGTCCCCGTCTGCCGGTTCACGCTTGCCCGCCCCAAAAGACGTCCCGGCCCGGGCTTCACTTTTCCGCTCGTTTCGTTTGATTCAAAACCAGTTTCCAATCCGCCTCCCGGTGCTCGCCCTCGCCCTTCTCCTCGCTTACGCGCTCGGCTGCTTCTCGCCCGGCTGGTGGCTCGTCCGTCGCAAAATCGGCGGCGATCTCCGCGCCCTCGGCAGCGGCGTCACCGGGGCCACCAACGCCGCCCGCGTCCTCGGCCCGCGCACCGGCTTCCTCGTGCTCGCCCTCGACGCCGCGAAAGCCGCCCTCGCCGTCCTCCTCGCCCGCTGGCTCGCCCCCGCCGACGCCTGGCACGTCCTCGCGCTGCCCGCCGTCGTGGCCGGCCACATCTGGCCCGCGCCGCTCCGCTTTCGCGGTGGCCGCGGCGCCGGCCCGCTCCTCGGCGGCTGCCTCGCCCTCAATCCACTCTTCGCCCTCGCCGCCGGCGCGCCCGCCGCGCTCGCGGACGCCCTGAGCGCCGCGTCCGCCCCGCGCTGGCTCTGGCTCGTGCACCACGAAACCTCCACCGGCGTCCTACACGACCTCGCGCACCTGAAATCGTTCGCTGACCAACACCGCCTCGCCCTTTGCCTCGACTGCATGAGCTCGGTCGGCGCCATCGCCGTCGACCTGTCGAACGTGCACCTCGCCACCGCCTCCAGCAACAAAGGCCTCGCGGCCCTGCCGGGCCTCGCGCTCGTGTTCCACCAAGACCCGCCCCAACCCCGCGCCGATTTGCCGCGCTACCTCGACCTCGCTCTCTGGGCCGCCGCGAACTCCGTGCCCTTCACGCATTCGTCCAATCTCATCGCCGCCCTCGACATCGCCCTCGCCGAGATCGAACGCCTGCCTTCCGGCGGTCGCTGCACCGTGGACGCCAGCGCCGCGTGGCTCCGCGCCGAACTCACCGCCGCCGGCTTCACCGTGGTCGCCCCCGCGCCGCACGCCTCGCCGATCATCGTCACCGTGCAGCTGCCGCCCTCGCTCAACTCCACGGACGTCGGCGCCCACCTCGAACGCCGCGGTTTCCTCGCGAGCCACCAGAGCGCCTATCTCACCGCCCGCCACTGGATCCAGTTCTGCCTCATCGGCGCCCCGTCCCGCGCCACGCTCGTCGCCGAACTCCGCCGCCTCACCGCCCCAGCCGCGACGATCCCGCTCCCTGCCTGATCCGCCGGCCGCACTTTCAACTTCCCCCCCCCATCCCCTGCCCCGCCAACCACCCCGTCGTCCACGCGGACTGAAAATTGAACCCGCCCGTCACGCCGTCGATATCGAGCACCTCGCCCGCAAAATGCAGCCCCGGACATACCCGGCTCTCCATCGTCTTGAAATCCACCTCGGCCAGCTTCACCCCGCCGCACGTCACAAACTCGTCCTTGAACAGACTCTTCCCGACCACCTTCAACTCCGCCGCCGTGAGCTGCGTCGCGAGCGTGCCGAGCGCGGCGTTGCCCACCTGCGCCCACACCGTCGTCGCCGCGATCCCCGCCGACACCACCAAACGCTCCCACAGCCGCTGCGGCATCGCGAGCGGACTCCACGTCGCAATCTGCTTCTTGGGATTCTTTTCCCGCACCGCCTGCAACTCCCGCACGAGCGATTCACGCGTGTGCGTGCCGGTCCAATTCACACTCAACCTGAACTCGTAGTTCACCGCCGCCAACTCGCGCGCGCCCCACGCCGACAGCTTCAGGATCGCCGGCCCGCTCAGCCCCCAATGCGTGATCAGCAGCGGCCCGTCCGTCCGCAGCTTCGTACCCGGCACGCTCACCGCCGCGTTCTCCACCGACACCCCCGAGAGCCCGATCAGCCGCGCGTCGTCGATGTGAAACGTGAACAGCGACGGCACCGGCGGCTCGATCGTGTGCCCGAACGACTCCGCGATCGTAAGCCCCGCCGACGATTTGTTCCCGCCCGTCGCCAACAGCAACCGTTCGCAGCGCACCCCGGAATTGTCCGTCAACGTCAGCCAAAAATCCGCCCCCGCGCGCTCCACCTTCCGCACGCCCATGCTCGTAATCACCTTCACGCCCGCCGTCTCCGCCGCCCGCATCAAACAGTCGACAATCGTCGCCGAGTCATCCGTCACCGGAAACATGCGACCGTCCGCCTCGGTTTTCGTTTCCACGCCGCGCTCGGCGAGCCACGCCACCATGTCGCGCGGCTGAAACGTGTGGAACGCCCCGAGCAATTCCCGCCCGCCGCGCGGATATTTTTTCACCAGCTCGCGCGGCTCAAAGCACGCGTGCGTCACGTTGCAGCGTCCGCCGCCCGACACGCGCACCTTCGCGAGCGGATGCGCCGTAGCCTCGTAAATCGTCACTTCGCCGGCCGCGCCGAGCTTCTCCGCGCAGGCGATGGCCGCGAAAAATCCCGCCGCCCCGCCCCCGACCACCACCACGCGCCGTTTGTCTGTCATGGCCCTACCCTGCGCAGGGCTCGCCGCCAGCGCCAAACCTTTTTACCCCGGATCGCCCGGCTGCACACCGATTCCCTTCCGCGCCCCCCTGACCGGGTCCATGGTCATCCGTGAAATCCGTGGTCAAAGATCCGGGGCTTGCGTTCTCCGCACGCTCTGCGCCCGTCTCGCCCCCCGCCTTCGGGGCGACGGAGGATCCGTCCGCAAAAAGGCCGTCGCGGGCTGCAATCCGCGACGGCCAAACCAACCCCTAACAATTCGTGGAAGAAACTCCGGCTTAGTTCTTCTTCTTGCCGCCACCCTTGCCGCCCTGGGGCGCCATGGCGTCAAACTTGGCCTGCTGGTCGGCGGTGAGGACCGCGCGGACTTCCTTGTTCGCGGCCATCATGACTTCCCGGCCTTTTTCCCGGCGCTCGTCCTGCGGGATGGCCTGCAGGTCCTTGGCCGACTTCTCAAGGATCGCAGTGATCTTGGTCTTTTGCTCGGCCGAGAGCGAACCGACCGCCTCTTCGATGGCGGAAACCCGGGCCGCCGGGCCCATCTGGCCCTTGCCCTTGCCCTTTTCCTGGGCTGAAGCGGTGGAGACGAAGGCGACTGCGCCAAGCGCGAGGACGGTGATGAGAATTTTGATAGATTTCATGGGAGATTCGGAATCAGGTTCCGTTTGGATTAATGACTTTGGCTTCGAACCTTCAGCTGCGGAAGCAGCGGGTTCGGGGCGTATGACGGCGCACCGCCGCCGGAGTTTCGCGATTTGTGCACAAGCTTGCCGCCGCCTTCCGGGCCCGCCAGCTTTCCCGCCCATGATTCAGGTCACCGGTCTTGCCAAACGCTACGGCTCCTTCACCGCCGTCCACGACCTGTCCTTCACCGTCCAACCCGGCGAAGTCCTCGGCCTCGTCGGCCCCAACGGCGCGGGCAAAACCAGCACCCTCCGCTGCCTCGCCGGCATCATCCCCGCCACCGCCGGCACCATCCGCCTCGCCGGCCACGACCTCGCCACCGCTCCCGTCGCCGCCAAACGCACCCTCGCCTTCTTCCCCGACGAACCCCGCCTCTTCGACTACCTCACGGTCCGCCAGCACCTGAATTTTGTCGCGCGCATCTACGGCGTCGCCGACCACGAGGCCCTCGCCGAACCGCTGCTCGAGGAACTCGAAATCGCCGACAAAGCCGACCAGCTCCCCGGCGAACTCTCCCGCGGCATGAAGCAGAAACTCGCCATCGCCTGCGGCCTCCTGCACCGCCCGAGCGTCATGTTCTTCGACGAGCCGCTCACCGGCCTCGACCCGCTCGGAATCCGCCGCATGAAGGACTCCATTCTGCAACGCGCCCGCGACGGCGCGGCCATCGTCCTCAGTTCCCATCTGCTCCATCTGCTCCAAGAAGTCTGCTCGCACGTGCTGATCCTCAAAAAGGGCGAAAAAATCGCCCACGGCACCCTCGCCAAAGTCGCCGCCCAATTCGCCCACGGCGAACCCGGCGTCAGCCTCGAGGAAATTTTCCTCCGCGCCACCGGCGGCTCCGCGCACTGAACCGCCGCGTCTCCGTCGCTCCGTCCCGCCCGCCCTCCCGCCCTCCGATGCTCGGCGCCCTCCTCTATCTCCGGCTCACGTCGCTCAAGAACCAGCTCGTTTCTCGGCTGAAACGGCTGCGTCAGCCCAAATACCTCGTCGGCGCCCTCGTCGGCGCCGCCTATTTCTATTTCATCTTTTTCCGCCGCATCGGCGAGTCCTCCGGGAGCCGCGGCACCCAGCGCGCGGCCGCCGCCCACGCCGCCGACGCCCTGCCGCTGCCCGCGGTCTTCGCGGAAACCCTGCCCTTGGTCGCCGCCCTCGGCGCCCTCCTGCTCCTCGGCGTCGTCCTCTTCGCGTGGATTTTGCCCTCCGAAAAACCCGGTCTGCGCTTCACCGAGGCCGAAACCGCCTTCCTGTTTCCGGCCCCCGTCACGCGCCGCACCCTGCTCAACTTCAAGCTCCTCAGCGCCCAGTTCTCGATTCTCTTCACCTCCCTCTTTTTCACGCTGATCTCCAACCGGTGGAGCTTCCTCGGCGGCAACGCCCTGACCCACGCCGTCGGCTGGTGGGTCGTGCTCTCCACCCTCAACCTCCACTTCACCGGCGCCGCCCTCACCATCTCCCGCCTCGTCGAGGGCGGCGTGAGCCCGCTCCGCCGCCGCCTCTACGTCCTCGGCGGCGTGGCCCTGGCCGTCGCCGCCACCCTCGCCTGGATCGGACGCGACCTCCGCGCGCCCGACGCAGCCGATCTCGCCGACTTCGGACCGTTCGCGCACTACCTGCTCGGCCTGCTCGACCACGGCGTGCTCGGCGCACTCCTCCTCCCGTTCAAGTTCATCCTCGGCCCCTTCCTCGCGCCCGACGCCCGCGCCTTTCTCCTTTCCCTCGTCCCCGCTCTGCTCGTCATCGCCGCCCACTACCTTTGGGTCCTGCGTCTCGAGTCCGTGTCGTTCGAAGAAGCCTCGCTCGCCCTCGCCGAAAAACGCTCCGCCACCGTCGCCGCCGTGCGCGACGGCAAGAACCCCCTCGCCTTGGCCCGCACGAAGGCCCGGCCCGCGCCGTTCTACCTCGCCGACACCGGTCGCCCCGAACTCGCCTTTCTCTGGAAAAACCTTCTCTCCACCGCCTCCTATTTCAACGTCCGCGTCCTCGCCGTTGCCGCGGCCGCCATTCTCGTCGGCAGCCAGTGGTTTCTCCACGGCCCCGAGCCCGACGCCCGCGCCGCCCGCCTCATCGTCACCCTCGGCGCGCTCTCCGCGGGCGCCTATATCTTGCTCCTCGGTCCGCACCTCGCCCGCCAGGACCTGCGCAACGACCTCCTGCACGCCGACGTCCTCAAAACCTACCCCCTGCGCGGCTGGCAACTCCTGCTCGGTCAACTCCTCACCCCCGTTGCCATCCTCACCGGACTCGTCTGGCTCTGCCTCCTCGCCGCCGCCCTCGCCCTCCGCCCGACCGGCGCCCTCGCCGCCACCCTCACTCCCGCCACCCGCGTCGCCCTCACCCTCGGCATCGCCGCCCTCACGCCTCTCGTCTGCGCCCTCCAACTCCTCATCCTCAACGGCGCCACGATCCTCTTCCCCGCCTGGTTTCAGACCATGCGCTCGCCCGGCCCGGGGAGCGGCGGCGGCGGCATCGAGCTCATGGGCCAACGCCTCATTTTCGCTTTCGGCCAGTTCCTGGTCGTCCTCACCGCCCTGCTGCCCGCCGCCCTCGCCGCCTTCGTCCTGATCTTCGCCACCCAATGGCTCATCGGCGCCCCCGCCGCCATCGCCCTCGCCACCACCGTCGTCCTCGGCGTCCTCGGCGCCGAAGTCGGTTGCGCCCTCTGGTGGCTCGGCGCACGTTTCGAACACCTCGACATCTCCGCCGAACTCCGCCCGTGACCCCCGCCCAACTCGCCGAGATCGCCGCCGCCGCCGTCGGCGCCGCCCAACGCCAGCTCCCGCCCGCGATCCGCCCCCTCGCCCGCGGCGTGCCCGTCCACTACCAACGTACCCCCGCCCCCGACGTCCTCGCCGAGGGCTTTCCCGCCGACATCCTCGGCCTCTTCACCGGCAGCGCCCACGGCCTCGAACTCGCCCACGACAACCCCGCCCCCGCCCAAATCCTCCTCTACCTCGACAATCTCTGGGACTTTGCCGAGGCCGACGTCGTCTATTTCCGCGACGAAGTCCGCCTCACCTACCTCCACGAACTCGGCCACTACCTCGGCTGGAACGAAGACGACCTCACCGCCCGCGGCCTGGACTAGCGGACTCCGCCCGCTAAAAAAACCGGACACCTCTCGGGAAATCTCAAAAAATCGCTCTGCCGCCCTCGTCCCCGGCACCGCTTGGGTGTTCGCCCGTCTGGGCCGGGTGAATGGCCCGGTCGCGCCGGGCCTACTCCGCGCTTTCCAAGTCCGTCCCGCCGTGCATACATCTCGGCTCAATTTAGTCTTTTCGCCTCGTCATGAAGAAATTCCTGCTCCTGTCCCTCCTCGCCCTGTTTGGCGCCGCCCTCGTGCGCGCCGAAGCTTCGCGCGCCGACCTCATTGACCGCGTCGAAACCTGCGAAGCCATTCTCCAGGAAGTTCAAAACCGCCGCGAGACCGCCATCCCCCCCGCCGTCCTGCGTCAGGCCAAGGCCATCGTCATCGTCAACCAGTTCAAAGCCGGCTTCATCCTCGGCGTGAAAGACGGCTACGGCGTTATCCTGGTCAAAAACGCCAGCGGCCGCTGGAGCCTCCCCGTTCTCATCAACGCCGGCGAAGCCAGCCTCGGTCTCCAAATCGGCGCTACGTCCATCCAAAGCATCTACGTCATCACCGACACCGACACCCCACGCCTGCTCTTCAAACAGCGCTTCAACGTCGGCGTCGACGCCAAGGCCATCGCCGGCCCGAAAGCCGCCGAGGCCGAACGCTTCAACGCCGAGATCCTGCGCACGCCCATGCTCGTCTACACGAAGTCCGCGGGCCTCTTCGCCGGCGCCACCGTCAAAGCCGGCCACTTTTCGCGTAACGACAAAGCCAATTTCCAGCTCTACAACACCAAGTACACGATGCCCGAGCTGCTCTACAGCGACTGGGTCCAGCCCATCCCCGAAGTGCAGCCGCTGATGAATCTCATGCAGCGCCTCGCCCCTTGAGCGCGGCGGACGGGCCGCCGCCCGAAATTAAGTTTGCGGGCGAGCGTTCGAGGCGGGCGCAGCCCCCGTCGCGCGCCGCCTGATTCTCCTTCCAACTTAAACTTCCCTGCTTCAACTACCGCGCATGTGCGCGCTCATCTCCGGCTTCCACCACGTCTGCGTCAAAACCCGTGACTGGGACCGCACGATGTCGTTCTACAAGGATACGCTCGGCTTCGTCGAAAAAATCGCGTGGCGCGCCGCCCCCCAGCGCGCCGTGATGCTCGACGCCGGCGACGGCAACTACCTCGAAGTCTTCGAGGACCTCGCCTACACCTCCGCGCCCGACGGTGCCGTCGTCCACTTTGCTCTCCGCACCGCGCACCTCGACGAGGTCGCCGCCCGCGTCCGCGCCACCGGCGCCACGATCACGATGGAGCCCAAGGACGTCACGATCGCGCCGACCAACGCCCACGCCCCCGTGCCGATCCGCATCTTTTTCTGTGCGGGCCCCAACGGCGAGATCCTCGAGTTTTTCCAAAACTCGCTCACATGAGTCCCGCCCCCGAGTCGCCCGTCGCCGCCCCGCCCCGGCCCCGCACCGCCGCCTATCTCGGCGTCGCCGCCCTCGTTCTGCTCGGCACCGCGCTTTTCGCGACCGCCGCCGTCGCCAAAGTCCGCCAGCCCGAAAACGCCCCGCCCCCGAAAATCCTCGGCGTGCCCGCGTGGCAACTCGCCGCCGCCGGCTTCGTCAGCACCCTCGCCGGCGGCCTCTGGCTCCGTCGTCTGGTCTGAGTGGCACGGGCTTTCCTGCCCGTGCCCCGTAACCGCCGCCCACCCTCAGTTACCCTCGCGCAACCACGCGACCAGCTCCGCCAGCGCCGCCTCCGCCACGATCTCCTGCGCCTCGACGCGCGACGCCCCCGGACACTCCACGCGGCCGTGCCGCGCCGAAAATTTCCCGCGCGCCCCGCGCCGCGCCACCGCCCACCACGCAAACGGCTCCGTCACCCCGTCCGCCGCCGACGGCTCCGCATACCCCGTCGTCGCCACCCCCACGTCCGCGCCGAACAACCCGCACACCCCCCGCGCCATCTCTTCCGCCACGGCCGCCGACACGCAGTGGACCTTCTTCGCCGCCGCGCGTTTCACGCCGAGCAGCTTCACTTTCTGCTCCAGCGTATAGGCCGTCACACCGCCGAGAAAAAAATTCGACGCCCCCGACACCGCCGCCACCCGCGCCTGGACGTGCCCCGCCGTCAAACTCTCCGCCGCCGCCAGCGTGCGCCGCGGCTCGCGCAACAGCAGCGCCTTCAGTTCGCCCGCCGTCGTGGTCCCGGCCCGCGCGCCCGCGCCGCTCATTTCTTCCCCGCCCCTTTCTTCGCCCGCGGCAGCACCGGCAGCGCATTCTCCGGCACGAGCAGCGGCCCGGCCAAAAACACCGCCTTCGACGCCGGATCGACGGTCACCTGCACCGCGTGGATGTCTCCCGCCCCAAAGACGCCGAGCCGCGTGACGTTGTCGTGCTTCTCCCCGCTCGGAAATTTCACCTTCGGCTCCAGCCGATAGCGATGATCGTCCGCGTGCACCAGCAACACCGGCTTTTCAAATCGTTTCGCCTCGGCCTCCACCGCCGCGAGCCAGGCCGTAAACCCCGATTCCTTTCCGTCCTTCTCCGCCGCATCAAATGGTTCGGCCTGAAAAAACAGCGCCACCCCCGGCGCCTGCGTCGCCCGCGCCTCCGCAAACGCCTCGCGCACCCACGCGACATTCGCCGCATCGCGCTCGCGAAACTCCGCCCACGCGCTCTCCCGCGCCGCCGCCGTCCGCTCGCGGTCGTCCGCCTTGACGCGGTTGTTGTTGCTGCCGACCGCGTGCACCGTCGCAAACACCACGCCACCCCGCGTCCAGCGCGCGTTCTCCACAAATTTCTCAAACCCTTTTTCGCGTCGTTGCGTAACCAGCGCGATGGGCGCCCGACCCAGGCTGCGCTCCGTCGCAAAATACTCCGTCCGCACCTTGGCGAGCCAGACCAACGGATCTTCGCCGCCGGCGGTGCGGCGGTGCACATCCGTCCACTCGTTGTCGCCCGGCGTGTAGATCAGCGCGCCGTCCAGCGCATCGAACCACCGGTGCACCTGTTTCATAAACGCTTCGGTCGGCGGTTCGCCCCCGCTCTTCGTGTCGCCGCAGTGCACCGTGAACGCCGGCCGGCGCCGGTTGATTTCCGTCAGCAGCCGCTCATAAGCCGGAAAATTTTCCTTGCCGTAAGGCATGCAGCCAAACGCCACGAACGAGAAACGCTCTGCGGGTTCCGCCGCCGTCGCCTCCGGCCCGCTGGCCGCCAGCAGCGCACCCAGTCCCACCACCATCCCGGCCCAAATTCGTCGCATCATGCGCGCGACCCTACCCGCCGCCGCGCGAAACGAAAGCGCGTTTCTCCGACGGGCCGTCGCTTCGCCGCGCGCCCTTCCCCCCGCCCTCACTTCAACTCCAACCCCACCGGACAGTGGTCGCTGCCCATCACGTGCGGCTCGATCCACGCCCGCTTGAATCGCGGCTGCAGCGCCGCCGACGCCATCACATAGTCGATGCGCCACCCCACGTTGTTCGCCCGCGCGCCCGCCCGATACGTCCACCAGCTGTAGTGGCCCGGCCCTTTTTCGAATTCGCGAAACGTATCCACGAACCCCGCCGCGATGAAATCCCGGAACCCGGCGCGCTCCTGGTCCGAAAAACCCGGGTTCCCCACGTTCTCCTTCGGCCGCGCCAGATCGATCTCCTCGTGCGCCACGTTCAGGTCCCCGCAAAAAATCACCGGCTTCTTCTTCTCCAGCTTCTTCGCATACGCCAGCAGCGCGCGGTCCCACTCCTGCCGAAACCCGATCCGGGCCAGCTCCGGCTGCGCATTCGGCACGTAGACCCCGATCACATAGCAGTCGTCAAATTCCGCCGTCAGCGCCCGCCCCTCGGCGTCGTGTCCCGCCGACCCGATCCCGTGCGTCACCGCGAGCGGCTTGCGCCGCATGAAAAACGCCGTGCCACTGTAGCCCTTTTTCTCCGCGGGATTCCACGCGACCTCGTAGCCTTCCGGCCAGACCACATGCTGCACATCTCCCGGCAACGCCTTCACTTCCTGGAGACAGATCACGTCGGCCTTCGCCGCCGCCATCCACTCGAGCAGGCCCTTGCCCAGCGCCGCCCGCACCCCGTTCACATTCCAGGAAAGTATTTTCATCCGCGCGAATCCACGCACCGCCCGCGTCCGGCGCAAACCGTTTCGCTCGCCGCCTTCCCCTTCGCCGACCGTTCACCTGTCCGCCCCTTGCCGGCCGGGCTTTTCCCCGCCACGTTCCGCCGCCATGAAAACCGCCGTCGCCCTCGCCGCCCTACTGACGCTCTCCCTCGCGCCCGCCCGCGCCCAGTCCCCCTCCGACCTCCAGGGCTTCGCCCCCGTCTCCGTCTCCTCCGCCAATTACCGCGCCACCCCGCGCGACGAACTCGTCAAGCTCGTGCACGGCAAAAACGCCCTCAACCCCGCCCCCCGCGAACTCGCCCCCCTCGCCGCCCCGCAATATTTCGTCTTCCTCCCCGGCGAGATTTTCCCCGCCGACCTCAACTACGCCTCCGTTTGCGCCCTCCTCACCCCCGCGCTCGCCAAGAAGAACTACCTCAACGCCGCCGACGCCGTCGGCATCATCCGCGAGCCCCAAAAAGTCACGCTCATGCTCCGCGTGAACTTCGGCGTTTCCCTCTGGCGCAACCCCGTCGTCCGCACCGAACACCTCGCCTGGGACGAGGGCCTCGTCGGCAAAGTCCACGACTCCCGCAGCCTCTCCCACTTCGGCGGCGACGTCGTCTGGAACACCCGCGCCGGCGGCGACGACGAAGCCCTCAACGCCGGCGCCAAGAACGACGCCAACACGAGTTCCGTCTGGGGCTCCGGCGGCGGCGCGGCCACCGGTACCGCCACCCTCAACACCCACGACACCACCGCCGGCGCCTACGACAGCACCCGCGAGTTCAACCTCATCGTCGTCGACGCCTTCGACTACACCGAGCTCAAGTCCAAGGGCAAATCCGCCAAAGCGCTCTGGACCACCTTCGTCGCCGCCCCCGTCCAACGCGGCCAGAAATTTTCCCAAGCCCTCGCCGCCATGCTCCGCAGCGCCGCGCCCTATTGGGGTGAGACGACCGCCGGCCTGCAGGTCTTCAACGACGCCCGCGCCGAAGTCCGCATCGGCGAAGCCGTCGAGGTAAAAGACCCCGCCCCCGCCCAAAAGTAGGGCCGGGCCTCCGACCCGCCCTCGCGTCGCGCGGACCGCCTGCCGGCGCCCGCCCCGCGCCCCACCGCTCGCCGGTGACACACCGCACCGTTGCGCCCACCCCGCGCCTTGCGTCCCCTGCTCCCCGCTCTCCACTCTTCACTCTCCGCTCATGTCTTCCGCCTTCCCGCACCTCCCGCTCGGCACGCCCATTCCGGCCAGCCCGCACGCCGTCTCGTGCAGCCTGCCCACGATGCGGGCCGTCCGCGGCTACGAGGAAAAAGACCCCGCGATCGTGCGCCACCTCACCGTCGGTTACCCGCGCTTCGTCGTCCACCCCTTCGCCAAACAACTCGTCGCGCACTTCACCGCGACCACCCCCGCCCTCGCCGGCCGCACCCTCTGGCTCGCCTCCTCCGCCGCCCTGGCCCGCACCCTCGCCGCCCACCTCGCCGGCACCGACGCCCAACTCTTCTCCGCCGCCACCCTCCACGGCGTCTCCCACCCCGCCGACACCGCGACCTCCGCCCGCGCCAAAACCTTTCTCCAAAACATCGGCGGCTTCCTCTCCTCCCGCGAAGCCGAAGACCACCTCGTCCGCCTCCGCCTTCTCGCGTTCCCCTACACCGAGGAAACCTTCCCCGGCGACCCGCCCGCCGCCACCGCCGAAATCCACCGCCACCTTCGCCGCGCCCTCCCCGGCACCGCCGACGCCGACCTCCTCCTCGCCAACTGCGGCATGAACGCCATCTACGCCGCGTTCTGCGCCGTCGCCGAACTCCAGGCCGCCCGCGGCCGCACCGTCTGGCTCCAACTCGGCTGGCTCTACCTCGACACCATCGCGATCCTGAAAAAATTCACCGCCGCCCCCGGTGACTACGTTTACATCCGCGACGTCCTCGACCACCTCGGGCTCGAGCGCATTTTTCAAAAACACGGCCACCGCATCGCCGGCGTCGTCGCCGAGCTCCCCACCAATCCCCTCATCCAGACCCCCGACCTCGCCGCCCTCGCCACCCTCTGCCGCACCCACGGCGCCCGCCTCCTCCTCGACCCCTCCGTCGTCTCCGTCTTCACCGTCGACATCCTCGCCCACACCGACGTCGTCGTGTCCAGCCTCACCAAATACACGGCGAGCGCCGGCGACCTCACCGCCGGCCTCGCCGCGATCAACCCCGCCGGCCCCGACGCCGCCGAACTCCGCCGCCGCATTGCCGAAAAAATCGAACCGCTCTACGCCCGCGACCTCGCCCGCCTCGCCGCGCAAATCGGCCGCACCGACGCCGTCCTCGAAAAAATCCACGCCAACACCGCCCGCGTCGTCACCTACCTCGAAAGCCACTCCGCTGTCCGCGATGTCTTCTGGGCCCTGCACCCCGCCTCGAAGAAAAACTACCTCCGCCTCGCCCGCCGCCCGAACGCCAGCGGCGGCATGATCACGTTTACGCTGCGCGGAGACCTGGAAAAATTCTACGACCGCCTCCGCCTCCCCAAAGGCCCCAGCTTCGGTATGACGACCACGCTCATCTGCCCTTTCATGTATCTGGCCCACTACGACCTCGTCACCACCCCCGCGGGTCTGGCGGAGCTCGCCGCCAGCAAACTCGACCCCGACCTCCTCCGCCTCTGCCTCGGCACCGAACCGGTCGAAGACATCATCGCGGCACTGTCCGAGGCGTTGGGACAGTCCATGGGTGACGCTGGATCGTTCGCCCAATCGTCCCCGTGAAACCGCTCACACCCCGGGGGTCCCCGCGCACCTGTGGGTCTGGTTTCGCCATCCGTTCCATCCGGGTCATCCGTGGTTAAAGCCTCTCCCGCCCCCACCCCCTCCTGCACCCTCGCCATCAAAGCCATCCCCAACGCCCCGCGCAGCGAGGTGATCGGTTGGCTCGGTGACGCCCTGAAGGTCAAGGTCCACGCCCCGCCCGTCGAGGGCCGCGCCACCGCGGCACTCTGCGCATTCCTCGCCGACAAACTCAGCCTCCCGCGCCGCGCCGTCACCGTTCTCCACGGCGACCTTTCCCGCCAAAAAATCCTCCGCTTCGACGGCCTCACCCTCGCCGACCTCAAAGCCCGCCTGAAACTCTGACCTGGATAGATCGAACTCCGGCGGTTCAAAACAGGTGCAGAGAGCGCACCGCGATCCGATCAGCAGGACACTGCGCCCCGACAAGCTGTCTGCTCCGTGCCCTCTGCGGCTTGGCTCCGTGCTCCTTCGCGCCATCGAAAAAGCGCGCCGAGGGCGTGAATCATTCGGTCTGAGCGCTCCCTCCCTCCTCGCTGGAAAAGCCCGACCGCCCTCCAGCGAGAATTCTGCTGACGTCTGCGTCCGTGGCCCCACGTTGCTCGACGCCAACGCACCATCATGACGACCCAACGCCTCCGCCGCCTCCCCTTTGCCCCGCTCCCGGCCCTCGCCCTTTTGGCCACGCTCGCCGCCCTCCCGCTCACGGCGCAAAACCCCGCGTCCGCCGCCCCGGTCCCCCCGCCGTCCGGCCGCCCCGCCAACTCCCACGTCACCCTCAAATTCAACACCGCGTTCACCGGTGACACGCCCTTCGCGGCCCGCGGCACCTCCGCCGGCAGTTTCTCCGTCGCCCAATTCGGCGCCGAGATCGCCGTCCCCCTCGCCCCCGTCGGCGGCAACCTCTACCCGACCGTCAGCCTGAGCTACCGCGACTACTCCCTCGACCGCGACGCGGGCACTCCCCTCCCCGACCGCCTTAAATCCCTCGGCGCCGCCTTCACTGTCTTCAGCAAACTCGACGCCGATTGGTCGCTCCTCGCCAGCGTGAGCCCCGGC
>JBIKOK010000097.1:0-23372 GCA_044358025.1 Opitutaceae bacterium
CCCGTGGCTCTACCTCGGTCCGTGGATCCCCCCCCAAGCCTTCCCCGCCGCCAAGCTCGACCTCCCCGACCGCACCGCCGCCCTCCCCTACGGCATGACCGGCCTCTTCGTGCTCGCCACCGTCGCCGGAGCCTGGGCCTGCCGCCATCTCCCCGCGGCCCGGCCCCCCCTCTTCACGCTCTGGGCCGCGGCCCTCCCCGTCACGCTCGCCCTCTCCGCCGCCATCGCCACCGCCGAACGCTACACCGGCGATTTCGTCCCACTCCTCGTCTGCGCCGGCGCCTTCGGGCTCGCCGCCCCGCCCTGGGGCCGCCTCGCCACCACCGCCCTCGCCCTCGCCACGCTCTGGGCCTGCCTCCTGACTTTCGCCCTGACACTCCACTACCAGGGCGCCATCGTCTGGGGCGTGCCTCCCGACGTCACTCAAAACTACCAACGGCTCCGCACCCGCGTGGACGGCTTTTTCTCGGACCGCCGCCCCCCCGCCCCATGAGTGACCCCCGCCCTCATCCGCCCGGCCCGCTCCGCCGTTTTCTCCCCTCGCTCATCGGCCTCGCGACCTTCGTCGCCCTCGCGCTGGTCGGCCTTACCCGCACCTTCCCGCCACTCCCGCCCGAACTCACCCTCGAACTCAAGTTCCCCTCCGGCACGCCGCCGCGCACCGAGCCCCTGATTGCCTCCGGCACCTTCGGCCACGCCGATTTCCTGGTCATCAATTACGTCGACCGCACCACCGCCACCTTTTCCTACGACTACTGGGGCTTCGGCGGCCCGACCTCCGCATCCGTCACGTTCGTCCCCGGCGGCCGCCACACCCTGCGCGTCGCGCTGCCGGCGTTCGACGCCCTCCCCGGTGCCGCCAAAACCGCCACCGCGCCGCTCCGCCTCGAATTCGACGGCCGCGTCATTTTGAGCCAAGCCGTCGCGTATCACCCACGCTTGTCCGACCAGATCGCCTTCGGCGAAAACCCCGTCGGCGGCACCACCGCGGGCGGCTTCTTCCGCGGCGATATTTTCACGACCGCCCAACGGAAAGTCCGCGGCGCACCCTCCGCCTTTTTCTCCTGGCCGGCTCGCCTCGGCACGTGGCTGACCGCCAAGCCCGGCGAAGTCGTGGTCGCCGCCCTCCTCGCCCTCGCCGCCGCCTTCCTCTCCTTCCGGACCCAACGCTGGCTCGCCCACCGCCGCCCCGCCGCCCCCGCCGCGTCGCCGGTCTTCGCCGGTCACCCCCGACCCCCGCACGCCTGGTTCCTCGGCACCGCCGCCCTTTGTGCGCTCGCCTTCTCCGCCGTCGTCACCGGCGGCACCTTCCGCTTCAACGTCCCCGAATCCTTCGGCAGCTTTTACGATTACCAAGCCGCCAGCCTGATGCACGGTCGGCTCGACGTGCCCAGCGCCGCCGTCGACGGCGAGGCCTTCGCTTTCGAGGGGAAACTCTACGGCTACTTCGGCCCCACGCCCGCCTTGCTGCGCCTGCCGTTCACCCTGTTCGACCTCGCCTTCGGCCACCTCAGCCGAAGCTTCCTCCTCGGCTACTACCTGGCCTCCCTCGCCGCCGTCTACGCCCTCCTGACCCAAGCCTCCCGCCTCTTGAGCGGCCGCGCCACCTGGCCCGCCCCCGCCGATGTCGTGCTCCTCGTCGCCGGCGCCGGCTTGGGCAGCACCCTCTTTTTCGTCAGCAGCCGCGCTTACATTTATCACGAAGCCATTGCCTGCGGCGTCGCCTTCGCCCTCTGGAGCGCATGGGCCTCCCTCCGCTGGCTTTCGTCGCCCCGCTCCCTCGCCTGGCTGGGCGCCCTCCTCCTCGGCACCCTGTCCGTCCATGCCCGCCCGCCCGTCGGCCTCTTCGCCCTCTCCGTCCTCGGCTGTGTCGCCGCGGTCCACCTCTGGTCCCTACGCCAGGCCGGCCCCCGCGCCTGGCTCCGCCCCACCGCGATCGGCCTCCTCTCCGTGTGCGGCGTCCTCAGCTTCAACGGCCTCAGCTACCTCAAATTCAAATCCTTCGACGGCGCCCCCCTCAAATACCACGTCCAATACCACCCCGAACGTCTCGCCCGCATCGACGGCAAGAATTTTCACCTCGCCAATTTCCGCTACAACTTCGACGGCTACGTCTGGCGCCCCAATTTCGTTTTCCGCCCCACCTTCCCCTACGTCTTCATCGCGGGCCGCAACCCCAACGACTACCCTCTGGCCAAAATCGACCTCGCCGAGCCCACCCTCGCCCTCCCCTACGCCATGCCCGGCCTCGTCGTGCTCGCCGTCGCCGGCGGCCTGTTCGCCCTGGTCCGTTGGCCCGCCGCCCGCCGCCCCCTCGGCGTCCTCGCCGTCGCCGCCCTCCCCATGACCGCCGCCCTCTTCATGGCCGTCGCCATCTCCCAACGCTACACCGCCGATTTCTGCCCCGCCTTGCTCATCGCCGCCGCCTTCGGCCTCGCCTCCGCCGAACTCCTGCCCCGCCCCCTCCTCCGCCCGCTCCGCCTCGGCCTCGCCGCCCTCACCTTCGTCTCCATTCTCATCACCGCCGCCATCACCCTCCACTACCAGGGCGAAGGCGTCTGGGGCGTGCCGCAAGAAATCACCGACCGTTATCAAGCGTTGAGAAAAACCGTGGATACCGCCTTAGGATTCAACCGCCCATGACCACCGACCGTAAACCGCGCGCCCTCATCTTCATCGTCGCCTACTACGCCGAGTCGACGATCCTCGAGGTCCTCCGCCGCATCCCCGCGCTCGACGGCTACGACACCGAGGTCCTCATCATCGACGACTGCTCCGGCGACGCCACTTACGCGCTCTCCGACGAACTCCGCCGCCTCGGCACCTACCGCCACAAACTCACCGTCCTCACCAACCCCGTGAACCAGGGCTACGGCGGCAACCAAAAACTCGGTTACCACTACGCCGTCGAACAGGGCTTCGATTACGTCGCCCTCCTCCACGGCGACGCCCAATACGCCCCCGAGATGCTCCCCGACCTCTTCGCCCCGTTGCACAACGGCACCGCCGACGTCGTCCTCGGCTCGCGCATGCTCACCCCCGGCGGCGCCCGCAAAGGCGGCATGCCGTTCTACAAACTCGTCGGCAACAAGATCCTCACCGCCTACCAAAACCTCGTCCTCGGCTCCGCGCTCGCCGAATTCCACACCGGTTACAAGGCCTACACCACCGCCTCGCTCCGCCGCATCCCCTTCGAACTCAATTCGAACGTCTTCCACTTCGACACCGAGATCATCATCCAGTTTTTGCGCTCCCGCGCCCGCATCACCGAGGTCCCCATCCCCACCCACTACGGCAACGAAATCTGCCGCGTCGACGGCATCCGCTACGCCCTGGACGTCGTCAACGCCTCCACCGTCGCCCTCCTCCAGGACTACGGCCTCGTTTACCGCCGCAACTTCGACATCCAGTCCCTCGTCGACGACAACAAGCACTATCTCCCCAAGACCACGTTCGCGAGCACCCACTCCTCCGCCCTCGCCGCGATCCCCGCCGGCGCCACCGTAATGGACGTCGGCTGCGGCCCCGGCCACCTCTGCGCCCCCCTCCACCAACTCGGCTGCCGCGTCATCGGCGTCGACCAGTTCCGCCCCGACGACACCTCCGCCTTCGAGGAATTCCACGTCACCGACCTCAACGCGAATCCCTTCCCCCGCCCCCTCGACGACGTGCAGGTCATCCTCATCCTCGACGTCATCGAGCACCTCTCATCCCCGGAGAAATTCTGCGACGAACTCCGCCGCCGCGCCCAGTCGAACCTCGCCGTGAAGATCATCATCTCCACCGGCAACATCGGTTTCTGCGTCACCCGCCTCATGCTCTTCCTCGGCCAGTTCAACTACAACAAACGCGGCATCCTCGACCTCACCCACACCCGCCTCTTCACGTTTTCCTCCCTCCGCCGGCTCCTCAAAGAGCAGGGCTTCGCCATCGAGCAGGAACAAGGCATCCCCGCCCCCGTGCCCCTCGTGGTGCAGAGCCCCGGCTGGCAGAAATTCCTCATGGGCCTCCAGGCCGTCCTCATCAAACTTTCCCGCGGGCTCTTCGCGTATCAGATGTTCATGGTCGTCCGCCCGCTCCCCACCATCGAGAAACTCATGGACGACGCCCACCGCCACTCCGCCGCGAAAACCGCCACCGCCGAACCGTCCCCCGCCGCTCGCGTCTAACTTTTCGCGCTTCGCCGCTCCGGCGAAGCCCGCCCATCCGCTCTCCGCCCTCCGCCCAATCAATCAGCGCCGATTGGCGGTTCTGACCTCCGCCGGAGCGGCGGTGGCCCCACCGCCGCACTGCGCTTCGCCCTTCGCCCTCCCCGTGAACCGCGGCCCGCTCCTCCCCCGCCTCCTCGCCGCCCTCGCACTCGGCCTCGCCCTCTCCGCGCTCTGCCTGCGCAATTACTACCCGCCCCTCCCCCACCCGCTCACCGTCGACCTCGTCCTCCACCGCGGCACGGCCGGCCAATCGGAGCCCCTCATCACCTCCGGCCGCCCGGTCTTCGGCGACTTCCTGATCGCCCGCTACCTCGACGAAACGACCGTCGTTTTCGGCTACAACAGCTGGGGCCATCCCGGCCACCTCTCGCCGACTCCCGTCGCCCTCACGCCGGGCCAACCGCTCCGCCTGCAGATTGAACTGCCCGCCCTCCACCAGATGCGCGGCCGCTTTTCCGATCCCCCCGGCCGCATTCGCGTCACCTGCGATGGCGTCCTCGCCTTCGAACTCACCGACCACTATTTTTTCCGCCAGCCGCGCGAAATCTACCTCGGCGAGAATCCCCTCGGCGGCACCGCGTGCGCCCCGCATCTCCGCGGCCAACTCCTCGCTCCCGACGGCCGCGAACTCCGCGGCGACCCCACCCAGTTCTTCACCCTCCGCGACCGCCTCGCCGGTTGGCTCACCCACAGTCGCCAAAAATACGCCGTCCTCCTCGTCGCCCTCGCCGTGCTCGCCGGCTGGATACCCCTCCGCGGGTTCCGCCCCGCGGCGCTCCGCGGGACCTTCGCTTCCCTCCGCGGCGCCCTGGCCCCCCACCGCTGGTTCGCCGGCACCGCCGCCGTGGCCACACTCGGGTTCACCTGGATGGTCACCCAGGGCACGCTCCAGTTCGACGTCACCGAGCAGCTCGGCTCCTTTTACGACTACCAGGCCGACAGCCTCCTCCACGGCCGGCTCAACGTCACGGAGGAAGCCATCGGCGGCGAAGCCTTCGTCGTCGCCGGCAAACTCTACGGCTACTTTGGCCCCACGCCCGCTCTGCTCCGGCTCCCGTTCGTACTCTTCGATTTTGCCTTCGGCAACCTCACCCGCGCGTTCTTCGTCGGCTACTTCCTCGCGAGCCTCGCCGCGGCCTACGCCCTCCTCCGCCACGCCTGTCGCCTCGTTTCTCCCGCCGCCGTCCCCTCGCCCGCCGCTGTCGTTTTTCTCACCACCAACCTCGGTCTCGGCAGCACCCTGTTCTTCCTCGGCAGCCGCGCCTACGTCTATCACGAGGCCATTTTCTGCGGCGTCACCTTCGCCCTCTTCGCCGGCCTGTTCGCCCTCCGCCATCTCGCCACCCCCACCGGCCGCTGGTGGCTCGCCTCCCTCCTCTGCGCCGTGCTCTCCCTCCACGCCCGCCCGCCCACCGGCCTCTTCGCCCTCACTTTCCTCGGCTGCGTCGCCGCCACCCTCCTCGGGTCCGGCCTCCGTTCTCGGTCCTCCGTCTTCCGTCCTCTGGCCCTCGGTCTCGCCTGCGTCCTCGCCGTCTTCACCTTCAACGGCCTCGGCTACCTCAAATTCAACACCTTCGAGGGCGCCCCGCTCCGCTACAGCCGCCCCTACGACGCCGCCCGCCTCGCCAACATCGACGGCCAAAACTTCCACGCCGCCAACGTCCCCTACGGGGCCTACACCTATTTCGTCCGCCCCAATCTCCGCTTCGAAAACCAATTCCCCTTTGTCTACCTCGGCTCGCCCACGCCCGGCCGCGAATTCCCCGCCGCCAAACTCGACCTCCCCGACCATACCCTCGCCGTCCCCTTTGCGATGCCCGGTCTCTTTTTCCTCACCGTCCTCGCCGCCGCCTCCTTCGCCCGCGCCTCCCTCCGCGCTCCGCTCCTCGTCACCGGCGCCGCCGTCCTCCCGATGAGCCTCGCCCTCTTCGCCGCCGTCGCCACCGCCCAACGCTACACCGCCGACTGGCTCCCGTTCCTCACCTGCGCCGCCACCCTCGGCCTCGCCTCCCTCGACCCACTCACCGGCCGGCTCCGCCGCGGCCTCTCCGCCCTCGTCGCCGTTTTCACCACCGTCGCCGTCCTCCTCACCTTCGCCCTCACGCTCCACTATCAACGCGAAACCGTCTGGGGCGTCCCGGAAGAAATCCGCCAGTCCTACCAAAACCTCCGCCCCCGCCTCACCCCCTAGCCTGCACCCATCACCCTTTCCTGAAGAAATTATTTTTCACCGAGCGCACCGCGGCCCAAACCGAGGACACGGAGCCAAACCTTGTCCGCTCGGTGGGCTTGGTGGCCGTGGCTCCGTACCCTCGGGGCCAACCTTTTCAGCAATGTGAGGGTGAAATATCCGGGCTCGGATCACTCCGCCCCGTCCCGCTCGGCAATCACTTGAAATCAACTGTCCCGTATGACGGGACACTCCCGCGGGAAAAGGCCTTGGGGGGGCCGAAACTTAACGCAGTCATCCTCGTTCGCCCGGCACCCGCGCTCATTCGATATTAGACATTGGTCCCCCCGCCCTTCCTCATCGCCCCACTCTCCCTTTCCCTTTCACTCTCCCTTTCCCTTTCACTCTCCCTTTCCCGTTCACTTTCCCTCTCACTCTGCCTTTCCCTCCCGCATGCACCACGTCTTCCTCACCGGCGCCGCCGGCTTCATCGGCTCCACCCTCGTCGACCGCCTCCTCGCCGACGGCGTCCAAGTCACCGGCTGGGACAACCTCTCCACCGGCCAGATCCGTTTCCTCGACGGCGCCCTCGCCCACCCGCAATTCAAACTCGTCCGCGGCGACAACCTCGATCTCCCCGCCCTCACCGCCGCGATGCAGGGCGCCGACTTCGTCTTCCACTTCGCCGCCAACGCCGACATCAAGGACGGCTGGCAGCACCCGCGCCGCGACCTCGAACAAAACACCATCGCCACCTTCAACGTCCTCGAGGCCATGCGCGCCAACGGCGTGAAGCGGATCGCCTTTTCCTCCACCGGCTCCGTCTACGGCGAGGCCCTCGTCACCCCCGAGCGCCCCACCCCCGAGACCGACGCCTTCCCCATCCAGACCTCCCTCTACGGCGCCTCCAAGGCCGCCGGCGAAGGCCTCCTCGCCGCCTACGCCGAGGGCGGCCAGATCGACGAAGCCTACATCTTCCGCTTCGTCTCCATCCTCGGCGAACGCTACACCCACGGCCACGTCTTCGACTTCTACCAACAGCTCGTCGAACACCCCGACCGCCTCCGCGTCCTCGGCGACGGCCAGCAGCGCAAAAGCTACCTCTACGTGCAGGACTGCGTCGAGGCCCTCCTCCACGCCACCCGCGGCCACACCGCCCGCGACGCCAAGCACCACACCCAGATCTACAACCTCGGCACCGCCGAATACGTGCAGGTCAACGACAGCATCGCCGCCATCTGCAAGGCCCTGAACCTGTCACCGAAACTTGAATATACCGGCGGTAACAAAGGCTGGATCGGCGACAACCCCTTCATCTTCCTCGACACCCAAAAAATCCGGGCCACCGGCTGGCAGCCGAAGCTCACCATCGAACAGGGCATCATCCGCACCCTCCGCTGGCTCGAGGCCAACCGCTGGGTCTACGAAGCCCGGAAGTAAAGGAGGGCTGGGTCGCTGACCCGCCCTTTCTTCGCTCCATCGCCCCATCATGATCTCCACTCTCATCGACGGCCTGATCTCCCTCGCGCTCGGTATCTGGATGCTTCTCCTCGGGTTCAAAGTCGTCACCATCAGCAGCCACCCGGAAAAGAGCATCGTGTGGCATCAGAAATGGGGCCTCTTCATGAAAATCGCCGGCCCCCTCGTCGCACTCTGGGGCGCCTATAATTTCGTGCGCGCCCTCTAAGAAAGCTCGCGCTCGCCCTCCCTCCTTCGAAAACATCCCGGGTCTATCCGGGTTCATCCGCGGTTAATTCCCACCTCATGAACATTGTTGTCACCGGCTCCAGCACCGGCATCGGCCGCGCCCTCGCCGAACGCCTCCTCGCCCGCGGCCATCATGTCTGGGGCCTGGCCCGCAGCGACCAGTCCGCCTTCGCCGCCCAGCAGCCAAATTTCCGCTTCTCCCGCTGCGACGTCGCCGACTACTCCGCCGTCGCCGCCGCGGCCTCCGCCGTCACCGCCACGTGGCCGCACCTCGACGCCCTCGTCTGCGCCGCCGGCCTCCAGGGCGAGATCGCCCCCGCCCTCACCGCCGACCCCGCCCGCTGGAGCGCCACCGTCCGCGCCAACCTCGACGGCACCTACTTCGCCCTCCGCGCCTTCGCCCCACTCCTGACGTCGCCCGCCGCCTCCGCCCCGTCCCGGAAAAAAATCATCTGCTTCTCCGGCGGCGGCGCCACGAAGGCCCGCGCCCACTTCTCCGCCTACGGGGTCGCCAAAACCGCCGTCGTCCGCCTCGTCGAAACCATCGCCGACGAATCCCGCGGCCAACCCCTCGACATCAACGCCCTCGCCCCCGGCGCCATCAACACGCGCCTCACGGACGAGGTCCTTGCCCTCGGCCCCGCCGTCGTCGGCGCCGCCGAATTTGCCGCCGCCCAGAAACAGGCCGCCGCCCCCCCCGCGGCCTCCGCCGCCGCCCTCGCCCGCGCCCTCGACTGCGTCGAATGGCTCCTCTCCCCCGCCAGCGACGGCCTCACCGGCCGCCTCCTCAGCGCCCCGTGGGATCCCTGGCCCACCCTCGGCGAACACCGCGCCACCCTCGCCGCCTCCGACGTCTACACCCTCCGCCGCATCGTCCCCGAAGACCGCGGCCAGAAAGGGTAGGGACCGCTCTCCGCGCGGTCCGTCACGACCGCCGCCCGCCACCGCCTCCCCCCGCCCGGAACACCCGGTAGTTCAGTAACAGAAAAACCACCACGGTCGAGGGCGGCACCGCCACCGCCGTCGCCCCCATTTTGCTCAGCCCGATCACGTCCAGACACAGGCGGAACACCGCGAGATTGATCACCCAACTGATCGCCGCCGTCCCCAGATATTCCTTCGCCTGCCGCCACGTATCGACCCGCGCACTCGGCAGCGCCCAGAAGCGGTTCAACAGATAATGCGTCAGCGTCGAGCACCCAAACGACACCGTAAACGCCGCGTTCGTCGCCAGTCCGACCCCGTCCGACGCGACCTTCATCACCGCCACCTGCACGGCAAACGACGTTCCGCCCACGACCAGGAATCGTGCGGCCCTCCCCTGCGTCGCCCGGTCGGAAATGAGTTTCATCTCACCGCACGGAAGCAGGTTTCGCCCCGCGCACCACGTCCAAAATCGTCCCGCCAAACGTTTCGGCACAGCCCGTCCCGCCGATCGGATTTTTGCCCACAAACACGTCCTCCGCACCCACCGCAAAAAATTTCGCCTCCCGCGCCCACACCGTCCGCCCGTCCAGCCCCACCTCCAACCCGTCCGCTTTCCCCGCGCCCGGGAACGAGCCCATCGCCACCGTCACCGCATAGACCTTCCCTCGCTCCACCGCCACCGGCTCGCTCGTCACGGTCGCCTTGCCCCAATGATCGAGCCCGAAGCACACCCGACCGTCATCGCGATACTCCACAAACAAGAAATCCCCGCGCCCCGTCTCCCCCGTCACCACCAGCGGCTCGCGCCCCGCCTTCCGCTCCGCCGGAAAAATCACCTGCAGGCGGATCGCCTCGAATTCCGCCGGCCCGGCCTCCGCGCCCACCCCGGCCGCCCGCGCCGCCGCCCGGATCGCGCCGATCCCGCCCACGCGCCGCGCCCGCGGCGCCACCACGTCCGCCGGCGACGACGTATGGAATCGCTGATACCCCTCCAGCAACGTCGCATCGCCCAGCTTCACCACCAGTCGCCGCGCCAGCCGGATCCGTTCCACCGCACTCATCCCCGCGAAAAACGGATGCTCCTCCGGCGGATAAAGCGACCCCAGCTCCACCCGCAGCCGCGCTCCCCCGGGCGCCTCTAGCGCCACTCCCCCGCTCAGCCGCCCCGGCCCGCCGTCGTGCGTGAACCCCACCCGCACCCGTCCGTCGCCCTCGTGCACCAGGAAAACTTCGTCGCGCGCCCCCACCGTGCCCGTACGCACCAGCGTCTCTTTCGTCCCCGCCGGTTTCACCGAAAACGCCCACGCCAGCTCCACCGGCCCGTGCTCCGCGCCCGTCAGTCGCTCCGCCCACCACGCCGGATAATTGCACCAGGTCGCGATCCGCGCATAGGCCCGCGGACTCATCCGGCGCAAATGGCCATACGCCTCAAAACTCAGCAGCACCGCGAAAAAAATCGAAGCCACCGCCAGCCCCACCGCGCCCCCACCCACCGCCACCCGGAGCCACCGCCCCTTCCCGCTCAGCCGCAGCCAGCGCTGCACGCCCATCCACCCCGCCATCGCCAGCAGCAACCACGCCGGTAGAAAATCCGCTCCATACCGCGCCATCGCCGCGTAAAAAAACGTCAGCGGAATAGCCGTCCCGGCCGCGATCATCGCCGCCGCCCCCAGCCCCACCCCCAGTCTCCCGCGTTCCCCGGCGCCCCGTCGCCCCGCCGCCCACGGCACCCACAGCGCAAGCCACAACAACGGCAGGTTCACCCCCACCCCATACACGTCGTCAAAACCCAAATGCCCGGCCGGAACCTCCGGCGTCGCCCCGCGGTGAAGAAACGGAAAATACCGCGTCCACTCCGCCGCCTCCCCTCCATACATCCACGCGTTCAGCGGCCAATAGCTCCACCGGAAGTGCTGCGTCTGCGCCTCGAAAATCCCGCTGAACTGATACTTCACCCCGAACTCCGTCGGACTCCCGAACCGCGCATAATTGTGCCACGCCATCGCCAGGCCCACCGCCCCGAGCGGCACCGCCCCCGCCAGCGCCCACTGCGCGACTTGGCTCCACCCCGCCCGGCCCTCGGTCCGCCCCTGCCACCACCGCCACAGCACCGGCACGACCAGCACGCCGCTCGCAAACAAATACGTCGGCCGCGAAGCCACCGCCAGCCCGAGACTCAGCCCCGCACCCGCCAGCCAAACCAGCGCCCGTCGCTCCGCCTGCACGCTCCGCCCCACACACCCCAGCGCCACCATGATAAAAAAATACCCGCTGCTCAGCGGCAGTTCCCAAATGCTCCCGCGCAACACCAACAGCGGCCCCATGCTCGCCGTCCCCAACACCACCAGCCCCAACCCCGCCGTCCCACTCCCCGTCTCCGGAAAATACCGCCGCCGCATCCCCAGAAAAATCCCGACACTCACCAAAAATCCCGCGTACGTAAAAATCAAGACCGCCGCCGGCAGCGGCAACGCCACTCCGCCCGACAGCACCCGAAACGGCAGGACGAGCGTCACCACCGGCGCCGCCCCGAAATAAAGATAATACCGCCCCCGATACATCGTCGCGTCGTGCAACGCCATCCCGGGCGGCCGCAAGCGCGGGTCGTAGGGATCCGCCAGCTGCAACAGCTCCGGCGGCACCTCGACTTTCATATAAAGATGCCCGTCGAGCCAGCCGTCCACGAGCAGGTTGTAATAATCCGTCTGCGGCTGCCCCCACTGCCAATCCGCCCCTTCCGGCCGCGCCGTCCAAACATAAAACCACCCCACCACCGCGCACACCACGGCCAGCCACACGCCCTCGCGCCCGCTCCCGGCCCGCCGGCTCGGTCCTTCCATGCGTGCCCCGCTCATCGTCCCACGCCGCCCTCCGCCGACCTCCGGCCACCGCGTTTTCGCGCAAACCTCACTTGCGTCCCCCGTCCGGTTAGCGTGGCCTTGATCATCCTTTTCACGGAATGACCCACGCAAAAACCGAGCAACTCAATTTCGCCGTCATCGGCTGCGGCCTCATCGGCCGTAAACGCGTCCTCGCCCTCGGCCCCAACCCGCCGCTGCTCTACACCTGCGACCTCGACCCCGCCCGCGCCGCCGACCTCGCCCAACTCGCCCCCGGCTGCACCCCCGTCACCGACTTCACCGTCGCCCTCGCCGACCCTCGCGTCGCCGCCGTCATCGTCTCCACCCTCAACGCGTCCCTCGCCCCCATCGCCCTCGCCGCCGTCCGCGCCGGCAAACACGTCCTCGTCGAGAAACCCGGCGCGCTCAACGCCGCCCAGCTCCGCACCATCCTCGCCGCCGCCCAGTTGACCCACACCCGCGTCCGCCTCGGCTACAACCACCGCTTCCACCCCGCGCTCCAAAAAGCCCGCGAACTCCTCGACTCCGGCGTCCTCGGCCCGCTGATGTTTCTCCGCGCCCGCTACGGCCACGGCGGCCGCAAGGGCTACGACCGCGAGTGGCGCGCCGATCCCGCCCTCTCCGGCGGCGGCGAACTCATCGACCAGGGCGTTCATCTCATCGATCTCGCCGGCTGGTTCCTCGGCGAGTTCCCCTCCGTCGAGGGCCACGCCACCACCTCCTTCTGGGACATGCCGGTCGACGACAACGCCTTCCTCAGTCTCCGCACCGCCGCCGGCCAGACCGCCTGGCTCCACGCCACCTGCACCGAGTGGAAAAACCTCTTCTCCCTCGAACTCTACGGCCGCGACGCCAAGCTCGCCATCGACGGCCTCGGCGGCAGCTACGGCGTCGAAAAACTCACCTACTACAAAATGCTCCCCGCCATGGGCCCGCCCGAAATCACCTCGTGGGAATACGTCCGCGGCGACGATTCCTGGGCCCTCGAAACCCGCGCCTTTCTCGACGATATCCGCCTGGGCCGCGAGCCGGCCCCCGGCCTCCGCGAAGGCATCCGCACCCTCGAAATCGTCGAGGAAATCTACCGCAAGAGCGGCTATCCCGTCTCCGTCGCGGCTCTCTGACCCTCGCCGGTCCCCGCGCCCCGGCCAAGCCCTCCCCCCCTTTCCCTCCCCCCCCTTTCCCTTTCCGATGATCATCACCCGTTCCCCCCTGCGCGTCTCCCTCGGCGGCGGCGGCACCGACCTCCCGTCCTACTACCGCGAACACGGCGGCTTCCTCGTCGCCGCGGCCATCGACAAATACATCTACATCACCCAGCACCGCACCTTCCAGCCCGAGATCATCATCAAGTATTCAAAACTTGAACGCGTCCCGTCCGTCGACCAGATCGAGCACCCCATCATCCGCGAAGCCCTCAAGCTCACCGGCGTCACCGATCCGCATCTCGAACTCACCTCGATGGCCGACATCCCCGGCGGCACCGGCCTCGGCTCCTCCGGCAGTTTCACCACCGCCCTCCTCAAAGCCCTCCACACTTCGAAGCGCACCCTCGTTTCCCCCGCCGAACTCGCCGAACAGGCCTGCGACATCGAGCTCAACAAACTCGGCGAGCCCATCGGCAAACAGGACCAATACATCGCCGCCGTCGGCGGCATCACCGCCTTCACCTTCCACCCGGACGGCCGCGTCGAATACCGCCCGTGCGCCATCTCCGAGGAAACCCTCTTCAACCTCGAGGACAACCTTCTGCTCTTCTTCACCGGCTACAGCCGCAGCGCCTCCGCGATCCTCAAAGACCAGAACGAAAAATCCAAGAGCCACGACCCCGCAATGCTGGACAATCTCCACTTCACCAAAGACCTCGGCTACCAGTCCCTCGCCGCCCTCGAAACCGGCCGCCTCGAAGAATTCGCCCGGCTCATGGACGTCCATTGGCAGCGCAAAAAAGCCCGCAGCTCCGGCATGAGCAACGCCGTCATCAACGACTGGTATGACCACGCCATGGCCCACGGCGCCCTCGGCGGAAAACTCATCGGCGCCGGCGGCGGCGGCTTTTTGATGTTCTACGCCGGCGACAAGAAAAAACTCCGCCACGCCCTCCGCGAAAAAGGTCTTCAGGAGGTCCGCTTCCGCTTCGACTTCGAAGGCACCAAAGTCGTCGCCCAGAACTGAGCTCAAACCAATTGCCCACGGAACACCCGGAATACACGGAAACAGTCTGATCGGAAAATTCCCCGTTCGATTCTTCCGTGTATTCCGTGTGTTCCGTGGGCACCTCTCCGATGCCCTTGCCTCTCCCTCCTCTCCCCGTCGCCCTCCTCGCCGGCGGCATGGCCACCCGCCTCCGCCCCATCACCGAAAAAATCCCCAAGCTCCTCGTCGAGGTCGCCGGCGAACCGTTCTTCTCCCACCAGCTGCGCCTCCTCCAATCCGCCGGCCTCACCCGCCTCGTCCTCTGCGTCGGTTACCTCGGCGAACAAATCGTCGACCTCTACGGCGACGGCGCAAAATGGGGCGTCCACCTCGACTACTGCTTCGACGGCCCGAAACTCCTCGGCACCGGCGGCGCCCTCATCCAGGCCCTCCCCCAACTCGGCGACGCCTTCTACGTCCTCTATGGCGACAGCTACCTCCCCATCGACTACCACGCCGTCGCCGCGCACTTCCTCGCCTCCGGCCGCCAAGGCCTGATGACCGTCTACGAAAACCACGGCCGCTACGACACCTCCAACGTCGAGTTCGCCGGCGGCGAAATCGTCCGCTACGACAAGAAAAACCGGACACCCGCGATGCACCACATCGACTACGGCCTCGGCCTCTTCCGCGCCTCCGCGTTCGCGGGTTTCCCCCGCGATGCCGTCGTCGATCTCGCCGCCGTCCAGATGGACCTCGTCGCCCGCCACCAACTCGCCGGCTACGAGATCGCCCAACGTTTCTACGAAATCGGCTCTCACGAAGGCCTGAACGAACTGGACGCCCTCCTGCGCTCCGGCCAACTTCCGCCCAAATAACTCCCTCATGTCTTCCTCCTACTCCATCCAACATCTCCGCGAGACCACCGAGATCATCGCCCAGCTCAATCCCGACGACTGTGAAAAGTGCGTCGCCGAGCTCGTCGCCACGCGCGCCCGCGGCGGCCGCCTCTTCATCCTCGGCGTCGGCGGCAGCGCGGCCAACGCCTCCCACGCCGTCAACGATTTCCGCAAAATCGCCGGCCTCGAGTGCTACGCCCCCACCGACAACGTCTCCGAACTCACCGCCCGCACCAACGACGAGGGTTGGGCCACCGTCTTCGTCGAATGGCTCCGCGGCTCCCGTCTCAAGGCCGCCGATACCCTCCTCATCCTCTCCGTCGGCGGCGGCAACCTCGAGAAAAACGTCTCCCCCAATCTCGTCCTCGCCCTCAAGTTCGCCCAGGAAGTCGGCGCCCACATCATCGCCATCGTCGGCAAGGACGGCGGTTACGCCGCCAAGGTCGCCCACGCCTGCGTCATCGTGCCGACCGTGAATCCCGCCAACATCACCCCGCACAGCGAGGCCTTCCAGGCCGTCATCTGGCACCTCTTCGTCTCCCACCCCGACCTGAAAATGAACCAGACCAAGTGGGAAAGCGTCGTCGCCAAGTAGCCCAAAGTCGGGCGGACGTCAGTCCGCCCTTTCGCCTCCTTTCCGGTCCAACCTTCCCTCCACGCGGCGCCTCCACGCCGCGTTTTTTATTCCCCCCTCGCCGCACCCGCTCCGTGTCCATCGGTGCCACCCGTGGTTAAAACTCCTGCGCCTACGCCCGTGCCTTCGTCCCTGCCCCCGCCCGCCCTCCGCCCCGCCATCTTCCTCGATCGCGACGGCACACTGAACCGCCAGATCGTCCGCGACGGCCAACCCTACCCACCCGCCACCCTCGCCGAGTTCGCGCTCTTCCCCGGCGTCCCCGCGGCCTGCGCCGCCCTCGCCGCCGCCGGCTACGTTCTCGTCGTCGCCACCAACCAGCCCGACGTCGGCCGCGGCACCCAATCCGCCGCCGTCGTCGAATCCATGCACGCGCGGCTCCGCTCGCTCGTCCCGTCAATCGCCCACCTCGAGGTCTGCTACGCCCCCGGCCAGGGCCTCGCCGATCCGTCCGATTACCGCCGCAAACCCGCCGCCGGCATGCTCCTCGACGCCGCCCGCACCCTCCACCTCGATCTCGCCCGCAGCTGGATGGTCGGCGACCGCTGGCGCGACATCGATTGCGGGCAGCGCGCCGGCGTCCGCACCGTCTTCATCGACTTTGGCTACGCCGAAGCCCTCCGCGCCCGCCCCGACTACACCGTCCGCTCCTTCCCGGAAGCCGCCGCCGTCATCCTCGCCGCCCGCCCCACCCCCTGAGTTTTCTCCTTTCTCCCTGCGCCTTTCTCCCTTCTCCTCCTCCCCAACATGGCCTCCCTCGCATCCCTCAAAGTCCAACTCTATGCCGACGGCGCCGACAAAGCCGGCATCCTTGAGCTCTACGCCAAGTCCCACATCAAGGGCCTCACCACCAACCCCAGCCTCATGAAAAAGGCGGGCATCAAAGACTACGAGGCCTTCGCCAAAGACATCCTCCAGACCGTCACCGCCAAACCCATCTCCCTCGAGGTCTTCACCGACGACATCGCCGACATGAAGCGCCAGGCCCTCAAAATCACCGCCTGGGCCCCCAACGTCTACACGAAGATTCCGATCACCAACTCCAAGGGCGAATCCTGCCTCCCGCTCATCAAGGAACTCGGCCTCCAGGGCGTGAAACTCAACGTCACCGCCCTTCTCACCCTCTCCCAGGTCCGCGGCGTCGCCGACGCCCTCAACCCCGCCGTCGCCTCCGTCGTCTCCGTCTTCGCCGGCCGCATCGCCGACACCGGCGTCGACCCCATGCCACTCATGCGCGCCTGCGTCCCGCTCCTCGAGCATCAGCCCAAGGCCGAACTCCTCTGGGCCAGCACCCGCGAGGTCATCAACATCTTCCAGGCCGACGAGTGCGGCTGCCAGATCATCACCGTCCCCCACGACATCCTCGCGAAAGCCGCCAAAATGATCGGTCTCGACCTCGCCGGCCTCTCCCTCGACACCGTCAAGATGTTCCTCGCCGACTCCACGGCCGCCGGTTTCAAACTCTGATCGCTCCGCCCGGAACGGCGGTTTCCCAACCGCCGTTTTGGCTTTGTCTGATTTCGCCGAAAATCCGCATTTACCTCTGAGGCAGACCCGCGCAGCGTCGCCGGTCTGCCTTTTCTTTTCCTCTCAACTCGTACGACCGCGTGAACATCCTCTTCGTCAATTACGGCGACTTTACCACCAACAGCCTGAACCACATCGGTGGTTTCGCGAACACCCTCTGCGCTGCCGGCCACGCCTGCATCGTCGCCGTCGCCAAGGACAAGGAGACCATCGCGCACATCCCCTCGCCCCTCTTCATCGCCGCCACCCACGCTGAACTCCTCGCCCGTCCCGGCCTCTTCCCCGACGGCAAACCCGCCGAACTCATCCACGCGTGGACCCCACGCGAAGGCGTCCGCAAATTCACCGTCGCCTACCAGCGCGCCGCCCTCCTCCTCGGTTCCCCCGCCGCCCGCCTCCTGATCCACCTCGAAGACAACGAGCGCTTCCTCCTCGAATCCTACACCGGCAAGCCCTTCGCCGCCCTCCGCGCCGCCACCCCCGCCGAGATCGATGCCTGGCTCGTCGACGGCCTGCCCCACCCGCTCCGCCACGAGTCCTTCCTCCGCATCGCCGACGGCGTCACCCACATCATCGAGAGCCTCCGCGATTTCGCCCCCGCCGGCACACCCACCCACCTCCTCTTCCCCGGCGTCGATTTCACCCTCTACTCGGCCGCCGCGTCCACCGACGCCTCCGCCGCCCTCCGCACCGAACTCGGCCTCTCGCCCACCGAACGCGTCATCGCCTTCACCGGCTCCAACACCTTCGCCAACGAGCCCGAGATGCGCGAACTCTACCTCGCCGTCGCCCTCCTCAACCAGCGCGGCACCCCCACCCGCCTGCTCCGCACCGGCTTCAATTCCCCCCAATTCCTCGCCGGCCTCTCCTCCGACATCCAAGCCCACGTCCTCGACCTCGGCTTCGTCGCCAAATCCCGCCTCCCCCACCTCCTCGCCCTCGCCGACGTCCTCGTCCAGCCCGGCCATCCCGGCGCCTTCAACGACTACCGCCTCCCGTCCAAACTCCCCGAGTTCCTCGCCTCCGGCAAACCCGTCGTCCTCCCGCCCACCAATCTCGCGTCCCTCCTCCGCCCCGACCTCGACGCCGTCTTCCTCACCACCGGCAGCCCCGCCGAAATCGCCGACACCTGCCAGCGCCTCTTCGCCGATCCCACGCGCTGCGCCACGCTCGGCCAAAACGCCACCGCCTTCGCCCGCGCCCACTTCGACCTCGCCGCCAACACCCGCGACCTCACCGCCTTTTACCAGGACACCGTTGCCCGCCCCTCGGCCACCGATTGGTCGCTCTCCGACGGTGCCACCACCAGCGACGCCACGCTCTTCGCGGCCGGCTTCGCCGCCCAGCTGAATTCCGCCGCCGCCGCCCTCGCCGATTCCTCCGCCACCCAACTCGCCTCCTCCACCGATCTGCTCGCGCACCTCGTCCGCCAGCTCGAACTCGCCCTCGACGCCAGCGCCTCGGTCCACCACGTCGCACGCCTCACCGCCGACCGCGACGCCGGCCTCGCCCGCGAAAAACTTTCCCAAAACCACATCGCCAACCTCGAGACCCTGCTCGCCGCCGAGCGCGAGAGCTCCGCCACCATCGAAAAAGCCCGCGTCCTCACCCACAACCACGCCGACAACCTCGCGCGCGAACTCGCCACCACCCGCGCCGGCTACAACGAGGCCGTCGGCGCCATCGCCCACTACAAGAAACTCCGCGAACAGGCCGACGCCCTCCTCAAATCCGCCCGCATCCAGGTCGTCGCCTACGAAAACGCCCTCATCCAGGGCGACGCCCGCATCGCCGCCCTCGAAAACTCCCTCACGGTCACCGAAGAGGCCCTCGTCCTCTCCCGCACCGAAACCCGCACCGCCCGCGATGAACACGTCGCGCTCCGCACCCACTTCGACGCCGAGCGCGCCGCCCTCGCTGCCGCCCGCGCCGCCGACCAGACCGCCGCCGCCCACCGCCTCGCCGAAGCCCAGGCCCTCCTCCGCTCCCGCGACGAAAAAATCGCCAAAATCCAGGCCTCCTTCTCCTGGAAAATCACCCAGCCCTTCCGCGCCCTCCGCCGCACCTTCCTCGATTCCGCCGCGCCCGCCGCCGGCCCCTCCGCCGTCTCCGACCAGTTCCACGGCAACATCGACCGCCCCCAGGACTGGCGCACCATCCCCGCCACCCTCAACCTCCTCGGCTGGTCCCTCCGCAAAGACCGCGCCCCCATCCGCGCCATCCGCGCCCGCCTCGGCGACACCGTCGTCGCCGCCCAATCCGGCGTCGAACGCCTCGATGTCCTCGATCACTTCCGCGACCACCCCGGCGCCGAACGCTGCGGCTGGATGCTCAAAATCGAAGTCCCCAAGCGCGGCACCCGCACCCTCGTCCTCGAAGCCCAGGACGAAGCCGGCACCTGGACCCCCTTCCTCTCCCGCCCCATCCAGCGCACCACCGACGACGCCCCGCCCCCGCCCAATTCCTACGCCGCGTGGGCCGCCGCCTACGACCGCCTCACCCCCGAGATCGCCGACCAGATCCGCGCCAAAATCGCCGCGCTCCCCAAGCGCCCGCTCCTCTCCGTGTTGATGCCCACCTACAACACCCCGGAAAAATGGCTCGTCCGCGCCATCGAATCCGTCCGCCGCCAGCTCTACGAAAACTGGGAACTCTGCATCGCCGACGACGCCTCCAAGGAACCCCACGTCCGCCGCATCCTCGCCGCCTACCAGAAAAAAGACCCGCGCATCAAAGTCGTCTACCGCGAGACCAACGGCCACATCTCCGCCACCTCCAACTCCGCCCTCGAACTCGCCCACGGCGATTTCTTCGCTCTCCTCGACCACGACGACGAAATCCGCCCCCACGCCCTCGCCTGCGTCGCCCTCGAACTCCACGCCCACCCCGACGCCGACCTCATCTATTCCGACGAGGATAAAATCGACGAAAACGGCGACCGCTACGACCACTACTTCAAGCCCGACTGGAACCCCGACCTCTTCAACGTCCAGAACTACATCTCCCACCTCGGCGTCTACCGCACCCTCCTCGTCCGCGAAGTCGGCGGCTTCCGCGTCGGCTACGAGGGCTCGCAGGACTGGGACCTCGCCATGCGCGTCATCGAGCGCACCGCCCCCGACCGCATCCGCCACATCCCCAAAATCCTCTACCACTGGCGCAGCGTCCCCGGCTCCACCGCCATGGTCATCGGCGCCAAGAGCTACGCCACCAACGCCGCCGAAAAAGTCATCACCGAGCACTTCGTCCGCACCGGCGTGACCGCCACCATCAGCCCCACCAAGGGCTCCTACTGGCGCGTCCACTATCCAGTCCCGACCCCCGCGCCCCGCGTCTCCCTCATCATCCCGACACGCAACCGCCTCGAATTCCTGAAGCCGTGTGTGGAGAGCCTGCTCGCCAAAACGACGTATCCAAACTTCGAGCTCCTCATCGTCGACAACGACTCCGACGACCCCGCCACCCTCGCCTACCTCGCGTCTCTCCCAGGTAGGCGCCCGCTTGCGGGCGATGGCACAGGCATCCCGCCCGTGATCCGCGTCCTCCGTTACGCCGGCGAATTCAATTTCTCCGCGCTCAACAACTACGCCGTCGAGCACACGGACGCCCCGCTGGTCGGCCTCCTCAACAACGACCTCGAGGTCATCAACGCCGACTGGCTCCACGAGATGGTCAGCCACGCCCTCCGCCCCGAGATCGGCTGCGTCGGCGCCAAACTCTACTACCCCGACGACCGCATCCAGCACGCCGGCGTCATCCTCGGCATCGGCGGTGTCGCCGCCCACGCGTGGCAGACGCATCCGCGCGGCGCGGCCGGCCAGGCCCACCGCAACCTCCTCCAGCAAAACCTCAGCGCCGTCACCGCCGCCTGCCTCGTGATCCGCCGCGAAGTCTACCTGCAGGCCGGCGGCCTCAATGCCGACCAACTCAAAGTCGCCTTCAACGACGTCGACTTCTGCCTCAAGGTCCGCGCCGCCGGTTTCCACAACCTCTGGACGCCCTACGCCGAACTCTACCACCACGAAAGCGCCAGCCGCGGCAAAGAGGACACCCTCGAAAAACGCGACCGCTTCCGCAGCGAAGTCGAGTACATGCGCGCCACCTGGGGCGACCTCCTCGACGCCGACCCCGCCTACAACCCCAACCTCACGCACACGGTCAACGACTTCACCCTCGCCCTCCCCCCCCGCGAGTGGCCCCCGCTGAAGTAGGGCGGACTTCAGTCCGCCTCCCCTCCCGTTCCCAGGCTTGCTCCGCCCGTCGTTTTCCCTAGTTGTTCCGCGTGTCCACCGTGACAGAAATCGAAGCCGCCATCGAGAAGCTCACTCCCCCGGAAGTGAGCGAACTCGTTGCGTGGCTCGACGAGCGCCAACGACTGACGTCCGCCGCGGAGTCTCTCTTTCAGCTCTACGATGAGGAGGAGGCCATATGCCGGTCGCACGTCGCGGAGAAATCTGGCTGATTGATCTCGGTTACGCCGCGAAAACGCGGCCCTCGGTGGTGCTGAGTGTGTCCTTCGGCGACGACGAGCGCGCGATCATTTCGTTTGTCCCGCGCACCACGTCCGTCCGCGGCACCCGCTTCGAAGTGCCCCATGAAGCCCGCGGATTTGAACCCGGTGCCTTCGACGCCCAAGGGATTTCCGGAATCCCCAGCGTGAAACTCATCCGCAAGCTCGGCACCGTGGAACCCGCCACGCTCACCGCCGTTGAAAACGCCGTCCGTCTCTGGCTCGGCCTCGCCTGACCCATGCCCGCCCACCTCGACGCCCCAGCGCCGTCCTCCGTCGTCGACCCGCTGAACTTCCAACTCCGCGGCTGGCTCTGGCTCGACCACGCCCAGGCGCAAATCGCCACCCTCGAAGCCTACGCCACCGCACCGGACGGCGCCGATCTTCTCCTCGGCTTCACCGCCACCCTCTACGCCCGCCCCGACGTCACCGCCGCCCTCTCCCTCCCGCCTTCCGCCCTCACCGGTTTCGAATTCTTCTGCCACCACCCCACCCACCCTTTCCCTCCGTCTCCCCCTCTCCCCGTCTCTCCCTCGCCCACGCTCACCCTCCGCCTCCACGCCCGCCTCCGCGACGGCACCCTCACCGCCCCCCTCGCCACCGCCACCGTCCCCAGGATCGCCCGCGACTACCGCACCAACCACTTCGGCATCCTCCTGGATAACCGCACCACCGCGATTCAACGCCGCGCCAACATCTTCGCCGAGGGCCCCTCCCAAGCCGAGGGGAGCGGCGAAGTCGCCCTGCTCCTCCGCCGCCACCTGGGCCCGCCACCCCTCCGCGTCCTCGACGTCGGCTGCGGCCTCGGCTCCTACGGCCGCACCCTCCTCGCCGACGGCTACGACTGGCTGGGCGCCGAGGTCGACGCCGCCGATTGCGCCGAACTCACCCGCCTCGGCCTCCCCCACCACCACGTCGACGGCCGCTCCCTCCCGTTTGCCGACGCCGCCTTCGACGCCGCCCTCTGCCTCGAGGTCCTCGAACACCTCGACGACCCCGCCGCCGTCCTCCGCGAAATCCACCGCGTCGCCCCGCGGAAACTCCTCGTCTCCGTTCCCAACTGCGAACTCCTCGGCTACCTCTGGGACCACCTCGCCACCCCGTGGCACATGCTCGAAGCCGACCACAAAAATTTCTACACCCGCCACAGCCTCGGCGCCCTGCTCCGCCCGTTCTACGCCCAGGTCGAACTCGGTTTTCACACCCCCTACCCGCTCCGCACCGTCGAAGGCACTCCGCTCCACTACCACCTGTTCGCCGTCGCCACGAACCCCTGACGCGCTCCGGCGTCGACACCCGCCCTCGTTTCCCACGGACTCCCCCGCGCCCTCCGTCCCCTGTCCTCCGTCCCCTGTCCTCCGTCCCCCGTCCTCCGTCCCCTGTCCTCTGTCTGCCGTCCTCCGTCTCCTCCGTGGTCAAGCAACTCCTGCGTCCCAACCTTCTCACCGCCGTCTACGCTGCGTGCCTTTTCTGCGTCGTGCTCGGACTGAAGTGGGCGACCTTTGACCGCTACGGCTCGGCCATGCCCGACTGGGATCAATGGGACGCCGAGGCCTACTACGCGCTCATCCCGTGGTACGAGCACAACCACGTCCTCCGGCACCTGTTCACGCCCCATAACGAGCACCGCGTCGTCCTCACCAAAGTCCAGAACCTCGCCCTCACCGTGCTCAACGGCCAGTGGGACGCCCGCCTCCAGGCCGTCACCAACGCCGTCCTCCACAGCACCCTCGCCACCGCCCTCTGGCTCCTCGCCGTCCGCCAATTCCGCCCCGCCGCCCCGTCATCCG
>JBIKOK010000098.1:0-23240 GCA_044358025.1 Opitutaceae bacterium
GTCGTCGGCGGTGATGTTGTGCGCGGGGGAGAATTCGTTCACGCGCCCGCCGACGCGGGCCTGGCCCCAGCCGCCGACGGGGCCGTTGTCGAAGACGGGGTTGAAGAGGACGAGGGCGGCGGCGCGCGGGGAGATTTTCAGGTCATCGGCGGGATCGTCGTGGCCGTTGACGAGGCCGACAAAGGCGGCGAGGTGTCCGCCGGCGGAGCCGCCGCCGGCGCCGATGCGGGCGGGGTCGACGCCGAGTGCGGCGGCGTGGGAGCGGACCCAGCGCATCGCGGATTGGGCGTCCTGCACGCAGATGACGGGCGGGGCTTTGTTGGTTTTGTCGAGGAGGCGATATTCGACCTGGACGCAGACGAGGCCGCGGGAGGCGAGGTAGGCGGCTTGGGTGTTGAACTGGGTGGGGGCGCCGCCGGTCCAGCCGCCGCCGTGGAAGAGCACGAGGGCCGGGCGGCGATCGGCGGGTTTGGCGTCCGGGGGCGAGACGACGAACAGTTTCAGGGCGCGGTCGCCGACGCGTTTGTAGACGTGGGCGGTGCCGACGGGGGCTTCGGCGGCGAGGGCCGCGCAGGCGACGAAGGCGAGGAGGGGAAAGTAGCGGAACGCAGGTGAGGAAAAAACGGGGGGGAGCCGCATGGGAAAAGGGGACGGAAAGCCGGGTTACTTCGATTGCTTCGTGGATTTGGCATTCTTCGCGCGGTCGGCGTCGCGGGCGGGGGCGCGGCCGGTGAGCGGCCAGTTGGGGTCGTCGACGTGCGCGGACTTCATGAGCGACTCGGCGCGCGCGACGACGTCGGGGTGGGCGGGGGCGACGTTCTTGGATTCGGCGAGATCGGTGGCGAGGTGGTAGAGTTCGAGGGCGAGGCCGGGGCCGTTGCGGATGGCTTTCCAATCGCCGAAGCGGACGGCTTGGAGCGGCCGGTTGGTCTCGTGGAGTTCCCAGTAGAAATATTCGCGCGTCGGGGCGGGGCCGCCTTTGAGGAAGGAGACGAGGGAGAGGCCGTCGGGCTGGAAGCCGGCGGGGAGCTTGGCGCCGGCGAGTTCGGTGGCGGTGGGCAGAAAATCCCAGAAGGCCCACGGTCCGTCGGTGACGCGGCCGGCGGGAACAACGCCGGGCCAGCGCGAGATCGCGGCCTGGCGGAGTGCGCCCTCGTAGAGGGCCCGTTTGTAGCCGCGCAGGCCGTTGCCGGCCTGATCGAAGAGTTTGCCCATGGCGGAGGACGGTTCGAAGGAGGAGCCGTTGTCGCCGGCGACCATGACGAGCGTGGTGTCGTCGAGTTTGAGTTCGGCGAGAAGATCGAGGAGTTGGCCGAGGTCGCGATCGAGGCGGGTGACTTGGGCGGCGTAGGCTTTCTGCTGGGCGGGCCAAGGCTGGTCGGCGTAGATCCCGAAGTCATCGATCTCGTGGGTACCGTGTGGGAGCGTGATGGCGTAGAAGAGGAAGAAGGGCTGGTCTTTTTTTGTGCGGACCCATTGGAGCACGTCGGCCTGGATGAGATTTTGCGCGTAGACCGGGCCGACGCCCTTGCCGGTGTTGCCGGGGAGGTCGACGCGGCGGCCGTCGTTGTAGAGGAACGCGGGGAAATACGAGTGGGCGTGACGCTGGCAGTTGTAACCGAACTGGTGGTCGAAGCCTTTTTTCAGCGGACTGCCGGTGGTATCGAACATGCCCATGCCCCATTTGCCGGCGACGGCGGTGGCGTAGCCGGCGGTTTTCAGGATCTGCGCGACGGTGACGGTTTTCTCGGGCAGCGGGAGCTGGCCCTCGCCGGGAACCTCCCAGTTGCCGCGCACGGGCGAGTGGCCGGTGTGGAGACCGGTCATGAGCGAGGTGCGCGACGGGGCGCAGACGGTCGTGCCGCAGAACGCTTGGGTGTAACGCGTGCCTTCGCGCGCCATGCGGTCGAGCCGCGGGGTCTGGATGAGTTTTTGTCCGTAGGCGCCGACGTCGCCCTGGGCGAGATCGTCGCTGAGGAAGAAGATGATGTTGGGTGGGCGGGCGGGCGTCGCGGCGAGGGCCGTCGAGACGAGAAGGAGCGAGAGAAGCGTGGTGAAGCAACGGCGGGCGATAATCATGGAAGGAGCGAGGCGACTGGGCGGGTGACGGTGTAACGGGGACGGAAGGACGAACGGCGACGAACGACGGGACGGTGGCGGTCGATCCGATCGCGGACAAGGACCGATCCGGGGCCGATTACGGCGGCCGGCACCAGGCCATGCGTTTGGCGAAGTCGCGTTGGAAATCGGGGCGCCAGCGGCTGACGGTGGTGCGCGGGTCGAAGTCCGGACGCGGGGGGAGATCGTGAGACCAGCCGTCGGGGTCACGGGCGAATTGGCCACCCCAGCCGGGCTTGGTCGGGTCGGCGGGATCGTTGCCGCCGAGCGGGAGAAAGAAGAACCATGACGGCGTGTCGCCCTCCTTCATGCACGCGTGGGGATTGGGCGCGGTCCAAGTTTTTATGGGATAGAGCGCGCCGAGCGGGCCGGTGGAGCGCACGTGACGATCAATCCAGTCGCGGCTGGTGAGGGATTCGTCGCCGGTGAGGTAGATGCCGCGATAGGTGCCCTCGCGTTTGTCGCGGCCGGCGGGGCGCGTCGCGAGGAGGTAGTGGAGGCCGGGGAATTCGGTGCGCAGCCAGTCGGCCAGGCCGTCCTGGTCGTTGATATCATAGACGCGGAAGCGGGCCGCGAAGGCGGCGAGTCCGGCGAGGCCGCGGTCCTGTTTGACGCGCCAGAGCGCCTGGGCGAGGTCGGTCTGGCCGCCCCAGATGGCGACGTTCAGCGGGTGAGCGGGGGAGCCGGCGTCGATGCGGGCGATGAGGGCGCGGGACGCGGCGGTGTCGTGGCTCGCCCCGAGGTGGTCGCGGCCGCGTAACGGATTGCCGGAGACGATACAGGCGCGGAGTTGATCGGCGGAAGGCCAACCGGTGGCGTGGCGCGAGAGGTGAGGGAGGACGTCGCCGTAGGCGTCGACGATCTGGCGGATGAGGTCGGGGCGCGTGACGGATTCCTTCAGTTCGCCGCGGGTGCCGGCGGCGCTGGCGGCGAGGAGTTCGAGTTCGAATTCGTTGGCGTAGACCATGAGGCGCACCAGCGACTGCTGGTCGTCGGGATCGCCGCCGATGTCGGTGAGGACGGCGAGGCGGGGGCGTTCGGCGGCCCCACACGCGAGCGTGGCGGTCAAAAGCAAACAGGCGAGACGGGCGGGAGTGGTCATCGGCGAGGGGTGAACCAAGTCGGTGACGCTGACGGTTCCCGGCGGGCGGACAAGACGCGATGCGTCAGCGGCTCCCCGGTGGGGCGGCTGGGCGCGGTGACGCGAGCAGTCGCCCGAGTTCGGCTTCCATTTTCTGGCGCAGGCCGGTCGCGGCGGGCGAGCCCATGAGATTGGTGAGCTCGAAAGGGTCCTGCTGGAGGTCGTAGAGCTCGTTCATGCCGACGAGGTCGCGGTAGCGGATGAATTTATAGCGCTCGGTGCGCACGGCGTCGTAGCCCATCTTCAATGTGCGGGGAAACACGATGTCGGTCGTATATTCGATGAGGAAAGAGCTGCGCCAATCCGCCGGGGTGCGCGAGAAGAGCGGTACGAGCGAGCGGCCGTCGATACCGGGCAGGGCGGGCGCGCCGGCGAGTTCTACGAGGGTCGGAGCGAGGTCCGTGGTGAGCGCCAGGGCGGTGGGCTCCGTGCCGGCCTTGACGCGCGGCGGATAGCGCACGAGCAGGGGCAGGCGGATGGATTCTTCATACGCGAGGCGGCGCTCCTGGCTGAGGCCGTGCTCGCCGTAGAAGTAGCCGTTGTCGCCGATTACCAGCACGACCGTTTGGTTGAGGGTGCCCTGTTTTTCGAGGGCGGCGAAAATTTGGCCGAGACCTTCGTCGACGGCGGCCAACATGCGCAGGCGGTCACGAATGGTTTCGTCGGGCGTCACGGTGTCGGGGCCCAACGGGGCCAGGCCCGGGATGGGGCGCTCGAGGGCGGGCTTGCCCGTGGGCGGCACCGCATAGTTTCCGCGGCGTGCAGGTTGGGCGCCGGCGTAGAGCGTCTTGTGCCGTTCGGCGGGAATGAAACCGCCCTCGCCGATCGCCTCCGAGGTGCCATCCGCCCGCTGAACTTTGTTCGGATGAAGCGCCTTGTGGGACAGCATCAGGAGGAAGGGCGCGGTGCGGGGCTGTTCGATGAAACTCACGGCGCGTTGGTTAAAAATATCGGTGACGTAACCCGGCGCGCGGGCGAGCCGCCCGTTTTCAAACAGCTCGGGGTCCGCCACCTCGCCCTGGCCCTTCATCGCGACCCAATAGTCGAAGCCCGGCCGCGGGGTGGGATCGTTGCCCATGTGCCATTTGCCGATGAAGCCGGTATGGTAGCCGGCGGCCTGGAGCGTGCGCGCGAAGGTCGGCAGTTCGTGGCTGCGCGGGCTGCGTTCGGTGTTGTCGAGGATGCCGTGGTGGCGGGTTTCGAGTCCGGTGAGGATGTTGGCGCGGCTCGGGGAACACAGCGGCGTGACTGCGAAGAAATTCTTGAACTGCGCGCCCTCGCGCGCGACGCGATCCAGATGGGTGGTGCGTGCGAACGGATGACCGGCGGCGCCGAAATCGTCGAAACGCAGATCGTCCACCACCACGAGCAGGATGTTGGGCCGCGGCTCGGCGGCGAGGGTCGCCGAGGCCAGGAGGAGAGCGGCGAAGGCCGCGAACCACGAACACGCGGAAGGGTGCATAGGGGGGACGAGAGCGGCCGGCGGGCCGCCCCGCAATGGAGGCGTTAGAATTTCAGCCCAGCGCTGACATACCAGAGACGGCCGATGGGATTGTAGGTGGCGAGGTCGACGCCGACGTCGCCGCCGAAGGCCTGCGGGGCGGAGGGCGGCATCTGGTCGGCGAGGTTGTTGACGCCGAGGGTGAGCTTCAGGCCGGAGAAGAGTTTCCTTCCGCCCGGGAGGCCGATGTGTTTGAAGGCGTAGGACACCGACGTGTCCCACGAGGTGTAGGACGGAACGGCCACGCGCTTGAGGCTCGTGCTGCTGGCGAAGAGGATGCCGCCGGCACCGAGATCGACGACGCTGGAAATGGAGGTGTTGTTGAGGGTCGCGGACCAGCGATCCCGGCTCCAATTGAGCGCCGTGAACCACTTCATGCCGGGGATCGTGCCCTGGCCTTCGTTGAGGGTGGTGACGTGCCCGGCGTATTCGTAGTAGCGCTGGGTCGGGAGCGCTTGGAACTGGTAGTCGAGGAAGAACGTCCCGGCCGTGCTGAGGTTGAATTTGCCGAACGCGGATTTGGGGAATTCGTAGGAAGCCGACACGTCGAGTGCCTTCAATTTTTGGCCGGCGATGTTGACGCGGGAGTCGGTGATGAAAACCACGTTCGGCGAAACGCCCGAGAGGAGCAGGGCCGAAAGTTGGCCCGGCGCGGTGATGCGCGTGGGCGCCGGCAGCGACGGGTCGGGATTGGTGGGGAAATTGCCGATCGCCACCTGGCCGATGAAGGGCGAAGCGGTTCCGGACGCATTGACGCTGCCGAGGATGTTGGCCGCACCGGCCACGCCGACCAAGGAGAGTTGTTTCACCTCGATGTAGTCGAGCCCGAGCGTGAGCCGCGGCAGGGCTTTCGGGGAATAGACCACTCCGAACGAGGAGGTTTTGGCCGTGGACGGCTTGAGGTCCGGATTGGCGCCGGAGCGTTGGCGGGCGAAACCGGGCACGCCGAAGACCGTCTGGATGACTCCGGCGGCGGTGGCGCCCTCCGTGGTGGGACCGAAGAGCGAGAAGAGCGACGGGGCGACGAAGGCCTCGGAGTAAGTGCCGCGGACGGTGAGTTCATCGCCCAGCGGGCGCCAGCGCACGCCGTATTTCGGGACGCGGGAAGCGCCGGCATCGCTGTATTTTTCATAACGGTAGGCGGCCGAAAGCTCGAGCAGGCGCAAGCCGGGCAGGTCCATGCGCTCGCTGGTCACGGGCACGCGAATCTCGGCGAACCCGGCCTCGATGGTGCGGTCGCGGGAGATCGGGTCGAAAAAGTTTCCGTTCTGCCAACGCCGGGAGGTGGGCCCGCTGCTGAAGGAATTTTCATCGGGGGTTCCGGTCAGTTTTTCGCGGCGATAGTCCACGCCGAGCGCGGCGCCGAACGGACCGGCGGGCAGATCGAAGAGCGAACCGGAGACCCGGGCATCGAGTTGGGTGAGCCCCGCCTCGAAGAGGTTGGCGGTCGTGCCGCGGATGTTGTCGAAGACGGCGGGGGCGATTCCCTCGGGACGCGCGAGGAGGTCGATGGCGGGCTGCACGAAGGAATTGGCCGGGGTGATGGCGGCCTGCCATTGCGCGAGGGTGGTCGTGTTGGGCGGGGCGTTGTAGTTGCGGAAGATCCGGGCGTAGCGACCGCCGACCTGCGGGTTGCCATTGGCATCGTAACCGCCGGCGAGGGCCAGCTGGAGATTGGGGGAGTAGTATTGCCCGCCGAGGGAATTTTCGAGCCGGTTGGTATTGGTGTTGTAGCCGGCCTCCCACTGGAGACGTTCGCCGAGTTTCCCGCGGAAGCCGCCGACCAGACGCCGCAAATGCGCGGCGTTGTCCGCGCGGCGCACGTCCGGGGTGTAGCGGAAGGCCGCAAACAAGGCCGAACGCGTGGGATTGTAGGGGGCGTTGACCGGGACCGCGGTCGTGATGCCGAGCGCGCCCTGCTGCGACCAACTATCACTCGAGGAGTCCATGGCCTCGACGAATAGCTCGAGCCGGTCGGGGATGAGCTTGAGCGTGCTCGCCAGCGTGATCGCCTGCTTCCGAGATTGGATCGTGAGCGTGACAAAGGGCGCCAGATCGAACGTATCCGCGATGGGCTGAACGGAAGAGGCTTGGTAGATACCGGAGGCGACCAAGTCGTTCAGGTTGGCAAAAACCGCCGCCGGGCCCGTGGACGTCGCGAGACTGGGGGAATTCAATCCGGGCCGCAGAAACGCCGTGGGAAACGCGGTCGACGACTGACCCAAAGCGCCGGAAATCGTCGCCGACTTGCCCCGTTGCGGATTGGAGAAGGGGCGTTCGGACTGGAGCAACGGCGTGATGCGCGACTGGGAGAAGGAAACCGTGACGCTCATGCGTTCGGTATTGGCGCCGGCGACCAGATAGGCGGAGCGCTGGTTATAGTCACCATCGCCCGTCGACATCGCGTAGCGCCCGCCCACTTCGAGGCCTTGATAGTCGTGTTTCAGTTTCACGTTCACGACGCCCCCGACGGCATCGGAGCCATAGATGGCCGAGGCGCCGTCGGTCAGGACCTCCATCGACTGGATGGCGGCGAGCGGAATCTGGTTCACGTCGACGAAGGAGCGACCGCCGCGGGCGCTGGCCCCGCTGTCGGGCAAGCGACGGCCATCGAGGAGGACGAGGGTGGAAAGATTGCGCAGGGAAAGTTGCGAGCCGCCGGAAGTGGCGGTGCCGCCGGCGATATTGCCGTTCGTCGCCCCGAGGTTGCCGCTGCCAGCGAAACTGGGCATGCGGGTTTGCACGACCTCGAGGAGATTGGAGCCGAGGCCCGTCCGTTCGATTTCGTCCCGATTGATGATCGTGATCGGCGCGGCGACGGCGTCGGCGGCGGTGGGGATATTGGAACCGGTGACGACGAAGGATTCCAGCTTGATGGTTTCCTTGGCGGCGGTGCCGGCGGCGGACGGGGAGCCCGGCGCCGTCTGTGCCGCCGCAGGCGTGGAGGCGGCGAGCCAACCGGCGAGGGAGGCGAGCAGCAGGCGGGGGGATTTGTTCGGGTTGGTCATAAGGTGGGTGGGCGGTTCGGCGGCGGAGCCCGGGGCTTGGCCGGGCGTGGGCGGGGCGGCGGACCGTGGGCGGCTGACCACGATGGCCCCGGAGCGGGGCTCGGGAGTGGCCACGAGCGGGGTGCCGGCGAGCAAGCGGTTGATCGCATCGAGCGGGGCGTAGTCGCCTTGGAGCGCCTGGGTGCGGACGCCGGCGGTCGAGGGGCGGGAAAAAAGCACCTCCAGGCCGGACTGGGTCGCGAAGAGGCGAAGCGCGTTTTCCGCGTCGTCCGCCGGCAAGTTGAAGGGACGCCGGCCCGCGTCGGCCGAAGAGGCACGAAGGCCCGGCACGCAGAGCAGCGTCAGGAACCAAAGCAGGCGAAGAGGGGGCGTGGGACGCGGCATGGGTTGGGAGGCGGACGCGGAGCGTCGTCGGTGGGCACCACGGACGGGGCGGGAAAATCCCTTACGGAAATCTCAGGGGAGGGTGCGGAATGCAGCGACAAAAAGTCTTTTGCCCGAAGTTACGGCATTACGCACTTGGACCCGATCGGGATCGACGTAGCACGGTGCTTCAGCCCGGGCGGGTTTGCTTTCCGCGGTCAGAGTGCGGGCTGAAGCAACGCACGACAATGACGTGCCGGGTCGTGCGGCGATCAGCGCGGGCGGCTCAACCGGAACTCGCGGTCGCCGAGGCGCTGGGCCTCGACGCCGTAGTCGGCGCGCAGGAGTTGCAGGAGGGCCGGGGCGTTGTCGGCGCGCACGATGCCGCTGACGCGCAGCTCGCCCAGCGCCGGCGCAGCGAGGGTGAGGCGCACGGGGCCGTGGAGGTTGAAGAGCGTCACGGCTTCGCGCAGCGGGGTGTCGTTGAATTCGAGGCGGGGCACGCGCCACGCCAGCCGTTCGGCCAGCTCGGGGGCGGAGACGTCCACGACGGCGGGGGCCGGGGCGGACGGCGCGAGATCGGCGGGGGCGACGGCGACGGCGGCGCCCTGGGACACGAACGCGAGGGGTTGCGCCGGGGTGGCGACGGGATCGGCGCTGGCGCGGTCGACGGCGACGCGGCCATCGGTGACGAGGACGTTTACGTCGCGCGGGGCGAGTCGCACCGAAAAGGCGGTGCCGACGGCGCGGACCGAAATCTCGCCCGCCAGTACGACGAAGGGGCGGGTGGGGTCGTGGGCGACGTCGAAGTGGGCCTCGCCGCGCACGAGGGTGACGCGCCGGACGGTGGGGGAAAATTCGACGCGCACCTGGGCGTCGCCGTTGAGTTCGATCTGCGAACCGTCGGCGAGGAGTTGGCGGGTGGGTTGCGTGACGGTCGCACCGGTGGCGAGTGCGAAAGCTGGCGAGGAGGACGCAGGGCGAAACCACGTCCTGCCGACGGCGATGAGCAGGGCGAGCGAGGCGACGGCCACCGCGGCGCGGCGCCGGAGCCGGCGGCGGTGGTGCACGCGGCGTGCGACGGCGGCGAGCACGGCTTCGGCCGTCGCGGTGCGGCCGGGCCAGTCGAGCGCGTGGTCCGGCGAAAGCGGCGGAGTGGGCGGGCCGGCGGGCATGATCAGAGATTCGCGTCGGCGGCGGTCAGGCCGCGCTTACGGAGAAAGTCCGCGCAGCGCCGCGTGCCGCGGGCGACCTGCACCTCGACGGTGCGCTCGGAGAGGCCGAGGCGCGTGGCGACCTCGCGTTGCGAGAGGCCCGAGAGTTTGCGGAGGACGACGATCTCGCGGCAACGGTCGGGCAAGTCGGCGATGGCGGCGGCGACGAGTTCGATTTTTTCCGTGGTGGTGAGGGCATCGGCGGGAGAGGGACCATCCTCTGCCACGGACAACGCGGCCAAATCCCTTACGCCGACGAGCGGCGAAGCTTGATCGTGGCGCAGGAGGTCGAGGGCGCGGTTGCGGGCGATTTTAAAAAGAAAGGCGCGGGCGCAGCCGATTTGGCGGCCGGCGCGGGCGGTCCAGAGGCGGAGGAGCGAGTCCTGCACGACATCGTCGACATCGCGCACGCCGGGAAACGCGCGCTGCACATACGCGCGCAAGGCGCCGCGGTGAGGATCGACTTCCTCGGTGAACCAGCGGGCTTGATCGGTGGGGGGCGGCATCGCGGCGATGCCGGGAGGCAGCGCGAAAGCGACGGGTGGTTCAAGCGCGGAGTGGGGCGGACGTGACACGACCCGCGGCACCTCGTGCTCAATCCGGCACAGACTTCTCCGTGCGCGGCGAGAGTGGCCGGAGCAAGCTGCGTTCTCAGCTGAGGAAGCACTTCGGTTCATCGAAAGGAGCGGTGGCGGCGCTGGGTCTGTCATCGTTCGTGGCGCGTTGGCGGTCGGCTTCGCAGGTGGCGCAAGTGGGTTGCTGGGCCGTATTGTCGCAGATTTGGTCAAGTTCACCGCTTAACACCAAACTCCCAAGCCAGACCCGATCGGTTGTCCCTCGCCCAGTTGAGGGTGCCGATTTCCGAGTCCGACCCGGTGCCTTTGATGACGAGCAGGTGCTGGTTTCAACCCGGTCAGAGTGGGAGAAATTCCACTCGATTTACCATCTCCGCGGAGCTGACACCGAGAGCGATCAGTTCGAGGTCGTCGATGAACCTGGCCGTCGTGATTGATCGCTGATGGGCGTAGATCAAACCGGCGAACTCGAGGCCTGCGCGTTGCCGCTGGGCCGCCTCTGTCAGCAAGTCCTCGTCCTGGCTCACGAGCACTCGGCCCGATGCACTCGCCCGATCGAGTAACTCAGGATCCGGCCATCGCGTGGTGTCATCCCATTGTGCCGTCAGGACGTCCACCCCTCGCGCCAAGAGTGCGCTGGTGACCGGATACGGCACATGCACATCCATGTAGCGTGCGACGCTCATGCCGGCCGACGTAGGGCGGCCAAGCGTTGGCGGATTGGCGACTCGCCCATTTGCGTGCGCAAGTCCTCGGCGCCTCGCAGCGCCGTCTCGATTTCCGCATCAAGTTCGGGCTTGTGGTCGTAGTAGAAGCCCAGCGCGGCATGGATTTGAGCCAGCGAAAGATGAGGATGCTGGAGGTGGATTTCCTTCGGACTCCAGCCGTGCGCGATCACATCCCAAGCGATTTCGCGGACTTTGGTGTTGGGGTCATCGACCCAAGCGGTGCCGCGGTCATCCAGCCAGATATGCGGAGATGTGAGAGTTTGCATCGTGAGTGAGGCGTAGGTGCGGCCTTGGTCGAATCAAACTCATTGGATGATGAAAAGCTGATGCCGCACGGGCCGGCATTTTTCACGCGCAGACGTTCCAGTGCGTGCCGAAATCCCCGGACGCATTCACTTCTCGACCCCAAACCCCAACGCCAGACCCCATTCGGCTGGGCCGTTCGGCTGGGCTCGCCCGCAACGGACTTGGCGGCCTTGAGGAACAGATCACCGAGTCGCGGTCGGTGTAATACCAACCCCTTCCGGTTCTACCCCAGGAAAAGGCTTTGGTTGAAGTGATTCATGCCGGTAAAGAGCGCGTTACCCGAATTGGAGCCGCGGGCGCATGGGAGAGCGTGGGACGGAAAATGTGGGACGCGTTCACCGTTTGACCCCAAGCCACAAAGCCGGACCTCCCTCGCTGCCCTATTGGCGTAGTCTTCGCTCATTTTCGCGCCACGTCGACGTAGTAGGCGCCACGGCTTTGCTCCGCCGCTTCTTGCCTGTCGATCAGCCAGGTTTGCAGCATGGCCGGGCCAGCCTTTAGCTTGACGCGAAAGACTACGGCGGACGCTTCAGGTGGGACGGGCAGCGTCTGATCGATGTCGGCGATTTTGAGGCGGGCGTGGGAGATGCGTAGGGCCACCCCGGCGGGCTTGCCGGGCAGCGCCGCAGTGATGGGCTGATTCACTTCCTCGGGCCAGCGGCGCAGGGAAATCTCATAGTCCCCATCGCGCGACACTTGGACGGCCCACGGTCCGTTTTCTGCCCGCCCCATCTGGATCAAGCCTTGAAACCAAGGCGATGGCCTAGCGAGCCAATCGAAACAGGTGAGTCGAGAAGGATTTTCGGCCTCGTGCCCCAGGACGATGCGGGAATACTCGGGGAAGTTGGGTGACACCTCGGCCCAATGGCGGGAGTAGGCCGCTCGAAGGGTCCGGACGGTATCGGGGTGCAGCGCCGCGATGTCGTGGCGCTGGGCAGGATCATAGCGAATATCGAACAGCTTCGTGCCTTCCACCAACCGCCAGTGTTCGGACAGGATCGCGCCGTCCCACTCCTTCGGCACATCGCTGGCCTGGTGAAATTGTTGGATGACGAAGCGCTCCGGCGTGCTCTTCGTCTTCCCCCGCAGCAGTGAGGCCAGGCTGATACCTTCGAAGCGCGCTGCGGCCGGCCGCGGCAGCGCGCACAGCTCGATCAGGGTCGGCAGCAGATCGACATGCGCCGCCAGCGCTCCGATGTCCCGTCCGCCGGCCAAACCGCCGGCGGGCCAGCGCCAGAAACACGGCACGCGATGACCGCCGTCGTAGTAACTGCCTTTTTTCCCGCGCATCCCCGCGTTGAAGCCGCCGATCGCGTGACCCTCCGGGTCAAGTTTCACGCCCTCGGCCGTGCCGTTGTCGGTCAGGAAAATGAGAATCGTGTTGTCCGCCAAGCCGAGCGCGTCGAGTTGGGCTGTGAGCCGGCCAAGGTTCTCATCGAAATTTGTGATCATGCCGTAGAACTCGGGATGCGGCACGGCGGGATTCTGGCGGTAAGGTGCCGCGTATTTTTCCGGCACGCGATACGGTGCGTGCGGTGCATTTGTGGCCAGATAAACGAAGAACGGTCGCTCGCGATTCGCGGCGATGAACGTCATCGCCTCCGTGAACCAGACGTCCGTGCAGTAGCCCGGGTGTTTTTCGGGTCGGCCGTTGCGGGAGTAGGTGTCGTCGAAGTAGTCGTTGCCCCAAAAATCCGGGGTGTGACTGACCCCGCCGCCACCGTGGCAGAGGACTTCCTGGAAGCCGCGGTCTTGGGGACGGAAGGGATAGTTGTCGCCCAGATGCCATTTGCCAAACATCGCGGTGCGATAACCGCCCGCGGCGAAGGCCTCGGCCATCGTCGGCACTCCCGCGCGGGGCAGCGAGCGCCCCCACGTGGTGCCCCAGGCACCGAGTCGCACTGGATCGCATCCCGTCATGAGTGCGGCACGGGTCGGCGTGCACAGCGGCGACACATGGAAATCGGTGAACCGCACGCTCTCGCCGTGCAGTTTGTCGAGGTGCGGGGTTTTGAGGTGCGGGTTACCGTGACAGGCGAGGTCGCCGTAGCCCTGATCGTCGGTCAGCACCACGATCACGTTCGGCGACTTGACGGCGTCCCGGCGTGGCGCCGGGCCCGCCGCGGCCGAGGCGGCCAACGGGAGCAAGAGCAGGGCGAGCAGAGTCGTAGAAAACGGTTTCATAGTTCTGAGAGTGCAGGTGGAGGGCGGCAGCGCGTGGGCGATGTTTTTCGAGGGCTTTGGCTCAGTTTGATCCCACTAATTATTTTCGCTCTATTGGGACGAAGCCGGGGTTTGATTCGGGCGTTTTGCGTCTGGCGGGGTCCGGGGGGGGAGCGCCGCTGATGTGGTTCCGCTACCGAGCGGCCGGGGCTCATCCCCGGTGCGGATCGGGGCGGCGGGCTTGAGGTTCACTGTGGCGCGGGGGTTCGGGCGCTGCGGTGCCCGAGTTCCTCTACAATCACGCGGGCCACTTCACCGGCCAGAGCCTTCGCCCCGGCCGCGTTGTAATGGACGTGGTCGCGATGCCGGATTTGGTCGAGTTGCGGCGTGCAGAACGCGAAGAGATCGTTCACGCGGATACCATGCTCCTTTGTGATGGCGATTGCCGCCGCGTTGTAGGTCCGGGGTGCGTCGGTGGCGCGGAAAGGACTCTTCGCCTCCGGGCCGACGGGCGTGGTAGTCGCAAAGACGAGCCTCGCCCCGTTGGCTCGCAGCTTCCCGACAAGCGCCCGCAGGTTTTTCGAATACTCCTCGACGGTCGCTTGGACGGGATCGGACGGGTTGGCCGAGTTCAGTCCCGTGCCCGCCACCTGCACGTGTTTCAGATCGTGCAGACCCCAGTTGAAATGGATCACATCCCACGTTCGTCCAGCGAGCCAGGCATCGATACGTGCGAGGCCTGCGGTTGTGCCCTCACAGTTTTCCGGAGTGGTCCCATCGGCCACGATCGGACGGTAGACATTGGCGCGACCGGCGAGCAGTTCCCGCACGGCCAGAGTGTAGCCAATGGAGATCGAGTCGCCGAGGAGAAGAACGTTGGGCAGCTGCGGATCCGGAGTAAACGCCCAGGTGGACCGTGCGGCCGGCGAGGGCGTTGCTCCCACCTGCGGGCCAGAGCGCGGCTGCGTGGGTGAGACGGGCGAGGCGTGGCGCACAATCCATTCCACGGTTTGGTCCACCTCCGTATCCGGAAACTGGTGGCCTTTGCTCTTCGCAGTGCCCTCGGCGATCGTGATAATTTCCAGGTCGTGGCCAAGCGCCCGCAGCCGCCGTTGCGCTTCCAGCGTGTTCTGTTCCGGCGGCACGACACGGTCGTTCAGGGAGATGATGTGGCGCAACGGGAGGCGCGCCTTCGCAATTGGCTCCAGTAGATCGATGGGGTTGCGCTGGAAGTGTTGCAGCGCGGACTCGTCGGCGAACCCATAGTGCCTGAGTGCGTCCTGCAGCGGCTGCGTCGCGCCCGCGCCGAGCGGCCAGCTGGCCAGGCTCATCACGGGCACGTCGGCGTAGAGGCACGCAATCCGCTCCGGGCGGCGGGCCGCGTAGCGATAGGCATGCAGGCCGCCGCGGCTGACGGCGTAGAGTGCCGGGCGCTCCGCGAGGCCGAACTGCTTTGTCACCCGGTAATGGAACCGGTCCATGCTATCGAGCGCAGCGTCGCTGCCGAGCAAGTTGACGACGTTGAGATAGCCGACGTGGAATCCCCGCCGGAGCAGTGCGAGATCCACCTCGCGATGGTAGTCGGGGAAACTGGTGCGCCAAATCCACGGCCTCCCCGGCGCGGCCTCCTTGGGCCGGGTGACAAACCCGGAGTGCCCATCGAGGCTGACCGGGGTGCGCGCAAAGCCCTGCCACTCGGCGGCCGCGCTGGAAAGGCCGAGCCAGTGGACGACCAGGCACAGCCAAAAGACGGGTGGGACACGTCGAAACGACACGGAGCGCAGCCAGGATTGACGGAGCGGACGGGAGGCGATGTTCACGATCGGTGGGAGGGGGGGAATGCTCCGGTGAGGCCGGGATGGCCAAGGCGCCGGCGTTGGGAGGCTATTTCTCCCGGGAAGATTTTTTCGTTGCCGGTGCAACCGGGCCTTTGCGGCCTTCGGGCACTTTTTGCAGCAGAGGAAGAAGGTCTTTCCAAGCAGCAGTTGCCTCATTGTTCCAATTGACCATCGACATCGTGGGCAGAGTCCGGGCCTCCCCGCGCGCCTCCTTCAGCGAGGTGGTGCAACGGACGCGCATCGTGGCGAGTTGCGCCTGGTGCTGCGGATTGGCGGCGAGATTTTGTTGCTCGAGGGGGTCGGTCGCGAGGTGGAAAAGTTCCTCGTAAGCCGGCGTCTCGCCGCCGAGACCAAGGTTCAGCAACTCACGATAGTCCGCCGGCACCGCGCGGTTCGGCCAGTAGCGGATGTATTTCCAGGCCGCGCTGCGCACGCCCTGGATGACGGGATAGTCCTGCAATTGGATCAGGCTCTCGCAGAAAAAGTCCTGTCGCCAGGTGGTGCGATCCCCGCGAAGCAGCGGCCCCAAGCTGCGGCCCTGCATGCTCTCAGGCGCCGGGAGTCCGCACAGCTCGAGAATGGTGGGGGCCACGTCGGCGGAGATCACCAGGTCCTGCACACGGCGGCCCCGGCGCTCCGCCGGCAGGCGCGGGTCGTGAATGAGCAGCGGCACGCGGATGGAGGGATCATAGAGGAGGCACTTGCCGCCGTAGCCGTGTTCGCCGTGGAGGATGCCGTTGTCGGAACTATAGATGATGATGGTGTTGTCGGCGACGCCGAGTCGCTGCAATTGCGCCTGAATCTGGCCGACGACGCGGTCGATGCCAGTGACCGTCTCGCTGATGCGGACCCGCTGTTCGCGCAGGGAATCGAGCGTAAGGCGATAGTCGTATTGGTTGATCTGTTTACCCGAATACACGGCTGGCGGGATCTTCGGCGCCTTGAGATCTGCCGCTGCCACGTAGCCGGGTGGCGGCGGGATCCGGTCCATCTCCCCGCGATAAGCGGTGCGATAAAGCGCGTCGTCGGTCGGTCGCTGCTGCATCGAGCCCGTGCCGGCGCCGTGCGGCACGTTGAAGCAGACGTAGAGGAGAAAGGGTTTGTCCTTCGGGCGGTCGCGGAGGAACGAGCCGGCCTTGTCTCCGGCCCGTTGCACAAACGCGCTGTCCTGCTCCAGAAAATTCGCCGCGCCTTCGCCCAAGATCTCCGGCTGCGTGTCCGCCTGGGCGTTGCTGAAGATGGGCTGGTTGGCCTTCGGATAGAAGCCCAGGTGGCCGAGGCGGTTGCCGTAGTAGTAGTCGAAGTCCCAATACCGAAGGCCGGGGGTGTGGTTCTTGCCGAGGTAGGCGGTGACATAACCGTGGCGCTTCAGCACCATCGGGAAAGTGTCGGCCCACTGGGCGGGCGAGAGCGCGCTGCGGCTGTCCCAGCCAACGGTGTGCCGGCGTTCCCATTGTCCGGTGAGCAGGGAAGTGCGGTTGGGCAGGCACGAGGCCGAGGTGACAAAGGCGCTCTCGAAGAGCACGCCGTCACGCGCGAGTCGGTCGATGTGTGGCGTCTTGACGAGGGGGTCGCCCGTGCAGCCCAGTTCGTCATACCGCTGGTCGTCGGCGAGGATGAACACGATGTTGGGCTTTGGCGGGTGGACGGCGACCGAGATCGGACGCAGCAAGACAAACGAGACAACGACAAGCGCGCGGAGGATGTTCGTGAGTGGAAATACGGAGAGGAGGATCATGGGAAATTGGAAATAACGGCGTAGTCGGCGCCGACTTCCTCGCCGTCCGCGGTGCGAAATACCGAGGCACTGGAATGGCGTGGGTGGCGTCACTCCTTTTTTGGCGCCTTGCGCGGTGGACTCCCGCGAGGAAACGGGGGCACGACGCGCTTGAAGGCCTCGCGCCGTTCATTGAGGGCCACGGACTGGGTGGATACCTTTGTGCGCAACTCGGCGATCAGGGCGGCGTGCTGGGGGGCGGTGGCGAGGTTGGTGCGTTCACCGGGATCGTTTTCGAGGTCGAAGAGCATTTCGAACTCGGGCTGGCGGTTCGAAAAATCGACGTGGGGCTCTTTGTAGCCCAGGATGCCGTCGAACATTCGGATGTATTTCCACCGCTTCGTGCGTATGCCCTCCTGGAAAGGGTTGTCGCGCATCGTGAAGAGGCTCTCGAGGAACAATTCCTCGCGCCAGGCGACCTGTCTCTCCTCGACGAGGGGACGCAGGCTCCGGCCATCCATGAACTCAGGCGCCTCGATGCCGGCGTAGTCGAGGATGGTGCGGGTGTAGTCGAGACTGGAGACGAGATGATCGAGCTGCCGACCGCGGAGGTGGGCCGGCAAGCGGGGGTCGTGGATGATGCACGGGATCTTCGCTGACAGATCAAGGAGCAGTTCTTTGCCGCCCATCCCATACTCTCCCATGATCAGTCCGTGGTCGCTGGCGAAGAGAATCAGCGTGTTCTGCGCGAGTCCCCGGCGCTCGAGATCGGCCAGCAGTTTTCCGATGACATGATCAAGGCCGGTGATCGTCTGGTAATAGCGGATGTGGTGCTCAAGGTTGGTGCCGCGGGTGTAGTTGTAGACGTAGGTCTGGTTTCGCCGCCCCTTGTCCTGATCCATAATGAACCTGGGAATGAAGCGATGAGGGTCCGTGCCGGTTTCTTCCGGGATCTCGATGCCGATGTCGCGATAGAGCGTGTCGTAAAACGGGCTGCCCTTGAGTTTGGGATTCTCGTTGGCCGGGCGGCTCATCTGCTGCCACTCCGGATAATCGGGATACATCGAGGCGACTTGGGAGCCGTGCGGCACGTTGAAGCTGACCGAGAGGCAAAAGGGTTTATTGTCGGGGCGACCGTCGAGGAACTCGGTTATGGCCTCGCCCATGATGAAGCTAACGATATTTTCTTTCGCACGATGGTAGGGTGTGGTGCTCGGGGAATCCACGTCCTTGGGCAGAAACTTCGTCCAACCGTCGTGCGCCCACCAGTAGTCGAACTTTTCCGCGGCCCGGCCTTTAAACGTGTAGTATTCGACTCCGAACTTCCCGACAAAGCCGGAGTGGTATCCGGACCGGCGCAGCAATGCGGGGTAACTGCGCTCCCATTGGGCTTCGGTGAGATCGTAGGAGGAGCTAAAACCGACGCCGTGCACGCGCTCGTGCATACCCGTAAAGAAGGACACGCGGCTGGGCGCGCATACGGGTTCGGCGATGTAGGTGTTGCGAAAACGCACCGAGTCTCGCATGAGGCGGTCCAGGTTCGGCGTCTGGACGAAGGGATGCCCCATGGCCCCGAGCGTATTGTCGCGCTGGTCGTCGGTGAGCAGAAAGATGATGTTGGGGCGGGTGGCGGGCGCGGGATCTCCGGGCGCTGCGAGCGAGGGCAAACTCGCCAGCAACAGCAGCAAGTAGATCGAGAGGATGACGGGTTTCATGGAAGGAGCGACGGTTCTGGCCTCAGTTCAGGAGCAGAATACCCGCGGCTGTGCCTGCGCCCTGGGCGTTGTGCCCGGCGCCGTTTCGCACGCAAAAGGTAGTCGCTCGGGCGTCAGAGGGATACACGGGTCAGCGTGGTGAAATGGGAGAGGGAGGCCCGGAACGGTCCGACGTGAGGAAGTCGATCAGAGTCGTTGCGACCTGATGACCGAGATGCTCCGCACTGTTGCGCGGGAAATGACAGTTGCGCGGCTCCGTCTGAGCGATGCGGTTGGTCACGACAAACGCGTGCAGATCGTGCACCGCGATTCCATGCCGGCGCATGATTTCCCGGGCGATGGCGTTGTAGGCTTCGGCGTCATCGGGCTGGCTGCCATTGTTGGCGGGCGTGGTCGTGGCCCAGACGAGTCGGCGGCCGGTCTTCTTCAACTCGATGACGAGCTTTTCCAGTTCCTCGCCGTAGCGCTCCAGCGGCACGCACCGCACGTAGCCCTCCTTGAACCGCATGGAATACTCCACCCCCTGCGCCCACTTCAGGGCATGCAGCCCCCAGTTGAATTGGATCAGGTCGAACGGCCGCCCCAGTGCGCGCTCGCGTTCCGTGACCTCGCGCGCGACAACCGCCGACCAGTCGGGCTGGGCATCGTAAGCGGTGCCGCCAGTGCGGACGTTGGCCCGGCCGATGAGTTTTTCCCGCAAGAACGTGCTGTATTGGTTGACGATTGAATCGCCCAGCACGAGGACGCGCGGGAGGTCCGGTCGGTTGTCTTCGCCCAAGACCTCCTGGATCTTGTTGGCGACGACGGAAGCCACCAACTCGACTCCGGTGGTGGTCAGCATGAAGTCGCCCGGACGCTGAAGTTCCGCGCGGCGGAGGCGCACATAGTCGTGGAGATCGAGCAAGAGAGCGCGCCGATTGTAAGCCAGGTTGGCGACGATCTCATTATACGATTCGAGACGTCCGCCGGGGAAGCCGCTCAGTCCCTCCGGCACCGGCACGGCGGTGGCCCAAATGAGTTTCTGTTTCACGGCGGAAGGATCGCGAAACAGGTCCTCCAGCAATTGCCGAAGCTGGCGGGCGTTGAACTGCGGTTTGTCTCCCGTTGCCGACTCTCGGGCGATCTCGGGTCCAAGGGCGAAATAGATCAAGCCGTAGCGGGGAGCCTTGGCGGAAAACTCCGCCTTGAACTCATCCAGCGCAGACGTTGAGCCCGCGGGCAGCGGCAGGTAGTCCACGGTGGCGTTTCCCCTCACGAGTTCTCCGACCGTGCCGGAATACTGGCGGGCAACGGCGTCGCCGATCAACAGGACCGAGGGCGCGGTCGCCGATTGGGTGGCAGACGCTGCGTGCAGACGGCCCAGCCACGCGCACAAGAATAGCAGCAGCCAGCGGATTAGTTTTGGCATGGGTCTGCGCACTCAGGAATTCGGCGAATGACAGGGGAAATAATGCTCGATGAGGCCCGCGCTCTCTTCGGTTCGCGGCGTGGAGCGGCTCAGAAGTTGAAAGTCGCGGTCATAAAAGCAAAGCGCGGTTCGGCGGCGAGCCGGGCGGTCTGCGGTGCCCCGGAAGCGCTGTTGGGCAAAATCACCGCTGAGGAATTGTCGAACGCGTTTTGGATGTTCAGTTGCAGCGTGACCTTCACTTTCGGGCCGAAGCGGATGCCGTAGGAGGCGATCAGATCGACGTATTCGGCATCAGGCATTCCGAAGACCCTGATCTGAGACTGCCGTCGCCCGGCCGCGTCGACCGTCACATCATTGTAGTAGTAGCTGCGATCATTGCCCTTGTAGCGCAGCGTTCCCCCGAGCAGGAGCCCTTTGAGCGACCCTTCGGGAATAGTGTAGGTGTTCGTCCACGACAGCGAATATTTCGCATACGAGGTCGTGGGCAGCCCGGATTGGACGGCGGGAATGGATCCGAAGTTGAGTTGGTGCTGGGCGAGCGGCAACCCGACCACACCGGTGCCGACCGACGCGCCGGAGGAATTACTCCGGGTCAAGCCGAGGAAGGCCGCGTTGCGGATGCGCCCGTTGTCGGGGTCTAGGTCGGCAAAGTAGGGACTCGCGGACGTGTTCATCATCGCGGTCGTGAGTTGGGTCGTGGGCGCGGTCGGGCTGTTGTCATTCGGATTCACCTTCACCAGCAGGGCAGACCCATCGCCGAAGGTCACGCCGCCGCGGCCGTTGGTGTGAAACTGGTCGTTGTAGTAAATCGCATACGAACGACTCTCGCCCATGATGCCGTCGGTCACGCCGGCATTGAGTCGGCTCCGCCACCCCTTGATCGGCTGCGCCGTGAGGAGCATCTCCACGCCAGCGGAGTCGCGATCCACCCCGATCCAGGTGCTGCTCGGCGTCCGGCGTCCGTTGATGCCGTTGGGATTCACTGCGGTCCCGTAGTCGCCTTGGAGCAGGAAAGCCTCTCCGCTACTCTTGACCGTGTAGTAGGCGAGCGAGCCCGACACGCGCTCGCGGAAGAGATCGAACTTCAGGCCGACCTCGTGACCTTTGCCCTCCGAGCGTGGCGGCAGGGGCACACCGTCCGGACCGACCGCAGTGCCGTTGGGCCGGGAGGAGATCGAATGACCGTAGAAGGCGTGCAGCCCGTCACGCAGCCGGTAGTTGGCGCCCAGATTGTAGGAGGTCGTGCTGGCTTCCGTCGTGCGATACATTGGGTCGTTGTTGTTCCAGGCAACTTCACGCTGTTGATCCCGCCGCACGCCATACAGCGTGGTCAGTCGTCGATCCAACCACACGCTGGTCCCGGCCACAAAACCGGCGTAGCGCGACGCGTTGCCTCCCTGCCAACCGGTGCCGCCCAGGCCGCGCGGATTCTGCGGCGTGGCGGCCACCTTGCCCTCGCCGCCGGCGACCTGGCGCTCATACGTCCTGCCGTTGACCGTGACCCGGTCCTGGTAGGCGTGCATTCCGATCGCCGAGAGCGGTTCGAACACCGGGCCCGACCCGACCGGCGCCCACGCCGCATTGCCGAGCTGAAGGGTGGAGAGCTGATTCCGTCCCAGGTTGATGTTCGTCGCCTGCGCGGGATTCACGACGGTTTGGCCGCTCGCATCGAGTTCGTAGTAGCGCCAGACCCCAAAGACATTGTGCGGGCGGTTGTTTTCCGCGCCGCCGATGAGTTGGTGATGCCCACGCAGAGCGTCGAACTCCGCAGTCGCGACGGCGCGGAATCCCTGGTGGTCCTGCAGGAATCGCGTGTCCTGAAGATTGGTGAACTGGATCGCCCACACCCCGGTGGGATTGCCGCTGAGTCCGGGTGCGGTGAGCACGGAGGGAGTGGTCACCTGTCGCAGCGTCGCCGCATCGTAGCCGTAGGAAACCTGGGTGGAGAACCAGCGGTTCCAGTTTCCGTCCCAGACGATCTCCACGTGGTCGTTCTGCCCCTTGCGCTGGGAAAATTCGCCGGCGAACGAATCGACCTTGTTCCAATCGATGCTGCCGTTGGCCACGTCGCCGCTTTGCCCCTGCGCCAGGGCCAGACGCGCAAATTGCCCGTTGCGCGGCCCGGTGGCGCGGAGCGTCAGCGCCGGTTGTGACCCGATGGTTTGCGTGCGCAAGCGATCGGCCGAGAGACGCAGCGTGTGCTGCGGATTGAGGCGGAGCGCCAGTTGGGCATACGCGCCCAACTGCTTTTTTTCCGAAAAGAGCCGGGCATAGTTCGTGTTTTCCGCCACGGCGGCGAAGCGCACGGCCACGCGGCCGAAGCTTCGACCGTAGTCCACGGTCGAGCGCAGCGAGCCGAATTCGTCGGTCCGGATCTGGACTTCACCCACGCTGGCCCCGAATCGGGCCTGTTTGGCCACGTTGTTCACAACGCCGCCGGCGCCGCCGTCGCCAAAGAGCAGGGACTGCGGGCCGCGGATCACCTCCACTCGCTCCAGGAAGAAATTGTCGCTGCCGCCCCAATGCGGCAGGAATCCGTTGCGGCGAATCATGCTGGCCCCCGTGGCCACGCCGCGGAGGACCAGACTGGATTGGCCGTTGTAGTCGCCGGGCCGGCCGAGGCCCTGGCCGGATGCAGTGGGATTGGCGCCGCCAAAGCCCGCCGGACTATATTCCGTGAGCATCGATTCTACATCGGTGGCGCCGATGTCCTTCATGAAGGACTCGGTGAAGATGTCCGCCGTGATTGGCATGGTCTTCAGGTCGGTGCGGAACCGCGTAATGGAGTTCGTATTGAGGGCGCTATAGGAATCGGCGGAGTCTGACTCGACGACGAACGGATTCAGCACAATGGCCCTCTCGTCATTGCGTGTGGTGGTAGCAGTCTGGGCGTCGGCAGCGGAGCCAAGGGCGAGCCAGCTGGCGAGGACGGCGAGCAGGGTGAGGGGGGATTTCATGGGCTGAGGCGGGATTTGGGTTGTCGGTCGGGGCGAATCCGCTGGTGGGCGTGACTTGCGGTCGCGCCGGATGACGAAGGCTCCGGATTTCCCATCCTGCTCCACCCTCAGCGCGGTGCGGGCGACCAGCCGCTCGAGCGCGTCGCGGATCGCGAATACGCCCTGCACGGGATTGGTCGTCACGCCTCGCACGTCCTCGATCAGGTAGACGACTTGCGCGCCGGCCTGATCGGAGAACTGCTCGAGCGTCACCTCCGCGTCTGCCGTGGTAAGGGCAAACGTCTGCCGTGATAACTCCGCACCGTCGAGGCGGGGCGGGGGTATCCCGAGGAAGAGAATCAGCGTGAGCGCCAGGAGGAAGCGGTGAAGCCAGCCGACCGGACGGTTGAGGGGTAACATGGATGGGGGTTTCCCATCGGCCGTGAAGCCGAAGGCGCGGGGAAGACGCGGCGATCGCGCAATCCCGCTATCGCGATTTTGAATTTTTT
>JBIKOK010000006.1:0-72224 GCA_044358025.1 Opitutaceae bacterium
CGGATGGCGCGTGCGCGAGCATGAGATGCCTCGTTTTTCCTTCCGTCGGAGCCAGGGAGCGTTTCTCCGGGGTGGGCCGTGCGCTCCGCGCGCGGCTATCCGCATCACGCCACGTCACGTCACGATCCGCCATTTGCCATTTGCCGCCCGCGGAGCGGCCGGCCCCCCGCGTACCGCCCCGCCCGCAAGTGCCCGCTTGCCGACCCTCTCCGAGATCGTCTCACTTCGCCCCTCGTCCGTCCTCCCCCTCCCCTGCCTGCCCCCACGTTATGCCTGCTTCGCGCTGTCTCCCTGTTTCGCCCTGTCTACCGGTGTCGCCCTCCCGTCTTCTCGCCCGCTCCGTCACCTTCGCCCTCGCGTTCGCCGCGTCCCTCGCCGCGCAGACCGCTCCCTCCGCGCCGCCCCCGGGCCCGGCCGCCGCCAGCCAGGACGAGGCCGTCGTCCTGTCCCCTTTTGAGGTCAATTCCGCCGACGACAAGGGCTACGCCGCCTCCTCCGCCCTCGCCGGCACCCGCACCAACGAGAAACTCGCCAATCTCCCCAACTCCATCTCCGTCTTCACCGCCGATCTGCTGAGCGATCTCGCCCTCAACGATTTCTTCGGCGCCGTCGAATTCGCGGTCGGGGCGGAAAATATTTACAACGACCAAGGCTCCATCGGCGCCCCCGTCAATACCCGCTCCGGCAACCAGATCAGCTTCCGCGGCATCCCCTCGATCCGGCAATTGCGCGACGGATTTCCGTGGTTTTTGCCCGCCGACACCTACAACACCGAGCGCATCGAGTTCGCCCGCGGCCCCGGCGGCCTCGCCTACGGTGACGTCGATCCGACCGGCATCGTCAACGTCTCGACGAAGCGCGCCACCTTCCGCCGCAGCGCCAGCGCGACGGTGCGCATGGATTCCTTCGGCACGCAGCGCTACTCGGTCGACCTCAACCAGCCTTTGCTCCCGCGCCTCGGCCTGCGCTTCAACGCCCTCCATTCCGAGGTCGAGCAGTTCCGCCAGCGCACCGAGAAAAATTTCCGCGGCTTCGCCGGCGCCTTGCGCTGGGAGCCTTTCAAGCATCGGCGCACCCGCCTCGACGTGAACTACGAGGGCGGCCACCAGCGCAACAACCAGGGCGTGCTCCATCTCAACGACGCCATCAAGGCCTACGTCCGCGGCTCCGGCACCAACGCCGCCGATGCCGATCCGCTCACCCCCGGCATCCAGGTCAACGGCGTCGGCATGCGCCGCATCGCCGCCCCCGGCAACACCCACGCGTATTTCGATCTCGGCGGCACGCTCTACGACATGCAGTCGACCGCCACCACGACCTACCGCAACTCCGCCATCCTCACCGGCGCCACCGTCGCCACCGGCATCGACCCGCAGAATCCCCTGCGCTATCCGCTCACCACGATTCCCTACAGCGTCTACCCGGACGGCGAGGATTGGGCCGGCCCCGACAACCGGCACGATACCGATTTCCACGCCTACAACCTCGAGCTCTCGCACCAACTGGGCGATCACCTCCGCCTCCTCATCGCCCATAACGGCCAGGTCGACGCGACCACGCGCCTGCAAACCTATTCCTCCGCCGGGGCCCTCGGCATGAATGCCCGCGCCGTCTTCATCGACGTCAACCGCGTCCTCCCCCATCCCACCGTCCCCAACGCCACGATTCCCAATCCGCGCTTTGAGCAACTCTTCCTCGCCTACGCGCCCACGTTCACCGAGGACGGCAACAAGTCCACGGGCTGGCGGGGTACTGCCGTTTACGATACCAAGCTGCCCTTCTGGAACTCCACGTTCCGCGCCGTCGCCGGCGCCAGTTATCGCCACGAACAAAACTACCTCGACACCTACTCCTTCGCACTCACGCAGCAGGAAATCGCGCGCCGCGGCCTCACCGGCCCCGCGTCCTCCTTCGCCAACAACGTCGTCAACCCGATCCACTACCTGGCCGACGGCAACAGCGACGAAGCCCTGCGCCTCAAACTCATTCCCGGCGTCACCGACTTCTTCCGCAGCGGCGCCGGGCAAACGCGCTTCGACCAGACGCTCGGCTCCGGCAATCTGACCACGCTCGGCTCCTTTTTCAGCGGCCGCCTGCATACCAGCGCCGGCGTCAGTCGCGATTATTTCCGCCAAAACCGCAACCGCGCGCCGATCACGGTGCCGGTCATCGGGGGCACCCAACTCGTCGACCTCCAGGGTCGTCCGATCCTCGACGCCACCGGCTATAACGTTCCTTACGAACCGTTCAACCGCACCTACGCCACCAACCAGTCCTACGGCGGGGTCTTCCGCGTGCTCCCGTGGCTCGCGCTCGGCGCCGGCTACTTCGAATCCTCGCTCTTCACCGACAGCGTGAGCTTCGAACTCTCCGGCCGCCCCCGCCTCCCCCGCACCGGCGAAGGCCACGAGTGGAGCCTGCGCTTCAACTTCCTCGAGGATCGCGTCAACGCCACCCTCACGCGCTTCAACACCACCTCCGAGAACAACGCCCTCGGCCTCAGCGCCGCCGTGCAGACCGAGCTCAACGATCTCCTCCCCGCCACCAACCAGCTCCTCGGCACGGGCGACTACCGCGACCAGGAAACCGAAGGCTGGGAGCTCGAAACGCAGCTCAACCTCACCCGCCAGTGGACCGTGCGCGCCACCTACTCGATGAACCGCGTGCAATTCGGCCGCTTCTTCCCGCTCGTGCGCCCCTACCTCGCCGCCGCCCAGGCCGCCGCCAAAGCCCAGGGCCTCGACCCCGAAGACGCCACGGCCATCACCCAACAGCTCCTCGACGACACCGAGGGCAACGTCCGCGCCGTGCGCCGCGAGACGGCTAACATCACCACGCGTTACAGCTTCACCCAGGGCAAACTCAAGGGCTTCGCCCTCGGCACCTCCGCCCGCTACGCGATGGGCAAGCCCCGCGCCGCACTCTCCTCCGGGGGCGTCGTCGTGCTCCCGGCGACCAAGACCAGCAGCTACATTCTGGTGAACCCGTTCGCCAGCTACCGCCGCAAACTTTACGGCCACAACTTCACCTTCCAGCTCAACGTGAACAACGTCCTCGGCCTCAACTCCGACCAAGGCAACAGCTACACCTGGCCCCGCAAAACCGACCCCCGTCACTACGTCACGACCGTGAGCATGGACTGGTGACCCTCCGTTCCCCCCATGAGGCTCCCCGCCCTCATCCCCGGTCTCGGGGCTCCGCGGCTCGCCGCATCGTAGTGCCCGCTCCCTTTCCGTCCGCGCGCCCACCGCGCCGGGCCCACCCACCCCGCTTCCACACCGCCCACTCGGTCCACTTCCACACTGCCCACCCGGTCCACTCATGAACATTTCCTTCCGCCCGCTCTTCGCCCTCCTGCTCGCCGTCATTGCGCCTTCGACTTACGCCGCCGAGGCGCGCCCGAACGTTCTCCTGATTGTCGCCGACGATCTCGGTTACAACGACGTCGGCTTCCAGGGCGCCCGCGACATTCCCACGCCGCACCTCGACCGCCTCGCCGCCTCCGGCATCCGCTGCACCGACGGCTACGTGTCCTATCCCGTTTGCAGCCCGTCGCGCGCGGGCTTCTTGACGGGCCGTTATCAACAACGCTTCGGCTACGAGTATAACCCCAAATGGGACGCCACCGCCGCGACCCACGGCCTGCCCCTCTCCGAGTCGACCATCGCGGATTCTCTCCGCGCCGCCGGCTACGCCACCGGCGCCATCGGCAAGTGGCACCTCGGCGCCCATCCGCAATTTCACCCCAACCGCCGCGGCTTCGACGACTACTTCGGTTTCCTCGGCGGCGGCCACCGCTACCTCCCGGGCTCCGTGGCTGAGGTCGAAATCGGCGCGGGCAAGAAGGCGACGACGACCGCGGACACCGAGCAAACCTCCCCGATCTTGCGCAACTCCACCGCCGTGCCTGAAGTCGGCGAGCTCACCACCCGCCTCGGCGAAGAGGCCGCGGCGTCCGTCACGCGCTACGCCCGCGACGCGAAACCGTGGTTCCTCTATCTCGCCTTCAACGCGCCGCACACGCCCCTCCAGGCCCGCGCGGACATGCTCGCGAAATTCGCGGCCATCACCGACGAACGCCGGCGCACGTACGCCGCGATGGTTGCCACCGTCGACGAAGCCGTCGGCCGCATTCTCACCGCCCTCGAGTCCACCGGCCAACGCGACCGCACCCTCATCTTTTTTCTCTCCGACAACGGCGGGCCCATGACCAAGCGCAACGCCAACGCCTCGGTCAATTCGCCGCTGCGCGGTCAAAAGGGCGACGTCTTCGAGGGCGGCCTTCGCGTCCCCTTCCTCATCTCGTGGCCCGCGCGCCTCCCGGCCGGCCGCACCTACACGCAACCCGTCATCTCGCTCGATCTACTCCCCACCGCGCTCGCCGCCGCCGGCGCCACCCGCGACGCCAAGCTCGCTCCCCTCGATGGCGTCGACCTCCTGCCGTTCCTGACCGGCCAGGCGGCCGCCGCACCCCACGCGCGGCTGTTCTGGCGCATGGATGGCGGCGAGGCCTTCGCCGTGCGCGAAGGAAACTGGAAGTGGCTGCGCACGTATCAGAACGCCCCCCAGCTCTACGATCTGGCCACCGATCTCGGCGAATCCCGCGACCTCGCCGCGGCGCGTCCCGAAATCGCCGCGCGCCTCGCCGCCGCCGCCGCCGAGTGGAACCGCGGTCTCATCGCGCCCGCCTTCGGCAACAACCCTTTCGGCGGCCTGATCAATCGCACCGGGCTGGAGAAAAACGCCGCGCCCTGATTTCGCACCCGCGCCGGGCCACGTCCCCGCTTGCCACGGGCGCCTCGCCCGCCTGTCGTCGCCCGATGCTTCCCCGCTGGCTCTTCCCCGCCCTCGCCGCCGTCCTTGTCGCGGCCGCACCGCTCTTCGCCGCTCCACCCAACATCGTCATTCTCTATGCCGACGACATGGGCTACGGCGACCTCGCGATCCAGAACCCCGCCTCCAAGATCCGCACGCCCCACCTCGATCGGCTGGCCCGCGACGGCCTGCGGTTCACCGACGCCCACAGCTCCTCGGGCGTGTGCACGCCCAGCCGCTATGCGCTGCTGACCGGACGCTTTCACTGGCGAAAATTTCACAGCATCGTCGACAGCTTCGGCCCGCCGGCCTTCGACAACGAGCTCACCCTCCCGGCGATGTTGCAGCGCCAGGGCTACCGCACGGCCTGTATCGGCAAATGGCATCTCGGCTGGAACTGGGACGCCATCAAGCGCCCCGGCGCCAAACCGGCCCCGGGCACCGGCTACGCCCCGGCCGATTTCGACTGGTCGAAACCCATCTCGGGCGGACCGCGCGACCGCGGCTTCGACTATTATTTCGGCGACGACGTCCCCAATTTCCCGCCTTACACGTGGTTCGAGGACGATCGCGTGCTGACCGTGCCGTCCGTCCCGCTGCAAAATTCCGCCAAGACCGCCGAGGGCAACTGGGAGACCCGCCCCGGTCCCATGGCGCCGGGTTGGGATTTCACCGCCGTGATGCCCCGACTGACGGAGCGCGCCGAGCGTTGGATCGGTGAACAAAAAGGGAAACCCGGCCCGTTCTTCCTCTACTTCCCGTTTACCTCCCCCCACGCCCCGATCGTGCCGTCGCCCGAATTCGCCGGCCAATCCTCGGCCGGCGGCTACGGCGACTTCATGGAGCAAACCGACGCCACCGTCGGCCGCGTCCTCGCCGCCCTGGCGGCGCACGGCTTCGCCGACAATACTCTCGTCATCTTCTCCGCCGACAACGGCGCCGAGCGCTACGCCTACGAACGTATCCAGAAATTTACCCACCGCAGCTCCGGTCCGCTTCGCGGCGTGAAACGTGATCTCTGGGAGGGCGGACATCGCGTGCCGTTTGTCGTGCGCTGGCCCGGCGTCGTCCCGGCGGGCACCGTTTCCCCCGCGTTGCTCAGTCAGGTCGATCTCATGGCCACCCTCGCCGGCATCACCGGTTTCAAACTCCCCGCCAAATCGGCCGAGGATAGTTACGACTTTCTCCCCGTCTGGAAATCCGGCGCGCCCGGACCCCGCGAGACCATCGTGCACAGCACCAACGCTCAGGGCTACGCCCTCCGCCACCGGCAATGGCTCTACGTCGCCACCAAGACCGGCGCGGTCACCCGTGTGCCCGATGGGTTCGACGCGGCCAACGGCTACGCGCCCCACCGCGAACCGGGCGAACTCTACGATCTCGCCGCCGACCTCGGCCAGCACCACAACCTCCACGCTGCCCAACCCGCCAAAGTGGCCGAGTTGCGCGCGTTGCTCGACCAGGTCCGCGCCCGCGGCCAGGTGCGATAGGTCCGCCCGGCCTGCGCGCGCGGCCGGCGGCCCGTAGTCTGCCTTTGGCGACGCCTATTGGTCTCACTGCCGTCGTGCGGGACGCACTCGTCCCGCTCCCGTGCGCCTTCTGCGAAACCACCGAAGGCGCCTCGCGCGGTGCGTTTGCGGGGGCGCTCTTCGCGATCAGGGCAAAAACGTCGCGGCCTACTCCCGCAAGACCGGTGCTGACCCGCATCAATCACCCTTTCCGCCATCAACTTTGTTTTATCGAGCGCCCAGCGTTCAGAGGCGGGCTCCCGGAGCCAAAAACCTGGTCGGCTCTGTGAGCTCAGGGGGCTGGGCTCCGTGCCCTCCGTGAAATAAGTTTGGTCAGGTGGAGTGTGAGACCAACGTCCTGTGATTTTTAGACTGTAGGCCCGGCCGGTGGCCGGGTGGTCCGCCCACCGGGCGGGCCGACAAAGGCTAAGGCTGAAACATACGGGAGGTGGGGGTGAAACATCCCGGCCAAAACCCTCGGCAACGCCACGCTCTGGCGCGATGCGTTCGCCGGTTGCAAGGTCCGCGCGCCCCGGCTCCCAGCACGCTCACGCTCCAGCCGAATAGGCGCATCATCGGCCACGCCGACCGCGTCCTCGTCGGCCTCCGCAACCCCGCCGGCGACGGCCTGCGCCGCAGGGACCTCAACGAACCCCGCCGTGTTCGCTTCACTGCCACGCGCGAATTCTAGCCCGGCAGCCATCTCGGTCACGCCTCACAAAATCGGCGTCAGCGGCGCCCCGACCGCCTTGTAGAGCCGCGTGAGAATTTCCTTCGTCGAGAGCAACCCGTCCGTCCCGGGAAACGGCCCGACGTCCCGGTAGTGACGATGGAAATCCGCGTGCGTCGGCGCCACGGCCGGCGCGGCCGGCTTGAGCTCAAAACTGCTCGTGTTTTGAAACGGCCACACGTCAATCGGCCCGAGTGAAAGCGTGTCATCGATAAATTTGTTCACCGCCTCCAGCCGCAGCGGCAGCACCCGGCGGCCGATCACCCAGCTGTTCTCCGGCCGCAGGTCGTGTTCGATCTCCGCGCCCAGTTCCGCCGCGAACGCCTCGTCCTCGACGAGCAGCCCCACCTCCGTATTCAAATTCTCCGAGCGCGGATCCAGATTGTAGGAACCCACAAAGGCCAGCCGTCCGTCGACCACGAGCGACTTCGCATGCACGCAGAGGAACGGCGGCCGCACCGGCTTCCCCGGCTTCGCCTGCGCCGTCGCGATTGCGGCCATTTCCGGATGACGCGGGAACAACGTCAGCAGGGCCCCCGGCAGCGGCTTGAACTCGTGCACCTCCAGCCGGAGCTCTTCCACATAGTCGTTGCGCAGCCGGTAGTTCGCCGAATACGCGAACAGGTTGTCGGTCGACGCAAAGCTGTTGGTCGAAATCCGAATCCGCAGCGCCGGATTTTTCGCCTGCACGTCGCGCACCAGCACCCGCGCCGGTTTGCTCAACACCAGGTAGGGACTCTGCATGAGGATCGACGTCTTCGCCTGCTCCAACGCGGACCGCAGCGCCCGCGTGCTGCGCGGCATCCCTCCATTTGCCTCGGCACCCGACTTGCCCGGCTCGTCGCTGATAAACGTCACCGTCCGCACCGGTTTTAGCCGCGCCACGAACCGCTCCGCAACCACGCCCGCCTCGTTCGCCTCCCGCGTGAGCGCGGCGAAGTGCGACCCGAAATCGTAGTCTGCCCGCGTCGCGTAGCGCCGAAATTTCCCCGCCGCGATGACCCCGGCCACATCCACGAGGTCCCGGCTCGCCACCGCCTCTCGGTAGCCCCAGAACGCCTCGAACGACTCCACCGCCCCGCGCACCACCGGCCCGACCGCCACCACGTCGCGGTCGCGAAAATTCATCGTCGTCGAGTGATCGAAGTAGGTGTTCTCGATATTGCGTCCGCCGGTCACGAGGACCGCGTCGTCCACCAAAAGCACTTTGTTATGCATCCGCTGGTTGATCGCCCGAAAGCCCACCACCCCCGCGAAAAGCGTGCGCCACCACGATGGCTTCAGACGCCCCGCGGCCGGCCGGTAGTGCTTCACCTCCAGATTCGGATGAGCCGTTGCCAGAAACGCCATCGTCGCCGGGTCCTGCTCCGACACCAGGTGGTCCGCCAAAATGCGCACCTTCACCCCGCGCCGGGCCGCCTCGACCAATTCGCAAATGAGCAGCCGCCCGCATTCGTCGTTCGTCCAGATAAACGTCTGAATCGAGACCGACACCGTCGCCTGCCGGATCAGGTGCACGCGCAACAGCAGCGCATCATAGCCGCCGCTCACGATCGCGAGCCGATTCCCTTTACTCTCGTCGCCCACCACCCGCGCGGTTTCCGTCGCCGCGATCGCCGCGCCGAACGGCGAATCCGCCAACGCCGCCGCCCGCGCCGCGCCCGCGTCCACCGTGGCCAGCAGCAAGCCCACGGCGCAGGTCCAAACGGGGAATCGTAACCGAAGCACCATGGGCCCACCTTCCCGCGGCGCCGTGCGCTTGTCCAGCCGCGTCCGGGCCGATTGCCGCCCGCCCGGCCCCACCGACGCCACCGCCCTCGCCCATCGTAAGAGCGCATTCCCGGGCCCCCCGCCGCGGTTCGATCACTCAACCGAGCCCGGTCTTGCCGACCGCGTATTCTTCGCCATGACTTTCCCCATGCCCCCGTCTGGTTTCCCCGCCCGTGCTTCCCTGCTTCTGCTCGTGCTGCCCGCCTGCTGGCTGACGTCGGCCCACGCGGGGGCCAAGCCCAACAAAGAAGATATCCGCGCCATGAAACGCGACGGCGTCGCCGACGATGCGGTGGGCAAGCCCAAGAAACGCGACGACCCCGCCGACGCCCGCGCCACCAAGCCCAGCCCGGCCGATGCCCAGGCCCGCGGGTTGGAACGCCTGCGCGAGAAACTCGACGTGCCCGACGACACCGAGTGGGCCCTGATGACGGAACGCATGGCCAAGATCGACGAAATCCGTCGGACGCTCTGGACCAGCGCCGCCAACGTGCGCGGGGTGACGCCCGCGGCCGACAAGGGCAAACGCACCGCCGGCTCCTCCGGCCATCCCGAGCGCGATGCCCTCCGCGCCGCCGTCAGCGACAACTTGCCCGACGCTGAAATCAAGTCCCGCCTCGCTCGGGCCCACGAAATTCACCGCCAAAACGAGCAGCGTCTGGCGGACGCGCAGGCCAACCTCCGCGCAATCCTCTCCATTCGTCAGGAAGCCGTTGCGGTGATGGCCGGGCTCTTGCCGCCCTGACGTACGGCGGGCCGCGTCGGGTGCCACGCGGACGATCAAGCCACCCCTCGTTCCGCTCTTCGCTGGCCCGCGGTACGTTTCCCCTCTGACCGTTTCTTCGCGGTTGCCGCGGGCCTGGCCGCCGTATCCGCTTCGGCCGCTCCTTCACCCTCTCTCACCGTGCAATCCTTCGGAAGACTCCCCGACGGCCGCGAGGCCCGCCTCTACATCCTCCGGCAACCGTCCGGTTTCACCGCCGAAATCACCGATTTGGGCGGGGCCATCGTGCGCCTGCTCGTGCCCGACCGCACAGGCCGTCTCGCCGATGTCGCCCTCGGGTTCGACACCGTGGCGCGCTACGTGAAAGACTCGCCGTTCTTCGGCGCGCTGATCGGTCGCGTCGGCAACCGCATCGCCGGCGGCCAATTCACGCTCGACGGCCAGACCTACCCGCTCGCCACCAACAACGCGCCCGGCGGCATCCCCTGCCACCTCCACGGCGGCCAACTCGGCTTCGACAAAGTCCTCTGGTCCGCCGAACCCGCCACGCGCGACGGCCAACCCGCCCTGCGCCTCCGCTACACGAGCCCCGACGGCGAGGAGGGCTACCCGGGCACTCTCTCCGTCGAGGTCACCTACTCCCTCACCGCCGACCAAGGCTTGCGCATCGACTACTCCGCCACCACGGACCGCGCCACCCCGGTCAATCTCACCAATCACTGTTATTTCAACCTCGCTGGTGCCGGCCACGGCGACGTCCTCGGCCACGAAGTCACCCTTCGCGCCCGCCGCTACACCCCCGTCACGCCCGGCCTGATTCCCACCGGCGAACTCGCCCCCGTCGCGGGCACGCCCTTCGACTTCACGACGACCCACACCATCGGCGCCCGCATCGGGGAAACCCATGCGCAGCTCCGCTTCGGCGGCGGCTACGACCACAACTGGGTGCTCGACTCCGCCGACGGTTCGCTCGCCCTCGCCGCCACCGTGCGCGAACCCGCCTGCGGTCGTATCATGGAAGTCCTCACCACCGAGCCGGGCCTCCAGTTCTACACGGGAAATTTCCTCGACGGCAAAGTCCCGGGCAAGTCCGGCGCCGCCTATCCTTACCGCAGCGGCTTTTGCCTGGAGACCCAGCATTTCCCCGACTCGGTCAACCAGCCGACATTCCCGTCCACGATTCTGCGCCCCGGCCAAACCTACCGCAGCACGACGGTGTATCGCTTTTCGGCCCCATGAGTGTCGCCCGCCTCCTCGCCAGCGCGTCATTGCTTCTCGGATTCAATTTGGCGACTGGTGCCGCCGCACCTGCGCCGTGCGCCCCAACATCGTGATTAGGTCGGGCTTTCAGCCCTCATTTTACTTCCGGCTTAATTCCTGGGGCGTTGCCCCAGGCGGGGATAGTGGAGCACCGTTGGCGCGCGGCGGGTGGGCCAAAGGCCCATCCTATCCCAGCCTGGGGCAACGCCCCAGGAACGGAGGGCAAAAAAACCGGGCTGAAAGCCCGCTTCATGGTGCGACGCATTCAGGGTGTTTCCGCTTCGTCCCGGACGCTGGCGAGGGTGGCTTGGATTTTGGCGCTGAAGCGGGCGATCCGTTCGCGGTTGGCGCCACCCGCGCTTGCTCGGCTTCGCTCACTCCAGCGCCCACACCTTCACATTGTCGACGAGCACTTCCTGGCCGTCTTTCCCGCCGACGCGAAACACCAGGCCGGGTTTCTTCACGTGAAAATCCTTCGCCGTCGCGCGCAGCGCCTCCTTCCCGTCGACCTTGGCCACGACCACATTGCCCTTTACTTCGAGCAGCAGCGTGAACCATTCGCCCGGCGCGAACTTCGTCGCGGCCTTCGCGTGCGGGACGGCCTTTGAATTCGGATCGGCCTTGTCGTTGTGCTCGGTGATCGTCCAACCCGTCGGCGTGATCGCGAGCGAGAAGAGGTGCCCCTTTTTCTTGAGCTCGCCCGGCGCCGGATCAAACCCGAGGTTGAACGTCGTCGCGCCCGCGAATTTCAGATCGAGCTGGATCGCGCAGTCCTGCAGCGGCAGCGCCTTCCGAAACGCCGCGATGTGGTTGTCGCTCGCCAGCTGGCTCGCGTGCAGCACACCGCCGGATACCGACAGCACGCCGGTGTTTTTCGCCCAGCCCTTCGGCAGCGCCGCCGCGTCGAAATTTTCCTCGAGCAGCAGTTGGCCCTTCTTGCCCAACGTCGGCTCCGGGGTCGCGCCGAGGGCGACCGCCGCCAGCACACTCCACGACAAAACGAGGACACACAGGCGGGGCAGGTTCATGGTGTCCACGCCAGCATCTCGGCGCGCGCGCGCAACGGAAAACCGGCGACCCGCCCCGCCGCCCCGCCTCACTCCAGTTTTCGCAGCAGACCCTGGATTGCCGCTTCGATCTTCGGCGAAGCCCCGACCTCCACCCGATTGGTGCCGAGCCACGTTTCGTAGCCGCCCAGTTCGTGCTGCCGCGGCGTCGGCAAGTAGCCATAGCTGCCATTGGCCAGCTCGATCGTGAACGTCGCTGGGAACGGGCTCGCCGCTTTGATCGCGAGTCCCGTCTCCGTGAAGGTCTCGAACGGGATCGCCGCCACCGCGAGTTCCCCGATGCGAAAGGCCTGCAGCACCACGCTGATCGTGTCCGGCCAGTCGCGCGCGGTCAGCGTGCGCTCCGCATAAATTCTTTCCAGCCGGTGCGCCGGCGAGACCGTCGCCGGGCGCGCGAGGACCTGCTCCGCCCGGGCGACGAGCGCGGACGTGGGCCGGCGGGTTTGCAGCGCGAGGTCCGTTTGCGCGGCCTTCAGCTCAACCCAGTCGCGATACACCAGCGTACGTTGGACCCGCACCACCTCCCGGGCGAGATCGTCGGCGACAAGTCTGATTTTCTCGTAAGGCGCGAATTTCCGCGCCGGCGCTCGGAGGTCGATGTTATTGACGTCGCCACACGGTCCGTTGGCGAGGAGGCCGACGAAGGGCACGTCTTGCCGGTCGGCGCCCAGTAACTCTTGGATGCGATCGGCAAACACGCCGAAATAGTCGGCCGAGATGTGCCCGCTCGGCACGCCGCCGACGTAGTGCAACCAGTAGTTCGCGAGCAGCGCGATCGGCCGCCCGCCCGTCGATTGCACCGAAAGAAACTGCACTTCGGGATTGGTCGGTCCCGCGGGCTCCGCCAAATCCGTGCGACTGCGCCCCGGATTCATGAGAGCCCGGTCCTGGCCGCCGAAGGGATTCACCACACTCTGGCCGTCTTTGAGGCGCCAGCGCCGGTTAAAAACATGCTGCGGCACCTGCCCCGCGCCCCAAGCGATGCGAGCCGGTTCGAGATTGTTCAGTGCGCGCCGCACCCCATCGACAATCCGCTGCACCAAAAAAATCTGATACTCGTCGAGCGCCGGTCCCGCCGCGCCGGCGCGGAGGGCGATGCGATTCGCCCCGCCGGCACTCGTCGCCGAATGCGTGTGCGTGGCCGACATGAGAAGATGCGCGGCCGGGACGCCGGTCAGGAGGTGAATCCGCCGCTTGGCTTCGTCGAACACCTCGCGGTTCACCCCGACGTTGTCGACGATGGCGAACACCAGCCGCGTTGCGCCGTCGTCGAGCGCCAGGCAGCGCACGTGCAATTCGTCGTGGATGTGCGTCGCCGGCGGCACTTCGAAATTCCCCACGATGCCCGCACCGAGCGGCGGCGTGATATTGCTGGTGGCGGCACCCGCGCGGAAAACCCGCGTCGCGTCCGCTGCGACGGCCAAACCGCCGGGTGCGATCAACACGAGGACACCGCCGAGATATGCGCCGAAATCGCGAATGAATTTTTTCATGGGGCCAGGGGAATTCCAAAGGTTGCGTCCGAGTTCCCGCGTGTTCAAGTGCCATGGTCCATGCGCACTCATGCCCACACCCCGGGTCGGCGTTTCCCTTCCCGCCTGGCCGGTCTGCTGCTTGCTCTCCTCGCGGCCCACACGGCAACGGCCGCGCCGGCCGGGCGGCATCCCGCGCGCTCGCCGGCCGAGGCGCTTCAGTCGTTCCAACTCGAATCCGGCCTGCGCATCGAACTCGTCGCCGCCGAACCGCTCGTCGTCAATCCCGTCGCCTTCGTATTCGACGGCCCCCGCCGGCTCTTTGTCGCCGAGGGTCGCGGCTATCCCGATCCCGTCGAGGGCGGCGGCCACACCACCGCCGGCCGCATCGCGTTGCTCGAAGACCGCGACGGGGACGGACGCTTCGAACGCCGCACGGAATTCGCTACGGGACTCGGCTACGTCAACGGCCTCGCGCTGTGGCGCGGCGGCGTCTTCCTCACGGCCGCCCCCGACATCCTGTATCTCAAAGATACGGACGGCGACGGAATCGCGGACGTGCGCACGGTGGTGCTCACCGGTTTCGACGCCACCAAGACCGCGCAGTTGCGCGTGAGCCACCCCACCCTCGGCCTCGACGGAAAAATCTATGTCACCAGCGGACTCAACGGCGGCAAAGTCACCTCGCCCGCCCACCCCGGGCGCGCCGCCGTGACGTTCTCGTTGAAGGACGGCCGCTTCGACCCGGATACCTACGAGTTCGAAAACACGGGCGGTCGCGGCCAGTTCGGCCTGACGTTCGATGCGTTCGGGCGCCGCTTCATCTGCTCGAACCGTCATCCGGTCATGCAGGTCATGCTCGAGCCGGCGCAACTCGCCCGCAACCCGCACCTCTCCTTCAGCGAAAGCGTCCAGGAAGTCTCCCTGGTGCAGGCCGAGGCGAAAGTTTTTCCGATCAGTCGCGCGACGATCTCCGCCGATTTCATTCCGTCGCTGATGGCGGCGCCTCATGCCGGCACCTTCACCTCTGCGAGCGGCGTGCTCGTCTTCGGCGGCACGGGCTTGCGGCCCGAGCACGCGGGCAACGTCTTCATCTGCGAGTCCGCCCAGAATCTCGTCCAACGCCAGGTGCTCCGGCCCGACGGCGCCTCGTTCCGCTCCGATCCGGCCGCCGGCGGCCGGGAGTTTCTCGCCACCACGGACGTGTGGTTCCGGCCCGTCTTCCTCGGCGAAGGCCCCGATGGCGCGCTCTACGTGGCCGACATGTATCGCCGCGAAATCGACCACCCGCGCTACGTGCCGGAGGAATCGCGCGGCCTCCTCGACTTCGAAAGCGGCAAGGACCGCGGCCGTATTTACCGCATCGTCCGCGATTCGCCCGCTCCGCGCCCCGTGCCCGCCACCCCGCCCGTCCGCAGCGAAGACCTTGAAAAAACCGTCGCTGCCCTGGAGTCCCCCGACGAATGGTGGCGCGCCGACGCCCAGCGACGCCTCGTGGAACGCGCCGATCGCTCGGCGATCCCGCTCGTCGAAAAAATCGCCGTCCAGGCCACGCGGGCCGAATCGCGGACGCGCGCCCTCTGGACCCTGCGCGGGCTGAACGGATTGTCCGTCGCGACGATCACCGCCGCACTGCGCGATCCCCACGCCGGTGTGCGCGAACAAGGCCTGCACTTCGCCGGCGAGCAGATCGCCAAGGACGGGGGCAGTGACTTGCTCTCCGCCACGGTTGCCGCCACGAGGGATCAGGACGCCCGAGTGCGTTTCTGCGCGGCCCTGGCTCTCGCCGGATCTCGCGACGATTCCGTCGTGCCGGCGCTCGCGGCCCTCGCGCTCCGCGACGGAGAGGACCGCTGGACGCGTGCGGCCGTGCTCAGCGGGATTGCTGGCCGGATGGAGCCTTTTCTGGCGGCGCTGCAACGGGAACGCGCCGTGAACCCGGCGGCGTTCGCCGTCGTCATCGAACACCTCGGCCGCGTCTTCGGCGCCGGCGCCACCCCCGACGCCTGCCGCCAGTTTCTGAGCGATCGCGTCGCCGAAACCGGCGACTTACCGGCGCGTATGTCGGCGGTGCTCGGCCTCCTCGAAGGCTTTCGTGGACGGAGCCGAACGAAGGCCGCCGTCCAATCCGACGCGTTCGCCGCGGTGCTCGGACCGGAGGGCCGCGCGGCCCCGGCCGTGCACGCGTTTTTGCAGTCGGTCGCGGCGACCGCCACCGATCCTCAGGCGCCCCTCCGCGATCGCAGCCCGGCCGTGTCCCTGCTCGGGTATGCGGATTTTCCCTTTGCCGGGGCGGCGCTGGGGCCGCTCCTCGCCGCTCGGCAGCCGCCCGATCTTCAAGTGCAGGCGGTGCGGGCGCTGGAGCGACTCGGCGATGCCCGCGGCGGAGCACTGTTAATCAAACGGGAGAACTGGACCGGCTACACGCCGCGGCTGCGCGAGGCGGTGTTGGCAACCCTCACCGCGAAACCCGCCCTGATTGCCGTGCTGTTCGACGCGATCCAAGCCGGCGTCGTGACGGCCCCCGAGATCTCGTCGGTGCGCCGCACGCAATTGCTCAAGCATGCCGACGCCACCGTGCGCCAACGCGCGGAGACCCTCTTCCAAAGCCTGGAAGGCGGCGACCGTATGCAGGTCTATCGCACGTATCGGCCGCTCCTCTCGGCACCGGCCGACGTGGCCCGCGGGCGCGCGGCTTTCCTGGAAACCTGCTCCGCCTGTCACACCCACCAGGGCGTGGGCGGAAAAGTCGGCCCCGACCTCACCGGCATCCGCCACCAACCCGCCGACGCGATTCTGCTGCACCTCCTCGTGCCGAACTACGAAGTCGCTCCCAACTATCAAACGCTCTCGGTGGTCACGCAGGACGGGCGCTCCCTCTCCGGTTGGCTCGCCGCGGAAAGCGCCTCCAGCCTCACGCTCCGCACCGCCGCGGGAAGTGAAGAGACCGTGTCCCGCAGCCAACTCTCGTCACTCGTCGCGTCGGGTCTGTCGTTGATGCCGGACGGCCTCGAGCAAACCATGGCGAAGGAAGACGTGGCGAATCTCGTCGCCTTCCTGAAGAACGAACACTGACCTCCGCCCGCCCGCGTCACGCTCCGCCCATGCCCCGGCTCCTGCTCGCTCTGCTTTGGATTACGCTCGCCCTGACCGTCCGGGCCGCCCCGGCGAAGCCGGTAAATCTGGTGTTCATTCTGACCGATAACCAAGGCGCGTGGACGCTCGGGTGTTATGGCAACAAGGACATCCGCACGCCCAACGTCGACCGGCTCGCCGCGAACGGCCTGCGTTTCACGCGCGCCCTCAGCAGCAATCCCGTGTGCTCGCCCACGCGCGCGACGTTTCTCACCGGCCTGATGCCTTCGCAGCACGGCGTCCATTCGTTCCTCGATCCGAAATTCATGATGGGGCCGCAGGCTTACAACACGATCGATGAGTTCCGTTCGCTCGGGGAAATTCTCCGCGACGCCGGCTACACTTGCGGGCTCAGCGGCAAATGGCATCTCGGCGCGAACCTCACCCCGTCGGAAGGTTTCAGCTTCTGGGTGACGAAACCCGACGGTCACACCAAGGAATTCTACAACCAGGACGTGATTGAGAACGGCGCGGTGCGCCAAGAAGCCGGCTACACGACGGACCTGTGGACGCGCCGCGGCATCGCCTTCATCGAGGAAAACAAAGCGCGGCCGTTCTTTCTGTTTCTCGCCTACAACGGTCCCTACGCCCTCGGCGGCCTGCTCGGCCACCAAGCGAAGAACCGGCACGCCGCCTACTACGCCGACAAGGAACTCCCGTCATTTCCGCGCGAGCCGATGCATCCGTGGCAGCGGCAGTTGAAGCCGTATCATAACAACGCCGAGTCGATCCGGCGCGTTGCCGCCGAAGTCAGCGGCGTCGACGACGGCGTGGGCGAAATCATGGCGACACTTGAACGCCACGGCCTCACCGAGAACACGCTCGTCGTCTACACTTCGGATCAGGGCTGGATGGGTGGTCAAAACGGGCGGTGGGGCATGGGCGATCACTCCCGTCCCGTGGGCGCGCACGAGCTGATGATGCAGATTCCTTTTATTTTCCACCATCCGGGACGCATCCCCGCCGGCGCAACGAGCGACGCCCTCGTGAGCAACTACGATTTTCTCCCGAGCGTGCTCGGGCACCTCGGTCTGGCGGACAAAATGCCGGTCAAACCGAAATCACCCGGCCGGGATTTTTCGCCGCTGCTCCACGGAAAGGAAATTCCCTGGGACAACGCGGTCTTCTACGAATTCGAAACCTGCCGCGCCATCCGCACCGAGCGCTGGAAGCTCGTGCTGCGCCAGCCCGCCGGCCCGCATGAACTCTACGATATGGCGGCGGATCCGGCGGAGCGCACCAATCGGTTCGGCGAGCCGGGCACCGCAGAGACCACCGCCGGGTTGCAAGGCCGTCTCGATGCTTTCTTCCGGCAGTATGCGACTCCCGAATATGATATCTGGAAAGGCGGCCGCTCGAAGGCGAGCCGGGCGACGGGGAAGTAGGTTCGGCCCGGCTCCTACAGCTTCTTCACTTTAAAACTGCGGAACTCCACCGGGTCGCTGTGCCCGGCGAAACCGATATGGCCCTTCGTGCGGTCGAGGCCTTTCGGCGGCGCCTTGATCTGACTGCGGTCAAACGTCGAAATATCCACGTCGAGAATTTTGGTGCCGTTGAGCGTGACCTTGATCTTCTGCCCCTGCACTTCGATCTCCTCGAAATTCCATTCGCCCACCGGGCGGAGGTAACCGTGCTTCGCCCCGACGCAGTGATAGAGCGAGCCGTGATACTGCGCGGGCTCGAGGCCTTTTTTTCCGGCGGCGGCCTGCTTCGCGTTGTAGCCGTCGCTGTCGATGACCTGGATCTCCAAACCGTCTTTCGAGGAATGTCCGTCGAGCGGGGTGCGGAGCGCGATGCCGTTGTTGCCGGCCACGGGCAAACGAAACTCGACGCGGATGATGCCGTTTTCAAATTCATCCGTGGTCAACAGATCTCCGCCCTTGCCCGGTTTGCAGACGATGGCGCCGTTTTTCACTTCGTAACTGTCCAGGGCGCCCGTCCACCCGCTCAAATCTTTGCCGTTCACTTTTTCCACAAAGCCGGCCTCCGCTCCGCGGCTCGCGAGTTCCCGGTTGGCCTCATCGGCGCCAATCTCCCGGATGAACACATTGCGCCAGCGAATCTCGCTGCCGTGCGTTTGCAGCTGGATCGGGCCCTTCGGAAACGCCGGGTCGCGCATAAATCCGTTCGCCAGTTTCTGCTCTTTCTTGGCGTCTTTGGGCGCACCCGGGGCCGCATAGGCGACATAGCCGGCCTTCTGGTTGGCAAAGAAATTTTCCAACACGGCATTGTCGACAACCTTCTCCCCGTTGAAGATTACGGTCACCCGTTCGCCGATCATCCGGATCTGAAACCGGTTCCACTCGCCGAACGGCCGGTCCATTTTCTTGGACGGATCCTTGCCGGCGGCGCCCTTGCGGTTGTTCCACAGCCCGCCAGAGCCCTTGTCCTGACCGAGCCCGCGCGGATCGCCCTTGGTTGTGTCCCAGATCTGCACCTGCGGAATGCCGCGCAAATAGATCCCGCTGTCACCGTCGGGTAGCGCCTTGTAGTCCACCATCAGCTCGAAGTCGCCGTAGTCCTTGTCGCTCGTGAGATACAGGCCTTTGCCGTCATTGATGAGTTCGCCCTGCGCCACGCTCCAGTGCGCGTTGATGTGTTCCGGCCCGGCCTTGCCCACGGGAAGTCCGCCTTCGACGGACTTGCGTTTGTAGTCGGCCCGTTGCGCGGGCGTCATCGCCCACAGCTCGGTGGGATTCTTGGTGCCCCAGCCATACCAGCCGGACAGGTCTTGGCCGTTAAAGAGGGCGGTGAAACCCTTGGGCGGGGTGTTTTCCGCGGCGCGGGCGAACGCGGCCAAGGCGAACAGGCAAAGCAGGGGGCGGACGAGGGGGATTTTCATGGGGGGAAGTAAACGGGGCTGCGCGGTCAAAGGGATGCGGCGGGGGAGGCCGTGACAATCAAAGACCGCGGGCGGTCAGTGCATTTCCACCTGACAGGACCCGAGGCCGCCGCGGAAAAAATTGAACTGCACGTTGGGATGATCCGCCAGCAGCGACATGGGCACGGCGCTGTCGGTGTAGCGTTTCGCAATCATCAGCGTGGTCAGGCGCTGGCCAAAAGGACTGTCGTGGGTGCCCGCCTGCCAGATCGAAACTTTCTCCGCCTGCCACGTCTCGACCGGACCGACCGTCAAAGCGCGCGTCGGCACGAGCGCGATGTTGCCCCCGCCGGAGGTGCGGGCGTTTTGCGCGAGCGTGACCGGATGCAGATCGACCACGCGCGTGCCGAGCTGGCGATACTCGGCGGGCGTCGGTGGCGCGTCGCGATATGCACCGGCGCGCCGCACAGGATCGTTGAAGGCCCAATGTTTCGTGTCCCCCTGCCCGCCCTGCATGACGGCACAGCGCACGCCGCGCCAGCTGTCGACATAGCGCGCGAGATCGGCCTTGGGGAAATGCAGGTTCGCATCCGGCATCGCCAGCTCCGGGCGGATGCGGTTGAAGCACAGTTCCCGGTCGGCTCGCTCGAAGGAGAGCGGATGCGTGATCGGCGCTTCTTTGCCGTCGAGAAACCACTCGTCCATGCCCCAGAAATGGGCCGACTTCAGGGAGAGGCCGAGTTCGTTGACGATCCGGGCGACGAGCGGGAGTTGCTCCGTCGGGCCGATGGGGCCACAGAGGCCGACCGGATTGTCCGCCGTCGATTGCCGCCACGCCGTGATGTATTCGAGCGCCTCGGCGAGATAGAAATCCTCCAACGTGTCGTAGAACACGACGTTGAATCCCGGGCGGGAAAGTCCGGCCATGTCTTCAGGACTGAGGCGGGCGGCTTCGGCGATGAGTGCGTCATCGAGCGTGGTATAGTCCCACCAGTCGGGGGCAATGGTGCTGAGTTTGCGGGGCATAGGCGTAGGCGGGGTCGTGGAAAAATGGGTCGGCGGAACTATTCCTGGAATTTGATTTCGCGGGTGTCGCGTTCCTGTCCGGTCCGCTGCGCGAGCGCACCGTAAAGCTCCGGCCGACGGGCGCGAATCCAGAGACGCCCGGTCGCGTGCTCCAACAGTCCCGCGTCCAAGTCCGCCACCACCATCGCATCGGCGGCGGCGGACGTCTCGACGAGGATCCGGCCATATGGGTCGAGAATCATCGCATTGCCCGTGCGCACCTCATCGTCGTCGATGCCGACGCCGTTGCTGAAAATGAGGAACAGTCCGTTGTCGTGTGCGCGGCTGGGCAGCCAGCGCATGAGCCAACCCCGGCCTTTGTCGCCCAGAAACTCGCGTTGAATGGCCCCCGGATCGCGGTGCCGGTTCTCCCACACGGGGCGCTCGATCAAGCCCATGAGGTGCGGATTCCGGCTGCGCACCGCGCCGGTTTGATGCGGCGCCACCAGAATCTCCGCCCCGCGCAGGGCGGTCAGGCGGACGTTCTCGCCAATATTGCAGTCGTAACAAATCAGCACACCGACCCGAAATCCGTCCGGCAAATCGAACACCGTGAACTCGCTGCCGCTGCTGATCGCCGCGTGCTCGAACGCGTGCAGTTTCCGATGCCGGTGCACCGTGCCGTCGGGCAGCGCGACGACATAGGTATTATAAAACGTACCGCCCTCGCCCGCTTCAAACCACCCCGCTCCGACTGAGAGCCCGTGCCGCCGCGCCAAAGCGACCAACCGCTGCGTGCTCGGGCCCGTAGGAATCGACTCCGCCAATGCGGCGAGTTGTTCCTTGGTGAGCCGGCGCACAAACCAATATCCGCTCACACAGCCCTCGGGAAAAATCACGAGCCGCACGCCCTGCGCGGCGGCCGTCGCCGTGAAGGCTTCCACTTTGAGGAAGTTCGCTTCCTTGTCGCCGGGCGCGCTCTCAAACTGCACGGAGGCGACGCGGAGTTGGCGGGGTGACGATGACATGAGGGCCTTCCGGACGAGTGCGCTTACCGGCCGCGACTCAGACTGCGCTCGTAGGCGCCGTTGATCAGATAATTTTTCCCGAGCGCGTCGCGGAGCGGATCGGCGCCCTCCGCGCAAAACCCCATGGGTGAATGCCGGCGCCATCCCTCGGCGTGGGCAAACCGCCGCGACCGGCGGCCGAGTTCTTCCGAGGTCACCTCCATCTCGCGCAGGTAGGAATTCATCCCTTGGGTGGATTTCAACCACGCGTGTTGGCTTTCGTGGCACGCGAGCGCGGCGAGTTTCGTCCCCTGCACGGAGGTGGTGTCCACATACGCGCCGGCCGCGACCCGTCGCCGCAGTTGATCGACCAATCCGTGCGGCATCGCGTGGTAGACGGTGCAGTCCCCGCCCCACGCGGCCCGGCGCGGTTGTGACGCGAAATTCGGTACGCCCCGCGCAAACGCCGCCGTGACCGCCAGCCGCGACACGTTGGTGTGGTCCTCCATGTAGTCCTGGGGCGAGTGGGTCAGGACGATCGTGGGCCGCACGGAGCGAATCACTGCCGTCATCGCCCGCAGCAACGGCACGGAATAGACCACCTCCAGATCGTCGACGTAACTCTCATGATGCTGCGCGCCGAGCACCGCTGCCGCGCGCCGCGCCTCCTTCCGCCGAATGCGGCGCAGGGCCGCGGGCCCATGCACCAGGCTGCCGCCCGAGCCGCTCGCCACGTTGAGATAGTGCGTGGCGTAGCCGGCCTCGCGCAGGAGGCACAACGTCCCGGCCATCACGAACTCGATATCGTCCGGATGGGCCGCGATGGCGATGGCGGCAGGCTTGGTCATTGCAACTCGGAGAGCTTGACCGTGCGGTTCTCCCGCGCGGACAAATCCGCGGCGAGTACTGCGAGGTGAGACTTCATGGCCTCGGCCAGTGAGGTCAGCGGCATATCTTCGCTGCGGACCAGCGCGTCAAAAAACGCCTGGAACTGCGCCTGATACGGATGATCCGACACATCGCCGGAATCCAACAGCTTCATCGAGAGCTCGCTCCACTTGCTCTTGTCCACGGCCAGCCGCGTCGAGTGAAACTTGTTGTCGAGCAAACTGCCCTCGCTCCCGACGAGGTGCGTGTGGAAATAGTAGGGCTGGATGCAGTCGATGACCGAGGCGACTTTCCCGAGCGTGCCGTCGGCAAAGCGCAACACGCTTACACTCGTCGTCGGATACTGGTATTGCCCGAACACGGCGTTCGCCGAACCCGTCGAGTGGCTCGTCACGCTCTCCACCTCGCCGCCCATGCACAGGAGCAGGGCGTCAAGTGCGTGACAGCCCGCGGACAACAGGCTGCTGCCGCCGGACTCCTTCGACGTATTCCAGCGGAACTGGCCATACCACGGACCGATGCCGTGGTAATAATCAACTTCGCCATAGTGCAGCTTCCCGAGCAGGCCGCGATCGATGACCGCCTTCGTCGCGACCAACTGGCTGGAATAGCGGCATTCAAAGCACACGCACGTCTTGACTCCCGCGGCTTTCACGGCGGCGGTCACCCGGTGGGCATCCGCGAGGGACAGCGTAATCGGCTTCTCAATGATGAGGTGCTTGCCCGCCTTGGCCGCCGTCACGATCTGATCCGCGTGCTGATTCGGATAACTGCACACCGACACCACATGCAGATTCGGATCCGCCAGCATCGCGCTCAGCTCGGTATAGCAGGTGATCTTCCCGCCGTGCTGGGCGCTGAGGGCGGCCGCATCCTGCGGCCGCGAGGAATAGACGGCCGTGACCTGCGCGTGCGAAGTCGCGTTGATGGCGGCGATGTGCGCGCCGCTCACCCAGCCGTAACCGATAATGCCGACGTTGTATTTTTTCATGGGGGTAAAGGGATCACTCCATCACGGCGGCCCGGAAGCCGAGTTGCTCGGCGAGCCGCCCGCAGTCTTCAACCGGACGCAGGCTGGCGGAGCAACGCGGATCGTAAAGCGACGCTGCGGCCGCGGACACTCCGAGGCGCAAACTCCGGGTCACGTCCCAGTCTTCGTGCAATCCATACAGCACGCCGGCGGCCAACGCATCGCCGGCGCCCGCAGCGCCCCGGATGTCCCCCGGCGGCACCCGCAGGCTCGGCTGCCACACTTCCGTCTCCCGGCTCGCCGCGAATACGCCCTCGTCACAGTGCAGAAACACCCACGTCTGCACGCCGGCCTCCAGCAGCGCCCGGGCCGCGGCGCGGACGGAGGCCGGATCGAGCCGCTGCTCCCGGCGCAGGCTCACGCCGGTGAGTTTCTCGGCCTCAAAATCGTTCGCGAAAAAATAGTCGACATGCGGCAGTGCCGGCGCCGCGACCGCCCGGAAGCGTCCGCTCTGATCGCTCACGCAGTCCGCCGACGTGCGCAGTCCCGCCGCCCGCGCCCGCCGCAGAACCTCCGCCGCGCCCGTCTGGCCAGCGGCGGACAGCGCATCGAGCCGGTCGAGCAACAACAGATAGCCGAGATGAAAAATCTTGGCCGGCGTGCGCGTGAAATCGAAGTGCTCGGGCCCCAGCAGCGCGTTGGCGCCCCGCTGGTGGAAAAAGGTCCGTCGCCCCGTCGCCCGCACCGTCATCACGTCCGTGTAACTGGTCGCCGCCCCCGCCGTGCGCTGGAGTTGCGTGACGTCGATGCGATGCGCGGCACAGTCGGCGAAAATCGCCTCGCCCGTCTTGTCTTCGCCGACGAGGCCAATCCCCGCCAGCGGGAATGGCGCCCCGAGGAGGGCGAGATCCTTGAGCACGTTGTACGCCGAGCCCCCGTTGCCGGAGGATTCGGCGAGAATGGACGCCAACGCATCCTGCGCCGGCCAGGCATCGATGATCTTCAGGTGGTCGACGATCCAGTTGCCGCCTGCCATGATTCCGGAGCGCATGGCGGGGAACTACGTCGGGACGACGACACTCCGGTGGCGCTGTGACTCGAGCGCGGCCGCCCACCACTCGTGGCTCGCGACGGCCTCATCCGGTGTCGCACAGCCGAACGCCTCGCCCAATTTGCCGGCGCGCTCGGCGAGAAACGCGGCCCACATCTGCTGCAGGAGGTCGGGAAACCCCGGTTCAAAGATGCCGCCCGTGATTGTCTTGAACGGCATGGCGAATCCGAGATCCGTCTTCTCCCACCACTGCTCTTTGTCCCGCCGGTAGGACCAGAACGTCTTCGGCTCCTTGGTCGAGTAACGCGCCCCGCGGTCCGTGCCCAGAATCTCGATATACCACGTGTTCGTCTCCGTCGGCGCCAAGCGCTTCATCTCGAGCGTCATGGGTACGGTGTCCTGGCCGAGCATTACCGTGGTGTGCAGCGCCGCGTTGTCCCACGTGTCGCACGCCGTCTCACCCCCGCGCCCGTCCGGCCGCCGCGGGTAAATTTTCTGCAGCTGCGCGTAAACGCTCGCCGGCCGCCAGCCAAGCCGCAGCGGGAGGTGCGCGACGTGCAAACCGAGATCACCCATCACGCCAATTTCTCCGCAGAAACGGTTCTGGCGTTTCCAGTTCGCCGGCTTGGTGGGATCGAGGTCGCTCGAGTGAAGAAAGCCCGCGCGAATCTCCAGAATCCGCCCAAACGCGCCCGCCGCCGCGAGCCGATGGAGGCGTTGCGCTCCGGGTAAAAACGGAAACTCCGACGATACCCGCACAAACCGCTTCAATTTCACCGCTTCGTCGCGGATTCGTCGCGCCGCCGCCAGATCAACGCCAAAGGGCTTTTCCGCCAAGAGGTCTTTTCCGGCGCGGAGCACATCGAGGTAGATCGCTTCATGCAGATGGTGCGGCACGGCGACGTAGACCACATCCACGTCGGCGCGGGCCAGCAGCTCGTGGTAATCCGCGGTGAGGCAACGCACGCTGGGGACCTGACGAAACCACGCGAGCACCTCGGGTTGCACATCGCACACCGCAACCAGTTCCGCTTTCACCGGAAAATCCACCAACGCGAACCACCGCGCAAAGGCCGACGCGGCCTCACGGCCCATCAGGCCGCCACCAATGATGCCGATTCGAACCGCCGGCGGGATGTGGGACGACGGTTCCATATCAGGAGGTTTTCAACCCCGTGAGCGCCGTCTCCACACTTGCGCCGTCGTGCACGACGGCCATGAGCGCCCGCGTGATGCCGGCGGGATTCGGATGCTGAATGATATTCCGTCCATAGACGATGCCGGCCGCGCCTTGGGCCATGAGCGCCACGGTGCGCTCGAGGAGTTCTTTCTCCGGCGCTTTGCCGCCGCCGCGCACGAGCACCGGGATGCCACCGGCGGTTTCGATCACCCGGTGATAAATCGCCACCTCGTCGGTCGGATCGGCCTTGATGATGTCGGCCCCCAACTCCACGGCCTGCCGCACGAGGGGAATGATTTTCTCCGGATCTCCGTCGACCATGTAGCCGCCGGCCCGGGCGTTGGGCTGAAAAACCAGCGGCTCGATCATGAGCGGCATCCCGTAGTGGTCGCACTGCGGTTTCAAATGCAGGATATTGCGGATGCATTGATCCCCCACTTCGGGCTGATCGGGAATCCGAAACAAGTTTACCACGATGCACGCCGCATCGAGGCGCACGGCCTGCAACACGGGCTCCTCAATGAGCCGGGAAAACAGCGTTCGCGGCAGGTCCGCGCCGTAAACATTCGCCACATCGCTGCGCAGCACGAGCGCCGGCTTGGGGCGGAGCGGCAGTTTCTGCAGGTGCGGCGCCTGTCCGACCGTCAACTGGATCGCATCCGGCCCCGCGGCGACGAGGGTCGCGATCGTGCGCGGCATGTTCTCGATACCGGCGAGAAATGTCCGCTCGTTGAAAAAACCGTGGTCGAGGGCGACATCGAAACAGCGGCCGGACACCGGGTTGAACAGGCGATTGTAGCGGGCGATTTTCATGAGAGATCGGGGGAGCGACCGCGGCCCTGGGCGGCAGCCGCAAAGCTAAACCATCCGGCGGTGGTCGCGGCGGCGACGCGGCCATTTCCGGCGAGCGGGCGGGAAAGGGAGCGAGGGCGGGTGTCGGGCGGCATGGGTAACGCCGCCACGTTGGAAAGCGGCGGAGCGGGTGGCAATCCCGATGAACAGCACCGCCCGCAAGGCGCCCGTTCGCTCACCGCACACTCCGGCGGTAGGCCAACGCCGTCACACCCGTCGCGGCCTTAAACTGCCGCGCAAACGCACTGTGGTCGTAAAAACCGCACGCCTGCGCGATGTCGGCCACCCGCGCGTCCGTCTCGCGCAGGCGCCGCGTCGCCTCCTGCAAGCGCGTCTGGATGATCAACTGCCCCGGCGTCAGGTGAAAAATCCGTTTGACCAACCGGCTGAATCGCGCGGCGGAGAGCGCCGCCTTCGCCGCGAGCTGCGCGGTGGAAATGGGCTGGGCGAAGTTCTCCTGCAAAAAGTGAATGGCCTCTGCGAGCTCCGCCGGAATCTCCCGCCGCGCGTCGGGCGCCGCGAGGTCGCGCGAAAGGCCGGCGAGGGCGTAGACGCGGCCAGCGGCGTTGCGCAGCGGAAGCTTGCTCGTGAGGCACCAGCCCGGCCGCCGGTCGGGATACATGTGCAGTTCGAGTTTCTCCAAGATGGGCCGCCCCGTGCTTAACACCTGCCGGTCCTGCGCCGCGTAGGCCTCGGCCAACTCCGCCGGAAAGAATGCGCCGCCCGTCTTGCCGATCACCTCGGCCTTCGCCTTGCGCCCGCACCGCGCGACCAACGTGTGATTCACCCTGAGATATCGGCCCGCGCCATCCTTCACAAAAAACACCACATCCGGCACCAGATCGAACAAGGCCTCCGCGATGCCGGAATCGGCGAGTGCAACCAGAGGATCAACGGGGCGCGTCATGCGCGAAAACTAGGCTGAAATCCGTGCGAAAAGCCGCAAGATTGTGCAAGACACCCGTGCTAATATAAGGACTTCGTCTCCCTTCCCATGAAATCCATCCGCGTGCTCGATTCCCACACTGGCGGTGAGCCCACGCGGCTCGTACTCGACGGCGGCCCCGATCTCGGGGGCGGCCCGCTCGAGGAACGGGCCGTGCGCTTCCGCCACGACTTCGATGCCTACCGCTCCGCGATCGTCAACGAGCCCCGCGGCTCCGACACGGTCGTCGGCGCGCTGCTCGTCCCGCCTCACCGTGAGGACTGCAATTTTGGCGTCATTTTTTTCAACAACGTCGGTTTGCTCGGCATGTGCGGCCACGGCACCATCGGGCTGGTCGTCTCCCTCGCGCATCTCGGTCGCATCAAACCCGGCGGCCTGAAGATCGACACCCCCGTCGGGGCGGTGACGGCCGAGTTGCACCCCGACGGCTCGGTCTCCGTGCAAAACATTCCGGCCTACCGCGAGGCGCGCGACATCGCCGTCGACGTGCCCGGTCACGGCATCGTGCGCGGCGACGTCGCCTGGGGCGGAAACTGGTTCTTCCTCGTCGGCGGGCATGCGCTGCGCCTCGAACTCGCTTCGCTCGAAGCGCTCACCGAGTTCACGTGGCGCGTTCGCCAGGCCGTCAACGCCCAGGGATTTCCCGCGGTCGACCACATCGAGCTGTTCGCCCCCTCGCCGCTCCCCGGCGCCGACAGCCGCAATTTCGTGCTCTGTCCCGGCAACGCCTACGATCGCTCACCGTGCGGCACGGGCACGAGCGCCAAGCTCGCCTGCCTGGCCGCCGACGGCCACCTCGCCGAGGGCGCGCCCTGGGTGCAGGAAAGCATCATCGGCAGCCGTTTCATCGGCAGCTACCGCTGGCTCGATCGAGCGCACGGCTCTATTATCCCGACCGTCACCGGCACCGCCCACGTGATGGCGGAGACCACGCTCCTCCTCGATGAGCGCGATTTGTTTTGCTGGGGCATCCGCGCATGAAGTCACCCGCTTCCCGCCACGTCCTCATCTGCGGCGCCGGGGTCATCGGGCTCAGTTGCGCCTACGCCCTGCGCCAACGCGGTTGCGAGGTGACTGTGGTTGATCGCTCCCCCGAGGACCGCGACGGCTGCTCCTTCGGCAACGCCGGCATGATCGTGCCGAGCCACTTCATTCCGCTCGCGGCCCCCGGGATGACGAAGCTCGCGTTCAAATGGATGTTCGATTCGAAGAGTCCGTTCTATGTCCGCCCCCGCCTGAGCGCCGACCTGATCGCATGGGGCGTGCGCTTCATGCGGGCGGCCAACGCGGACCACGTCACCCGCGCCGCGCCACTCATCCGCGATCTTAGCCTCGCGAGCCGCGCGCTCTACGAACAACTCGCCGACGCCACGCATAACGAGATCGGACTCGTCCGCCGCGGCCTGCTCATGTTGTGCAAGTCCCAGCACACGCTCGACGACGAAGCCCGCGTCGCGACGCGCGCCCGGGAACTCGGCCTGCCGGCCGAAGTCGTCTCCGCCGCCCGCGCCGCCGAACTCGATCCCGCGGTGCGCATGGACATCGCGGGCGCGATCTACTTTCCGCTCGATTGCCACCTCGCGCCTCAGCGCCTCATGGCGACCCTCCTCCGGCTCTCGCGCGCTGCCGGCGTCAAGTTTGAGTGGTCCCGCGAGGTCACCGGCTGGCGCACGACGCGCAACCGGATCGACGCCGCCGTGACGCCCCGCGGAGAAATCATCGCCGACGAATTCATTTTGGCCGGCGGCTCGTGGTCGCCGGCGATGGTCCGCGGACTCGGCCTCCAGCTCCCGATGCAGGCGGGCAAAGGCTACAGCGTCACGCTTTCCCGGCCGCGGCAGTTGCCGCAGCTCTGCTCCATCTTCACGGAAGCGCGGGTGGCCGTCACGCCCATGGGCGACACCCTGCGCATCGGCGGTACGATGGAGTTGAGCGGCCTGGACGAATCCATCCAACGCGAACGCGTCGCCGGCATCACCGAGTCCGTCCCGCGTTATTTCCCCGCGTTCGCCGCCGAAGACTTTCGCGACCTCCCGGTCTGGCGCGGGCTCCGCCCCTGCGCGCCCGACGGCCTGCCCTATGTCGGACGCTTCGCGCGCCACACCAACCTGACCGCCGCCACCGGACACGCCATGATGGGTGTCAGCCTCGCCCCGATCACCGGACAACTCGTCGCCCAGCTTCTGTCCGGGGAAAAACCGTCCATCGATCTTTCCGCCCTCTCGCCCGATCGCTTCAACTGACCGATTCCTCCCTATGAAAATGACCTGGACCGGCGTCCACCCCGCCCTCACGACGAATCTGCGCGCCAACGGCGCCATCGACCATCCGGCGTTCCTGCGCCACTCCCGCTGGATGCTGGAGAGCGGCTGCACGGGCCTCGTGTGCTGCGGTTCGCTCGGCGAAGCCGCCACGCTCACCTTCGACGAAAAAATTTCCGTCGTCACCACCGCGGTCAAAGCCGCCGTGGGGCGTGCTCCCGTGGTGCTCGGGGTCGCGTCGCTCTCCACCGCGGAAGCCGTCGCCCTCGCGAAGGCCGCGGCCAAAGCCGGTTGCTCCGGCCTGATGGTGCTGCCCCCCTACACTTATACAACCGACTGGCGCGAGATGAAGGCCCACCTCGCCGCCGTGTTCCGGGCCACGAAACTCTCGTGCATGCTCTACAACAATCCCCCCGCCTACAAAACCGACTACCTGCCACCGCAGATCGCCGAACTCGCCGCCGAGTTCCCCACCTTGCACGCGGTGAAAGAATCCAGCGGCGACATCCGCCGCGTGACCGCCCTCCGCGCACTGCTCGGCGACCGCCTGACGCTCCTCGTCGGCATGGACGACGCCATCGTCGAAGGGATCGCCGCCGGGGCCCAGGGCTGGATTGCCGGCCTGGTCAATGCCTTCCCCCGCGAATCCGTCGTGCTCGTCGAGGCGGCCCGCGCCGGCGATCACGCGAAAGCCCGTGCGCTCTACGAGTGGTTTCTCCCGCTGCTGCGCCTCGATACGGTTCCGAAATTCGTGCAATACATCAAATGGATCCAGGCCGAGATGGGGTGCGGCAGCGCCACTGTGCGCCCGCCGCGCCTCCCGCTCGAAGGCGCCGAACTCGCCCACGTCACCGCGATCCTCGCCCATGCGCTGAAGACGCGGCCGCGCGTCTGAGCGGGTGCGTGCGACGGCGCCGGGTCATCGCGCGGGCCTCATGGAATCGACGGCGCCGTTTCCATAATCCTCTCTTCCGTTCAACGAAGGCTTGTCTCGCGACGGGTCCGCACTCCTTTTCCTCGGCTCCACAACATGAGTCCACAAGCCCTCGCCAAGTTTATCGGAATCGGCCTGCTGATTTTCTGCGCCGTCATCATGGCCTCGTCCGGCACCTATGTCGTGAAGCCGGGCTATCGCGGCGTGGAGGTCACCCTGGGCGAGGTCTCCCGGGCGTTCAAACCCGAGGGCTTCGGCCTTAAGGCGCCCTTCGTCACCACGATCACCCAGATCTCCATCCGGCAGCAGACCGCCGAAGACAAAGCCGAATGCTACTCCTCCGATCTGCAGCAGATCACCGTCGAGCTCAAGGTGCTCTTCCGCATTCCCGAAGCATCCGTGGTTAAACTTTTCCAGAATTACTACGGCAATCCCTTCGAGAGTCTCGTCGCGCCGCGCGTGCAGGAGGCGCTGAAGGAGGTCGCCGCCTTGCAGAGCGCCGAACAGATCGTGAAGAACCGCGAACACATCAAAACCCGGTCGCTGGAAATCGCCCGCCAAAAATTGGGATCCCTCCTCGTGATCGAAGACATCGTGATCCAAAACATCGCGCTGACTAAGGAACTCGAGCACGCGATCGAAGCTAAAATGGTCCAGGAGCAGGAGGCCTCCAAATCGAAATACTTCCAACAACGCGTCCAGATCGAGGCCGACACCGCCATCATTCGCGCCAAGGGTGAAGCGGAATCGATTATGATCCGCGGCGACGCGCTCAAGAAAAACCCCGCCTTCGTCGACCTGCAAATCGTCGACAAATGGGACGGGATTGCGCCCTCCATCATCGGTGGCGGCGACAAGGTGATGCTCACGCTCCAAGACATCGAACGACTTAGAAACCAGAAGTCCAATGCCACCCCGCCCACTCAACCGGCCACTCCGAACAGTCCGGCCCGACGCTGATCCCATGAATCCCGACCATTTTCCCAAACTCATCGGCGCGGTGGCCCTCGCCTTTGTGCTCCTGCTCCTGTCGTCCGCCGCGACTTACGTGATCGAGCCCGGCACACGCGGACTCAAAGTCACGCTCGGCAAAACCGCCGACGATTTTCTGCCGGAAGGCTTCGGCTTCAAAACGCCCTTCGTCACCAGCATCGTCACGGTCAACGTGCGGCAGCGGACGCAGGCCGTGCGGGCCGACTGTTTCTCGTCCGATTTGCAGCAGGTCAAAATCGATCTCCGCGTCCTCTACCGGGTGCCCGAGGCCTCTGTCGTCCAAATCTACCGGGAATTCGCCGGCGATCCGTTCGACAGTCTCATCGCCCCGCGGGTGCAGGAAGCCATCAAGGAAGTCACCGCCCTGCTCACCGCCGAGATGATCGTGAAAAGCCGCGAGGACATTAAGAAAAAGGCGCTGGCTTCGGCCTTGAAGAAGATCGGCACGCTCCTCGTGGTGGAAGATATCGTGGTGCGCGACATCAACCTTTCCAACGAGCTCGAAAAGGCCATCGAGGCCAAAATGGTCGCCGAGCAACAGGCGAATCAAGCCCGCTTCACGCAGGTGCAGACCCAAGTCGAGGCCGAGACCGCGGTGATCAGTGCCAAGGGCGAGGCCGAGGCCATCCGCGTGCGCGGTGAGGCTCTCCGGCAAAGCCCCTCTTACCTCCGCTGGCGAATCGTCGAACGCTGGAACGGCCGCTCGCCGATGGTCGTCCCTTCCGGGCCGGAAAACACCGGGGCGGCCCTGCTCCTCCCTCTCGGTTCAGTCGAGAAATCAGTGTCGCAATGACGTCGCGACAGCGGGCCTTTTGGCAGTTCGGGATTCTCCTCGTCATTGGAATTGCTCTCGTGGCGTTTTTTCCGCGAGCCGCCCGCTTCGTGGAAATGGCCGCCCGGGAACTGCGCCACCTCTGGTGGCTCATCCTCCTGCTCGCGATTGGCGGCTGGTTGGTCTGGGGCGTCGGCCGCCGGCCGAAGCAGTAACGCGCGCAGGGCGCCTCCGATACGACGATCGGCGGCAACAACTCGTCCCGGGTCGACTGCGCCCCGCTTGGTCAGGCGCCACCAATCGGGATTATCGGCGCGCAAGGCCGGATTGGGTTGTAGAAAGCGCGCGTTTGTTCAGCCGGAAACGGGCGGAGCGTGGGACGTTCAGCTCTTGGTCTTGTTTTGTTTTTCGTGGCCGGGGCAGGCTTGAACGGGTCGCGGCCGATTGCGACATGCGTGCGCTTCGCCCACGCGCGCCAAGCGGTGGACAACGAGCGGACGCGGTCGGGTTGGGCGGCGGCGAGGTTTCGCATCTCGGTCGGGTCGGCGGCGAGAGGGTAGAGCTCCCATGCGTCGCCCACGAGAGAGACGAGTTTCCAGTCCCCGTCGCGCACGGCGCGGCTGCCGTCGTGTTCGAAAAAAAGCGGGACGCTGCGCGCGATGGGACGGTCAACGGTGAGCGCAGGCAGCAGGCTGCGGCCCTCCATCGGGTGAATCGCAGCGCCATGGCGCGCGGCGGGATACGGGGCCCCGGCCAGCTCGACCAAGGTCGGCATGACGTCGATCAGGTGACCGGGCTGCGGGCGGAGTTCGCCGCGGGCTTTGATCCCGGCGGGCCAGTGGGCGATGAACGGCGTGCGGATCCCGCCCTCGTGGCTGAAGTGCTTGGAGAGGCGGCAGGGCGTATTGCCGGTATTGGCCCAGCCGCTGCCGTAGCTCATGTAGTCGCCGGGCTGGCCGAGTTTCTTCAGGTCGGCGCCGGTGTGCAGGATGTTTTTCGGACTGCTCGAACCATCGAAACCGAGCGGATCCCATTCCCAACAGGCGCCGTTGTCGCTGAGAAACAGGATGAGCGTGTGCTCGAACTGGCCGTTTTCTTTGAGATCGGCGACGACGCGACCGATCGCCTGGTCCATCCGATCCACCATCGCGGCGAAGACCGCCATCCGACGCGCGAGGTCGCGGCGGCGGTCCTCCGGCAGCGACGACCAGACGGGATTGTCCTGCCCCGCGTAGGGCGAAGGCTTGGCGTGCGATTTGGCAGGAACGGGACTGCGGGGCGGGAGCGCAAGGTCGGCCGGGGACCAGGTGGAGTTGCTTCAACCGCTCGAGACGTTCGGCGCGGATCGTATCCCAGCCTTTGGCGAAATACATCGCCTCGTATTTCACGATGTCCGACTCGGGCGCGTGCAGCGGGAAATGCGGGGCGTTGAACGCGAGGTAGCGGAAGAAGAGCTTTTGTTCGCGCCGGGACTCCGCGATAAAATCGAGCGAGTAGTCGGCAAAAGCATCGGTCGCGTAAAACGTCCCCGGCACGCCGTCTTTTGGCGCGGTGTAGCGGCGCGGGATGCGATCCTTCGGCCAACGGGTGTAGCACGGCGACTCGTCCTAGCAGGAGTTGTCGCCGCCCAACATGCCGTAGAACTCCTGGAAGCCGCGGTCGGTGGGCTTCACGTCGGTCTTGGGTTGGTGGAGATGCCACTTGCCCACCATCGAGGTGTGGTAGCCGGCGTCGCGCAGCACGTCCGCGAGAGTGACGGAGTCGGCCTGCAACGTGCAGCGGCAACCGGGTGCGTCGACGCCCTGGTCCTGCGTCCTGTTGCCCACGTGAGCCTGCTGGGGGCTACAGCCCGGTGAGGAGCGAGGCGCGCGAGGGACAGCAGCGGGCGCTATTATGGAACTGCGTGAACCTCACGCCGCCGCCCGCGAGGGCGTCGAGCACGGGCGTTTTGATTTCGCTGCCGTAGCCGCCGAGGTCCGACCACCCGAGGTCGTCGGCGAGGATGAGGAGGACATTGGGCTGGGCGGGCACCGCCGCGGCAGATGACTCCCGGAAGAAAAGGAACAGCGCAACGCCGAGCGCGGCGACAGAAACGATCCGTGGGTGGTTCAGGGGGTCTTGTTGGCGGTCTTCTTTTTCTGCTTCGGGGCGCCGGACGCGGCGCCGGGATCTTCGACGTAGCGCTTCATGTGTTGGAGCGCTTCCATCTCGGTGGCTTGACCCCGGTCGCCCTGGGCCTGCATCCACGCGTCAAGTTGCGCGCGGTGCCGGGCCATCTCGGGTGCGAGCGAAGCTTCCGCGGAAAGGTTTTTCAGTTCCCCGGGATCGGCGAGGACGTCGTAAAATTCGACTTCGGTCCGATGGAGCAGACGGTGGATGGCGGCCTGGGCGCCCGAATCGCCGGCGGCGGCCGCCTTCACCCAGCTCGCGTAGGTCGCGTTTTTCATCGATGCGTTGGCGTAGGGATCGCCCGGCGTGAGGTTCCAAATGTATTTGTAGCGGGCCGAGCGGACCGAGCGGATGCCGTAGTGATCGGAGCCGTTGTTCACGCCGCGATTCGTGTATTGGGCAAAGACGAACTCCTTATGGCTGTCTGTCGCGCCGCGGAGCACCGGGAGGAAGCTGCGGCCGTCGAGGTCGGGCGTCCGGGGCTGACCGGCGATTTCGAGGAAGGTGGGCAAAATGTCGACGTATTCGATCATCGCCGCAGTGGTGGTGCCCGGGCGGACGTTGCCTGGCCAGCGAATGAGGCAGGCGCTCTGGATGCCGCGGTCATAGAGGTTCCACTTGGCGCGCGGCAACGACGTGCCCTGCTCGCTGAGGAAGACGACCACGGTGTCCTTGTCCCGTCCGGTTTCCGTGAGCATCGCGAGCGCGTCGGCCACCTCGGCGTCGAGGGCGGTGCACTCGGCGAGGTAGTTGCGGAAATCGTCCCGCGTCTCGGGCGTGTCGGCCCAATCGGGCGGGAGGCGAAGCTTGGCCGCGTCGTAGCGGGAACGGTCGCCTTGGGTCCAGGGCGAGTGCGGATTATGCGATGCGACGATCAGGCAGAAGGGCTTTTTCTCTTGGGCGGCCGAGGCGAGGAAGGCGCGGTGCGCCTTTCCGTTGAGCGGATCGGGGAGAGGCTCGAAGGGTAAAACCTCCGCGGGGCCGACGTGGGACTTGCCAGCGAGAGCGACGCGATAACCGCCGGCGCGGAGGCGTTGCACCAGGCTAACGGTGTTCGGGCGGGAGACGAACGTGTGGTTCGGGTAGGCGCCGGTCTTAATCGGATACATGCCGGTATACAGGGCGTGGCGCGTGGGCGAGCACATCGGTGCGGCCTGGAAGCAGCGCGTGAACTTCAGGCCGTCGCGCGCGAGCGTGTCGATCGTCGGCGTATAGGCCTGTCCACCGTAGCAACCCACATCGCTAAAGGTAAAATCGTCGGCGATGATGAGCAGAAAGTTCGGCGCCGGGGTCGCGGCACGGAGCGTCCCGGCAAACGTCGAGGCAACGAGGAGCAGGAGGAATTTCAGGCTTTTCATGGAATGGCGTCAGAGTTTTTCGTCGGCGGCCTTCCGCTTTTTTTTACCCTTCTTGGCGGCGGAGTTTGCGGCCGGATCGGCGGCCGTTGGGCCGTCCTGGGCGCGGACCATCACGGGAAGAACGTTGGCGCGGCGGGCCCATGTTTCCCAGAGGGTGGCGAGCTCGGACACGAGCGCAGGCTGGGCGGCGGCGAGGTTGTGCTGCTCGGTGCGGTCGGCTTTGAGGTCGTAGAGTTCCCACGCGCCCTGGCCGCCGAGGCGGACGAGCTTGTCGTCGCCGCGACGGATGGCGGCGTTGCCCTCGTGTTCGAAGAAGATCGGAGCGGTGCGGGCAAGCGGCGAGCCCGTGAACGCGGGGCGCAGACTCACCCCTTCCATCGGCTGGATGGGTTTGCTCTTGAAGATCGCGGGATACGCTGCACCCGCGAGGTCGACACACGTCGCCATGAGGTCGACAAGGTGGCCGGGCTGCGTCTCCAAAGCGCCCCGACGCGCGGCGGGCATCGCGGCGGGCCAGTGCGCGATGAGCGGGGTGGCGACACCGCCTTCGTGAGTGTAGTGCTTGTAGCGGCGGAAGGGGGTGTTCTCCAGAAACGCCCAGCACTCGCCGACGAACACGGTGGAGTGCGCGTCGCCGGGATTCGCGCCGTTGAAACGACCGGGGATGCCGGCCTCGGCGTTGCCGCCGTTGTCGGCGAGAAAGAGGATCAGCGTATTGTCGAGTTCACCGCGTGCGCGCAGACCGGCGACGAGGCGGCCGACCGCGGTGTCCACGTGCGCGAGCGCGGCGGCAAAAATTGCCATCATGTGGTCGTAGCGGTCCTGCTCCGCCGTACTGAGGCTGGACCACGCCGGGATGCCCGCGGGGCGGGGCGTGAGCGGCCACGTTTTGTCGATGAGACCGGCGGCGATCTGGCGCGCGTAACGGGCTTCGCGGAGTTTGTCCCAGCCGTCTTTGAACGTGCCGCGGAAGCGCGCGATCTCATCGGCCGGAGCCTGGAGCGGAAAGTGCGGGGCGTTGTGCGCGAGGTAGAGGAAGAACGGTTTTCTCTCGGCGCGCGCTTCGTCGATGAAACGCAGGCCGTAGTCGGTCCAGAGGTCGGTGGAATACCATTCCTTCGGCACCCCACCCTGCCCGCCCGAGCCGACGTCCGTGCCGTTCAGAAAGAGTTTGGCTTTGTCGCCTCCGGGAAAATAGAAGCCACCGGCGGCCGCGTTGAGCGAGCGGTCGAAGCCGCGGCCCCACGGCGTGGTGCCGAGGGCCTGACCGACGTGCCATTTGCCCGTCATCGCGGTGAAGTAGCCGGCGGTGCGAAGAACTTCGGGAATCGTGACACTGCGATCGTTGAGCTGACCGGTGTAGCCGGGCAGCACCGCACCCGTGGTATCGCGGCGGGGCGCCGTCATGTGGCCCATCCCGGCCTGATGCGGATAGAGGCCCGTCAAGAGCGAGGCGCGCGTGGGACAGCATCGGCCGGTGTTGTAGAACTGCGTAAAGCGCACGCCGTTTTTCGCGAGGGCATCGAGGTTCGGCGTGGGAATCTCGCCGCCGTAGCAGCCGAGGTCGGACCACCCCATGTCGTCGACGAGGATGACGACGATATTGGGTTTCGCCGGCGCGTCCGACGCCGCGGCGGCGGCCCGGAGGGGCGAGGCACCGGGCAACGAAACGGCGAAGAGTGAAAGGATCGCAACGTGGCGGAGGAAGGGCGGGATCACGGGGCGTTATTTCTTGTGCTTGATCGCAGGTCGGTCGGTGCCCGCGTTGACGCCGGGCCGCGTCGAGCCGGGATCGGAGAGGAGGCGCGGCTCATTGAAGACGGTTGCCTGATCGCCCTGGGTTTTCATCCACGCCGTGAGCCGGGCGCGCAGTTCATCCACGCGGGCGGCGTGCGCGGGGAGTGCGGCGAGATTGCGCTGTTCGAAAGGATCGGTGCGCAGATCGTAGAGTTCGACGGCCGGGCGCTCATGATAACGGCGGACGGTGGCGGCGGCGGCGGGATCCGTCGTGGATTTTTCGAACCACGAGAGCCAGTAGCGGCCGCCGTCGCGCGCGAGGGCCTTGTCGATGTGCGTCGTGTGGGCGAACTCGGGGTGCAGGTTGACAATCAGTTTCCAAGCCGCCGTGCGGAGCGAGCGGATCGGATACACGTTCATCCGTCCGTCGCCGCTGTGGGTCGTGAAGATCGCCTCGCGGTGGTCGGTCGCATGACCGCGCAACACGGAGAGAAAGGAACGGCCGTCGAGACCGGCCGGAACCGTTCCCGCCGCGGCCTCGATCAGCGTGGGGAGCAGATCGATCCATTGCACCATCGCGGCGGTGCGGGTGCCGGAGGCGACGACGCCCGGCCACGCGACCAGCAGCGGCACGCGGATGCCGGCGTCGTAAAGGTTCCACTTGCCGAAGGGCCACTGCGCGCCATGGTCGCTCGTGTAGACGAAGAGCGTGCGCGTGGCGTCGAGATGCGTGCGCGCGAGGGCGCGGATGTCGCCGAGCTGGGTGTCGGCCTTCGTGACGGCGGTGTAGTAGCGCGCCCGGAACGCGCGCGTCTCGGGCGTATCAAGGTGCGTCGGCGGGAGGTTGATTTTAGCCGGATCGTAGCCGTCGATCTCCGGCCACGGCACATGCGGGTCATGCGTGCCGACGAACAGGCAAAGCGGTTTGCGGCGGTCGCGCTCCGCGAGAAATTTCCCGACGACCGCCGCACTGTGGCTCGGATCGGTGACGTCGAAGCCGTGGCGCGCCACGTCTTTCGGACCGTGGGCGACTTTGCCGAAAGCGGCCGTCTGGTAGCCGAGGGCGCGGAGGGTTTCGGGCAGCGAGGCGATGTCGTCGCGTTTGTAGGTGTGGTTGTTTTCCGCACCGTTGCGGGCGGGCATGAGGCCGGTGAGCAGCGCGGCCCGGCTCGGCGCGCAGGCCGGAGAGGCGATAAACCCGTGCGTGAATACCAGGCCGTCGCGGGCGAGTTGCTGCAGGTGCGGCGTGCGCACATCGGTCGCGCCGTAGGGCGTGGCGTCGAGTTGGGCGTGATCGTCGGAGATGAACACCACAAGGTCGGGGCGCGCCGAAACGGCGGCATGGGCCCAGGGAGCGAGCGCGAGGCCCAGCGCGAAACGGAACCACGCGAGCGACGATTGAGCGGAACGACGAGTGAGGGCGTGCATCAGGAATGGCCGAAGAGTGAGCGACGGCGTTACGATTTCTTTTTCGTCGCGCGGGGGCGGTAGGTGGCGCCGTTGTCGGCCGGGAGCGAACGATGCCATGCGACGACCGCGGCGGCGAGCCGCGCGGCCTCGCCGGGGTGCGTGGCCGCGAGGTTGTTTTTCTCCGAAGGGTCGGCGGCGAGATCGTAGAGCTGCGGCGTGGAACCGGCGTAAGTGCAGAGCAGTTTCCAACGGCCTTCGCGCACGGCGAGGTCAGGGAGTTTTTCGTCGCCCGCGAAGGCGGCTCGGTCGGGCGGGCGGCGGAAAAACAACGGTCGGCTGCGGGAAGCTTCGGAGCGTCCGAGGAGGGTGTCGCGGAGCGGTACGCCGTCGAAGTCGGTGCCGGCCGGGGCGGCGACACCGGCGATGGCCAGCAGCGTGGGGGCAAGATCGATCGTGCCGAAGTGAGACGTGCGGTTGGCGGTGCCGGCTTTCTGCGCGTTCGTGAAACCGGGGCCCCAAACGACGAGCGGCGAGCGCACACCGCCCTCGTAGAGCATACCTTTGCTGCCCCGAAACGTCCCGGCTGAACCGACCCCCGCTTCGGGACCGTTGTCCGAGCACACGAGAATCAGGGTGTTGTCGCGGAGTGCGGGATCGGCGCGGATGCGGTCGAATAGTTTGCCGAACTGACGATCCATCGACTCCAGCACCGCGTGATAGAGCCCGCGTTTGCCGTCGCGCCACTGATCGACCGGCGGCCAGAACGGGCTGTGCACGTCATCCGGCCAGAGATTCACGTAAAACGGTTTCTGGTCGCGCGCGGACGCGTCGATAAACGCGAGCGCGGCGTCGGCAAAGCCCGTGGTGATCTGGGAGCGCTGCATCCAGGTGACCGGCGCGCCGAGTCGTTCGGCGTCGGCCCAAATGCGCTCGGGGCTTAAATCGCCGGGCTTGAGCGTGAGCGGGAGCAGCTTGGGCCCCATGCCCTCGAAATTGGTGAGGGAAGCATCGAAACCATAGGCGCGGATGGGCGGAGCATCGTCGACATCGCGCTGGCCGCCCATGTGCCACTTGCCGAAATGGCCGGTGGCGTAGCCGGCCTCGTGCAACATCCGCGCGAGCATCGGGGCCTGCGGGTCGAGCCACTGCGCCATGCCGCGGGCGTTGTTCTCGGCGCGGTTATTGAGGAAAGACGTGATGCGCCAGCGCTGGGGATATTGGCCCGTCGATAGACCGACGCGCGACGGCGAGCAAATCGGCGAGGCGACGTAGAACTGCTCGAAGCGCAAGCCCTCGGCGGCGAGGCGGTCGATGTGGGGCGTCTTGGCCTCCTTGTTCCCGAAACAGGAGAAATCCCCCCACCCCATGTCGTCGATGAGGATCATGATGATGTTGGGACGGCGCGCGGGCGGGGCGTCGGCGGCCACGACGTAGGAGCCAGCGGAGCTCAGCAGTGAAGCCACCGCGACCAGCAGGACGAAAAACCGGGGGGAATAATTCATAACGTGGAAAACAAAGGAACAGGCTCAGTCAGGAGAGGACGTTTTTTTCTTTTTTCCGGCCTTGGGCGCGGTGGCTTCGCGGGATGCGGCGGGCGGTCCACCCACGATCCAATCTTTGGGCGGCACGAAACCCGCGCTGCCCTCGTTGTAGGCGCTGACCCCGGCTTGTTGCCACGAGCCGAACTCGCGCAGGCGAGCGTGCAGCCGGGCGACGACGTCGGGCTGCTGCGCGGCAAGATCGGATTTTTCGGCGGGATCGGCGGCGAGATCGTAGAGTTCAAGTTCAGGTTTAGTCGCGGGGCGCTCCGGGAAAAAATCGCCGTGCGCGACCAGCTTCCAGTTGCCCAAGTGCACAGACGCATGGGCGTCGGCGCCTTGATGCAGGTAGGTAAACCACGGGCGCTCGGGCAGCGCCGTGTGGTCGCGGAGAGCCGGGAGAAAATTCAGGCCGTCGACATTTTTCGCGGCGGGAGCAGCGGCCGCGGCGAGCACCGTGGGCAAAACGTCGATGTACCCGATGCGTTGATCGAAGCGCTTGCCCCCGCTCACGCCGCCGGCGGGCCAACGCATCGCCGCGCAGACGCGCGTGCCGCCTTCGTAGACCGTGAGCTTGGCGCCGCGATACGGTCCGTTGCTCGAGCCCACGTTGAGGATGCCCCCGTTGTCGCTGAAAAAAAGGACGAGGGTGTTGGCGGCATCGGCGCGCGCCTCGACGGCGGCAAGAATGCGGCCGATGGCCTGGTCCATCGCGTCGACCATCGCGGCGTAGGTGCGGCGATTGCCGGTGAGCTGCGGGTATTTCCGGAGGTCTTCTTCCTTCGCCTCGAAGGGCGAGTGAGGGGCGTTGAAGGGCACGTAGAGGAACCACGGCTGGCTGTCGGCGGCCCCGCGCACAAACCGCGCGGCCGCGTCGCCGAGGAGGTCGGTCGCGTAACCGGACTCGCGCACCGTGCGCTCATTTTCGTGCCAGTCGATTTCACCGTCGCGCTCGTGGGTGAAGTAGCTGATCGCACCGTTGTAGTGGCCGTAGAAGCGCGTGAAGCCGTTGGCCAGCGGCAGAAACTCGCGTTGCGCGTGGCCGAGGTGCCACTTGCCCATGATCACGCGCTCTCCGTAACCGGCGACGCCGAGCAATTCCGGCAGCGTGTTTTCCGCGGCCGGCAGCCCGTAGCGCGACCACGGTGGAATCACGGCGCGCATCAGGCCAAAGCGCGCCGGCCAGCGCCCCGTCATGAGGCCGGCGCGCGTGGGCGAACACATGGGGCATGCGCGAAAATCCGTGAGATTCACGCCGGTCGCGGCGAGGCGGTCGAGATTGGGCGTGGCGATGACCTTGCCGCCATTGAACCCGACATCGGCGAAGCCGAGATCGTCGGCGACGATGATCAGGACGTTGGGTTTGGCCGGCTCGGCCATCAGGAAGGGGGCCAGGGAAAGCCCACCGAGAAACGCAAAGCGCAGGAGTAATCGCACGGGAAGGAGAAGGGTTGGGCAACAGCGGAACCGCAGTCGTAAACACAATCGCTAAAGCTTCCAGCCTTCGTTGCACAGGGCCGGACTCACACATTCGAGGGACGAAAATCCACATCCCGCCCGCGCGACCACAACGCGCGTCGCCGCGACAATTCCCGGCTTCGGGGGGAATCCGGACCCCGGCGGCACCGGGCTTAGCGCGTTGGCCCGGGTCGTGCAGGTTCTGCGACCATGAAGCTGCCTGTCTGTGCGTGTTTTTTCGTGCTCCTCGCCGGTCTGGCTCACGCCGCCGAATTGCCACCTCCGTCGCACCCGCGTGCCCGTACCCTAATTGCGGATTTGAAACTGGACTATCTCCCCGGCGAATCCGGCTATTTTGGGCTCATCGGACGCTCCGCGCAAACGGTCGCGGTCGGCGCACGCTCCCTCGCGGTCCAGAGCCAGATCTATTACCTGCTCACGCGCGAATGGCCGGCAAACTACCTCCACTGGCTCGCGTCCGACGACACCCCCATTCTGTTGGAGGGGGGACCGGTGGACTACTTTGTGTTTCACCCCGACGGACGCGCGGAGACGTTCACGCTCGGCCGCGACCACGCGGCGGGGCAGCGGCTCGTCGTCGCGATTCCCGGAGGTTGCCACAAGGCCCTGCAACTCCATCCCGGCGCAGCCTACGCGCTCATGGCCAACGTGCTCTCGCCCGAATGGACGCCTGACCGTGTGAAAATCGGAGCCGCCCCGGATTTCATCCGCCGCTATCGCGCCGCCGCACCGTGGGCGACCGACGCGTTCCTGCGCGAGCTCATCGGCCCAAACCAGGCAAAACCCTGACCCACCTCTGGAAAACGCCGCGCTTGCCAGTGCGACCCAGCTGCCCGGGGTCGGCATGTTCGTGATGGGCCCCACAACGCGCGACTCACGCGAGGCCGGGCCAGGTCATCGGCAAGTTCGCCGTTGGAACTGAGAAAGCAGGAAGCGACTTCGCGCGCGGCTTAGGCAGGTCGGCGGCTTGCCCGCGCCGGACCTCGGCCAAGATCGCGCCGGAACGGTTGCCGGCGCGCGGCGCCGGCGGCAGCGATTCCGGCGCGAGTCCTTCACGGGGCTTGCCCGAGGCCAGGCGCGTCCAAAATCTCCCCCGCCCCGCTGCCCCCTGTTCGTGCGCCCCTTCCTCGTCCGCGCTGTTGTCCTCGTCTCCCTCGCGGCCTCCGTCCTGGGGGCCGCGGCACCCGTTCCCTGTTCCGGGTCCGCCCGCTTGGCGGCGCGAAAGACGCGGCGTGTTCACCGCGGCAAAACAGCGCTCCGGCGGCCCGCGAGTTTGCCGTCATCGCCGCCCGCACCGTCGGCGCCGCCGCGGGTTTGCCGATCTCCGCAACGACCCCGCCGAAACCAAGCCGCGCTCCGTGGCCGCATTGGCCAGGCCAGACGCCACGGACGTCGTGCTCCTCCGGGCCGTCCGCCCCGGTTTCGCCGCCATCCGTCCGCCCCATCTTGACAGGCCCGCCGCGGCCGGTATCGCCAACAAGGGCGACGAGCAGAGCGTCAGGGAAGAAGGAAACCCGCCGCCGCGCACTCCCATGAAAAACCTCCTCGCCGTCGGCCTGCTGCTCACCGCCTTGCCCGCCACCCACGCGGCCGAACGGCCGCGCCCCAACGTGCTCTTCATCGCCATCGACGATCTGCGCAACGATCTCGGTGCCCTCGGCGTCGCCCACGCCCGCACGCCGCAACTCGATGCCTTCGCCGCTTCCGCGCGCATCTTTTCGCACCATTATGTGCAGGTCCCGACATGCGGTGCGTCGCGTGCGGCCCTCCTGCGCGGTCGCTATCCGAGCGTGCCGGCGCAGGTTGGCAACGGCGGCATCGCCGCAACGCACCCCTCGTGGGGCGACGGCAATTTGCCCGCGTGGTTTCAGCGCCACGGCTACCGCACCTATGCGCTCGGCAAAATCACGCATCATCCCGGCGGTCGCACCGGCCACCTGTGGAATGACGGCCCCGAGGAATTGCCCGGCGCTTGGACGCGTTCTTGGATTCCCACGACTCCTTGGAAGGAAGCGGAGCACCTCATGCACGGCTACGCCAACGGCGTGCCGCGCACTCCCGGCAAGACGCCGCCACTCGAAGCGTTCGACGGGCCCGACTCCGCCTACCCCGACGCCTGGGTGGCCGATGAAGCGGTGAAAAATCTCCGCGAATTCGCGCGTTCCTCCGAACCGTGGTTTTTCGCCGTCGGCTTTTTTAAACCGCATCTGCCGTTCGCCGCACCGAAGCGTTACTTCGATCTCCATGACCTGCAGAAAATCCCCGCCCTCGATCCGGCGGCCGCGGCCAAGCCCGCGTGGCCGTCCGGCTGGCACCCGAGCGGCGAATTTCGCAAAAACTACGGCCATGCCGGCCGCGAGCCGGAGCAGGATGCCGCCTACACGCGCGAAGTGCGCCGCGCCTATGCCGCGAGTGTGAGCTATGTGGACGCCCAAGTGGGCCGCCTGCTCGACGCGCTGCAGGTCCTGGACCCCGCCGGCAACACCATCGTCGTCGTCTGGAGCGACCACGGCTTTCTGCTCGGCGAACACGCGATCTGGGGCAAACACTGCCTCTACGAGAACGCCCTGCGCTCACCGCTCCTGATTCGCGCCCCCGGACTCGCCCAAGCCGGGGCCACGAGCACCGCCCTTGTCGAGACCGTCGATATCTTTCCCACGCTCACCGATCTCTGCGGCCTGCCCACCCCGGCCCAGCTCGACGGCCGCAGCCTGCGCGCGCAACTCGACCGCCCTGCCGCGCCGAGCGCAAAACCCGCCCGCGCCTTTTGGCAGGATGCCGGCCGCACGATCCGCACCGACCGCTGGCGCCTCATCGTCACGCGAGCCACCGACGGCGCCCCGCAGGTCGAGCTGTTCGACTACGCCCACGATCCGCTCGAAACCCGCAACGTCGCCGCCGCCCACGCCGATGTCGTGCGCGAACTCCAAGCCCAACTCGCGCTCGTCCCGCCCCTCCCCGCTCCGGCGGCAAACGCCGCCAAGAAAAAGAAACTCTGAACCATCCCGCCCCAACCATGAAATCGCCCGTCGCTCCCGCTTTACCACCCACCAAGGCCAGCCTCCTGCTCGCCCTCTCGCTGTCTCTCCTGGTCACCTTCTCCGCCGCACTCCCCCTCCGGGCGGCCGCGGCCGCCACCCCGGCCGGCGCGAAAAACGTCCTCTTCCTCATCGCCGACGATCTGAACAACATGCTCGGCGCCTACGGCGATCCGCTCGCCCGCACCCCGCATATCGACAAGCTCGCCGCGCGCGGCGTCCGCTTCGACCGCGCGTATTGCACCTACCCGCTGTGCGGCCCGAGCCGCAATTCGATGCTCACCGGACTCTATCCCAACAGCACGGGCATCCAGAGTAATTCACTGATTTTCCGGCAGACCATTCCCGAGCAGCTCAGTTTGTCCCAGGCTTTCCGCCACCAGGGCTGGTTCGCCGGTCGTATCGGCAAACTCTACCACTACAACGTGCCCAACTCCATCGGCACCGCCGGCCACGACGATCCCGCTTCCTGGGAACTCGCCATCAACCCCGCCGGCGTCGATCGCACCGAGGAACATCCGAAAATCACGACGCTCACTCCCGGCCAGTTTGGCGGCACGGTCAGCTGGTATGCCTCGCCCAAAAGCGATGAGCACCACACCGACGCCATGCTCGCCGCCGATGCCGAGTGGGTGCTTGAGCGCTTCGCGAAACAACGCCAGCGCCCCTTCTTCCTCGCCGTTGGCTTCTTCCGCCCGCACACGCCCTACGTCGCCCCGAAAGATCCTTATTTCGGCTACTACCCGCGCGAGAAGATGCGCGTCGTGCCCAACATCAAAGAGGATCAGGCCGACATCCCGCCCGCCGGCCTCGCGAGCTACAAACGCGAGCAGGACAACATGACCGACGACCAGCGCCGCGACGCCCTCCAGGCCTACTACGCCAGTATCAGTTTCATGGACGCCCAAGTCGGCCGGGTCGTCGCCGCGCTCGACCGCCTCGGTCTCGCGGAGAGCACCATCATCGTCTTCACCAGCGACCACGGCTACCACACCGGCGAACACGGCCTCTGGCAGAAACAAAGCGTGTTCGAAGAAAGCGCCCGCGTGCCGCTGCTCATCGTGGCCCCCGGCGTATCGAAAGGAAAATCCGTCGCCGCCTCGCCCGTCAGCCACCTCGATCTATTTCCCACCCTCGCCGAACTCGCCGGTGTGAAGCCGCCCGCCAACCTTCAAGGTCAGAGCCTCGTGCCGCTGCTGCGCGATCCGTCCGCACCGGGACGCGGTTGGGCGTTGACCCAGGTAAATCGGGGCGGTGGCGGCGGGGCGGGCGCGGGCAAAGCCAAGGGCAAAGCCGCCGCCACCAAAGCGGAGTCGGGCGGCGGACGCTTCTCCGGCTACAGCCTGCGCACCCCGCGGTGGCGCTACACCGAGTGGGATGCCGGCAAACAAGGCCGCGAGCTCTACGACCACGACAACGATCCCCGCGAACTCACCAACCTCGCGACCCTGCCCGCGCACGCGACCACCGTGGCCACGCTTTCCGCACAGCTGCAGGCTGCCGTCAAAACCACGTTTCCTCCGTCCGGCAAAGTCCCGGAAATCATCGAAGGCACCTGGGCGCCGATCGTCGTGGCTCCGTGAGCCCGGGTTGACTGCGTCTCCCCCCCTTTTCACACCCATGAAACATCCCCTACGTCGCATTTTCGCCGGTCTCTTTGTCCTCACGCTCGCCGCCACCGCCTTCGCCGCCGAGCGCAAGCCCAACATCGTCCTCATTATGGCCGACGACTTCGGCTACGAAGCGGTCACGGCCAACGGCGGGCAGTCCTACCAAACGCCGCATCTCGACCGCCTCGCCGCCACCGGCATGCGTTTCGAAAACTGCTATGTGCAGCCGCTGTGCACGCCGACGCGCGTCCAATTGATGACCGGCATCTACAATGTTCGAAACTACATCGAATTCGGCCTCCTCGATCCGAAGGCCACCACGTTCGGCCAGCTCCTCAAACAGGCGGGTTACGCCACCGGCATCTGCGGCAAATGGCAGCTCCAGTTGGACAAGGCCAAAGGCCTGCCGCAGCACTTCGGCTTCGACGAATCTTTCCTCTGGCAACAAACCCGCCGCCCCCCGCGTTACGCGAATCCGGGGCTCGAGCTCAACAGCGAGGAAATCGACTACGGCAAAGGCGAATACGGCCCGAAACTCCTCAACGATTTCGCGCTCGATTTCATCACGCGCCACCGCGCGCAACCGTTCCTGCTCTACTACCCAATGATTCTCACCCACGACCCGTTTCAGCCCACGCCCGACAGCGCCGACTGGGACCCGAAGACCAAGAACGAGCAGGCGCAGCGGGACGTGAAGCACTTCGCCGACATGACCGCCTACATGGACAAAATGGTGGGCCGCCTCGTCGCGAAGCTCGACGAACTCGGTCTCCGCGAGAACACCCTCGTAATGTTCATCGGCGATAACGGCACCGGCGTCAGCGTGACCTCGCGCTTCCAGGGCACCAACTATGCGGGCGGCAAAGGCACCGGCACGGTGCGGGGGAACCACGTGCCCTTCATCGCCAACTGGCCGGCCAAAATTCCGGCCGGCCGCGTCAACGCCGATATTATTTCCAGCGTCGATTTTCTTCCGACCCTGTGCGATGCCGTCGGCACCACGGTGCCCGCCGCGCTCCAGATCGACGGTCGGACTTTCCTGCCGCAGTTGCTCGGCCAAAAAGGCCAGCCGCGCGAATCCTACTATGTGTGGTATGCGCGCAACGGCGGCCCGACCGCGACCCACGAATACGCCCAAAGCACCACGCACAAACTTCACCGCGACGGAAAATTTTACGACCTGACGACGGATCGCTTTGAACAGAAGCCCCTCACCGTATCGTCCCTCTCCGGTTTTGCCGCCACCGAGGCCAAAAAACTCCAGGCCGTCCTCGACCAGTACGCCAAAGCGCGCCCGAAACAGCTCGCCGAACACGTCGCCTCCCGGTCCAGCAAAAAGGGCGGCGAAGACTGATCGCGGCAGGCCTTGGCGGGGCGAAACAACGCGCAACGTCGATCTCCCTTCCTCGCCCCGCCGCCTGAGATTCACGCGCACGGCATCGATTCGGCGCCGGTCGCTCCGGTGGCCAACGGCCGCACGCCCTGGCAACGCCGCGGGCGCAGTGTGAATTGGGCCATCGCGCCCATCGGCGTGGGCCGGGCGTCCGGTCCCCTTTGGCCCGATGGCACTCACTCCCGCCCCGGCGCCAACTCGCCCGATCGGGGGCCCCGCGCAAAATCGCTGCCCCCGGAGACAACCACGCAACGGTCCCCGCGCGCACCACGGAGTTCCCGGTGCGCACGCAGGCCTCGCGCTTCGACTGGTTCGGGCACCATGATCGCCAGGCCGTGGCAGCGCGGGCGCAACCTGCCCGGGTGCGCCCGGGCCGATAGCCGACCGCAGGTCAAAACAAGCCTGAACGGCTCGTCCGCCACGTCCGCTTGAGCCTCGGTCGAAGAGGACCCGTTCGCCACCGCTTCGGGCGCCCGTTCCGACCCTATGCGTGGCCGAACATCGAGGCTGCGCGGGCACGGTGAACTCCGACGCGTGGTCGGGCCAAAATCTGCCAAGACCGGAGCAATCCCGGTCATTTCCACAACGGCTTTCGCCGCCACCGCCGGCTTTTATCGCGAGGTCCAAAGGGTGCATGAGCGTATGTGCTCGTTCCTCCGCCTGATTTGGGTGCTCCTGCCCGGGGCCGTCTCGTCGTTCGCCTTCTCGTGGGCGACGGCGGGCTGCTCACCACCGCCGCAGATTTGCTGCAGCGGAACCTGAGCCTCGACCGCGCGTCCGGCGAATGGGGTGCGGTCCTCCGCACTCTGCAGACGCCCTCGAAATTGCGTGGCGGCCGTGAACTCGACGACGGTTGGGGTCTCACGATCGCCGAAGCCGGCGGCGTGAAAGAGATTTCCCCGAGCGGCGCGACGTCCGGCTACAAGACCTGGCTCGCGCGTTTCGCCGAGCGACGCGTGTCCTTCGCGCGGCTCGGCAACGCCGGCGCTTTCAACCCGGCGCCAGCCGCGCACGCGTTGACGCGGCGGCGGCTCGATTTGCCGGCGCCGCCTGCACTGAATCGAAGCGACATCACCGGGACGCACCGGCCGCGCTGGCCGGACTGTCTCACGCCCCGCAGACCGACGACCTGCTGCGGCTCACGGTCCCCGAGGGAAAACGGCTCGGCGCCGGCAGCGAGCGGATGCCGATCAGGCTAGGACGCGTCACGAATTCCGGTGGCGGCACGACGTTTTCCTTTTCGACGGAAACTCCGCTCCGGCTGCAGGTCACCTCGCGCAACGCCACTGTTGGCTATCGCGCGGTCGCGGTCGCGAAACCCTCGCCGGCCGATCTCGCGATCGACGCCGGCTCGTATCGCAGCGGCGAACTCGACGTGGTTCACGTCGTTTCGGTGTAGGCCGGCGCTCCGTCGACCGCTGGCCGGGACCCGGGCTCGCGACGGAGCCCAGGTTTGCCGACGGTTGCAGGTTCGGTCGCGGCTGGCACGCGACGTTTACGCGCGAGGCCGGCGGCGGGATCACGGGCGACGAACTCACCAACGGCCGCTGCCGGCGCGTGAAGTTTTCGCGGCAATAGATCTCCCGGGATGGGCAGCACCGCCGCCGTCGCCGGCGCGCCCACCGCTCCGGCGGCCCGGGGGCAGATTCCCGGCAAACCCCTTGACGCAGGGCTCAACCGGCCCGAAGTTTCACGCCCCGAGCGACTCTTTTCGGCGTCAGAGTGTCGTTCCGGTTTCCCGATTGCGTTCGCATCCCCCACCCCCCGCCCTCCGCTTGCGTGTGCCCACCCTGATTCGGTGGGTCTTTTCGTTGGCTGGATTTTTTTTGTTCATTCTCGGCGTCCTGCGCGTCGGCACGTATTGGGCCTTCAAGCACGACACGGCGACGCTGACCGAGGCGTGGCCCGCGTTCGCGCTTGGGGTGCGCTTTGATCTCCGCGTCGTCGCGGCCGCGATGCTGGTCGTAGTCGCGTTGGGTGCGTGGCCGCAGATCGGAGCCTTCCGCAGTCCGCTGGCGAGACGCGGTTGGTACGCTGTGCTCGGCGTTTTCAGTGCGACGCTCGCGGTGACCTACGTCGTCGATTTCCTCCATTTCCGCTACCTCGGTCAGCGACTCAACGCGTCGGCGCTCGGCTTGCTGGCCGATACCCGGATTTCAGCGGCGATGGTGTGGGAAACCTATCCGGTGTTGCGCTGGCTCGTGGTGCTCGGAATCGCGACGGCCGCTTGCGTCGTGGTCGTCCGGCGGCTGCACATGTGGGCGGCCGCGGGCGCGGTGCCAGAGCGCCGCTGGGTGTGCGGCCTGTGGTATGGCACGACGGGGTTGGCCTGCGCCGTCGGGGTGTTCGGCAGTGTCAGTCAGTATCCCCTGCGGTGGAGCGATGCGTTCAGCCTGCGGAGCGATTTTGGAGCGCAGCTCGCGCTCAATCCGGTGGAATCGTTTCTCAGTTCGCTGAGTTTTCGCGCGTCGGGCTACGACGCCAAGGAAGTCGGCTCGCACTATCTGCGGATGGCGGCGTATCTCGGCATCACGCAGCCGGACCCGGGCCGCCTGCCTTTCGAGCGCAGCGTGGCGGCACCGCCTCCGGCGACCACGGCCGTGCGTCCGCCCAACGTCGTCCTGGTGATCTGCGAGTCGTTCAGCGCCTACAAAAGTTCCCTGTGGGGCAATCCCCTCGACACCACACCGTTCTTCGCGGAGCTGAGCAAACAGGGCGTTTTTTTCGACAATTGCTTCACGCCCCACGTCGGCACGGCGCGCGGCGTGTGGGCCACGATCACGGGTATCCCCGATGTGGAGATGGTCGAAACGGCGAGCCGCAATCCGACCCTCGTCGACCAACACTCGATCATCAACGACTTCGTGGGCTACGAGAAACTCTACTTCCTCGGCGGGAGCACGAGCTGGGCAAACATTCGGGGTGTCCTCACCAACAACATCACCGGCCTGCAAATCTTCGAGTCGGGCTACTTCAAGTCTCCGCGGGTCGATGTGTGGGGCATCAGTGACAAGAGCCTCTTCCTGGAAGCGCACGAGGTTCTGCGCGCGCAGACCAAACCGTTTTTCGCCGTCATCCAGACGGCCGGCAATCATCGGCCCTACACGATTCCGCGCGAAGATCTGCAAGAATTCACCCGCGTCGAGGTGCCCGACCAGGCCTTGAAGGCGGCGGGATTCGATTCGTTGGCGGAACTGAACGCGTTTCGTTACAGCGATTACACCATTCGCAAATTCATCGAGGCGGCGAAGCAGGCGCCCTACTTCGAGAACACGCTGTTCGTTTTCGTGGGCGACCACGGCATCGGCGGCAATGCGGGCACGTTGTTTCCCCCGGCGTGGACGGACCAGCGCCTCACGAGTTACCATGTTCCGCTGCTGTTCTACGCGCCGAAGTTTCTCGCGCCGCAGCGGCTGCACGCCGTCGCTTCCCAAGTCGACGTCATGCCGACGCTCGCCGCGCTCGCCGGCCTGCCCCATCGCAACACGACGCTCGGCCGCGACCTGCTGCGGCAGCAGCAGATCGACGGCGGGCGCAGCAACGCCGCCTTTATCGTCGACCACAACACGAAGACCATCGGGCTCATCCGGGAGTCCCACTACGCCACCCTTCACCTGCCCACGGGTCGGCACGAACGCGTTTGGGCGGATTTCTCCCGGCCGATGCCCGCCGAGGCCGTCAAGCCGATGCCCGATGAACACGCGGCGCTCACGCGGGGATTCTACGAGACTGCACGCTTTTTGCTCCGAAATAATAAAAAGACCGAACCGGTGAAAGGGGCCCGTTAAAACCTCCTCGCCCATCGCGGCCTCCGCCGCATTGGGAACTCCGTCCGAGCCTCGCGGCCCGGGCACCGGGTGTCTGCGCTCGCCGGCCGACCGGCGGGTCGGCCGATTGTCTTCGCGGCAACGCGTGGCGCTGATCGTGGTCACGCTAGCCATAGGCTGGTTCGCCGCGCGCCACGCTCCGCCCGCGCTAGTCTCGGCCCCGCGCAGCAGTCGGGCGGCTCATGTCGCACCGATCGTTCCTGCTCCCGCGGTCGGGACGGTGGCGGTGCCCGAGTTCGCCCAGTCGTGGGTCTCGCCGCAGGGCCACGTGCGCTCGACCCACAGCAGTGCGATCTGTGTGTTGCCCGGCGGCGACCTGTTGGCCGTTTGGTATGGCGGCACCCGTGAAGGTGCAGCCGATGTGGCGTTGTTCACCTCGCGGCTCGCGGCCGGCACTTCGCGCTGGACCGCGCCCTCGCGGACGGTCGATCGCGCGCTGGCCCAGACAGAGTTGGAACGATCCATCAAGAAGCTCGGTAATGCCGTGGTCTTCGCCGACCAGACCGGGACGTTGTGGATGGTGTATGTGAGCGTCTCGATGGGGGGCTGGTCCGGCAGTGCGCTGAACGTGAAGACGTCGCACGACGAGGGGCGGACGTGGGGTCCGAGTCGCCGACTCACGCTCAATCCGTTCTTGAACCTCAGCACTCTCGTGCGGAACAAGCCGATCTACACCGATGACGGCCGGATCGGGTTGCCGGTTTATTACGAGTTGGCGATCAAGTTTCCGCAGATTCTCTGGCTCACCCCGGGCGCCCGCGGTAGCGCCCCCGCCTACCGGTTGCGGAATCTCGCGGCGGAGACCGACTTGATCCAACCGGCGCTCGTCCCACTCGGCCATGATCGTATGCTGATGCTCCTTCGGGACCGTCGGCCCAACCGACGCTTGCACACCGCTCACTCGGAGGACAACGGATGGTCCTGGTCTGAAGCGGTGCCCAGCGAATTGCCCAATCCCGACTCCGCGCTCGATGCCGTGCGGCTGGCCGACGGCCGGATCTTGCTCGTTTACAACCACGCCGAACACGGGCGCGACAATCTCTGCCTCGCCGTCTCGGCCGACGCCGGTCGCACTTGGCGCACCGGTCCGGTGCTCGAGGACACCGCAGGACGGGAGTTTTCCTACCCGTATCTGGTGCAGGACGACACGGGCACCCTGCATTTGACCTACACGTGGCAACGAGAACGCATCAAGCACCTCCGCTTCAATGTGGCCTGGCTGGATCGCGAGATGCGCACCGAGCGGCCTTCACAGGAATAATCGACCGATGATTTCGACCTACTACGCGTTGGTATTGGTGGCGGCGATCTGGCTCCTGTTGTTGTGGGTGGGCACGCGGCGGCACGGCGGTACGTGCCGGCGATGGGTCAAACTCGGATTCGGGTGCGCCGCCGTGCTGTTGCTTTTTTTCCCTGTAGGCGGCCTGCAGCTGTGGAGTTGGACTTTCGGCCTCTGCCCCAACCCGAGTTTCCCGTTGCTCGGTATCATTTGTGCCGGACTTTGGCAGCGCCTGTTTGGTCTCGAGGTCTTCAAGCCCGCCGATTGGAACGCGACGTGGGTGTTTGGGGCCGTGGCCGGTTCGGCCATCTACTTGCATCCCATGGTGGTCGGCTCTCTTGATCTCTATTATTGGGGCTGGGAACACGCGATCTCGGCCTGGGGGTTGGCCGCGTTGGCGATCACCTTCCTCGCGCGGGGCAATCGCCTCGGCGTCCTGTTGCTCGGCGCCCTCATCGGCTACTCGCTCCGGGCCTTGGAGTCGGAGAACGCTTGGGACTATTTGGTCGACCCGATTTACTGGGTGGTAAGTTCGGCTGTCGTGGTCGGTCAGATCATCGCCCGCGCTTCGGCCGCGCGGCGCGAAGCCAAACTGCGGCTGCCGGCTCGTGCTTCGACGTGAGCGGGCCGTGCGCCGACGCCCCGGCTGAAGCGGACGCAGGGCGGCATCCCACGTGCGCCTTGCCCCGTCCGCTTGACCGAGGCAAACCGACCCCATGACCCCACCCCTCAACCGCCGCCAATTTTTCGCCGCCGCGACCGGCGCGGCCGCCGCCCTCAGTGGCTGCCACGCGACCGCACCGTCCGCAGCGATCCGCATTCTCGATACGCACACGCACTTTTACGATCCCACTCGCCCGGAGGGGGTGCCGTGGCCGCCCAAAGCCAATGCCCAGTTGTATCGGCCGGTGTTGCCCGACGAATTCGCGCGGCTCACGCGTCCGCTCGGCGTGGCCGGAACCGTCGTCGTCGAAGCCAGTACCCGCGAAGAGGACAACCAGTGGGTGCTCGATCTCGCGGTCCGGGGTTCGCCGGTTCTGGGAGTCGTCGGTCACCTCAAACCCGGCAAACCGGGCTTCGCCGACCACCTTGCGCGGTATTCCCGCCGGCGGCTGTTGCGCGGCATTCGGGCCGGCACGTGGGAGGGACCGCTCCGGCCGGAGGACGCCGCGACGCTGCGCGACTTGCGTCTCTTGGCCGAGCGCGGGCTCAGTCTCGATGTCAACGTCAGCACTCCCGGTCTGCCGGGTATCGCGATCATCGCGCGGGCAGTGCCCGACCTGCGCATCATTCTTAATCACTGCGCCAACGTCCGCATCGATGGACAGGCTCCGCCCGCGGCGTGGCTGGCGGGTCTCGACGCGTGTGCGGCCGAGCGCAACGTCGTCATGAAGGTCAGCGGTCTCGTTGAGGGCACGGGTCGCACCGATGGCACGGCACCGGCCGACGTGGCGTATTATCGGCCCACGCTCGACGCCGTGTGGTCACGCTTCGGCGGCGAGCGGGTGGTTTTTGGCAGCAACTGGCCCGTCTGCACCCGCTTTGCGAGCTACGCGACGGTGCTGGGGATCGTGCGCTCCTACGTCGAAGCCAAGGGCACCACTGCCGCCCGGGCCTATTTCTCCGGCAATGCGACGCGCGTCTATGGCGTCGTGGTCTGAAGGAAACTCTCCCGCGGGTGAGGCGGAAAAAACGCCAGACTACTCCTTCGAGCGGCGGTCGCTTTCCCAAATTGACCAGGCCAGGCCGAAGGCGAAATTCCAATTAGTCTCACGGGCGAGCAGGGTGCTGCCGCGATTGGTCGCCCCGCTGAAGATACCGATTTGCGCGCCGGTAAAAAGGCGGACCTGCGGCGTGAGCACGCGGGTTATTCCGACGGAGACTTCCGTGCCGAGATAGCCCGACGTGGCGTCGTAGGCGGGGCGGTCGCGCAAGGCATATTGCGGGCGCACTTCGTAGAAATAGTCCATCAGCCGCTCGGTCGCGAAAATTGGGCCGACCCCGAGCGACAACGTCGTGCCGCCAATGAAGGCTCGGTCGCGGTAGGTCACGCGGGGATTGAGCACGAAACCCTGCGACCGCACTCCGCCGTCGCCCAGCGAGACGGATGCTCGCACGGGCAGATTGACCGTCACCGAGCGGTCCTTTTCTTGCCAGGCCCGCCAGGTCAGTTGCGGACCGATCTCAGCGAGGAAATCCAAGTCGGGAAGTCCGCGGCGCAAGGTGTTCTTGTCGGAATCGGCATTGAGCGAACCGCCGAAACTCAGATCGAACTCCAGCGTGTCGTTGATTTGAAAACGGCCGCGCAGAATGCCGCCGTCACCGGCGCGCAAGACCTCCCCGCGGTAAATGAAATACGGCACGGGTAACCCGCGGAAACGCGATTGGGCCGCACCCGGATAGTCGGCCACATAACCCCCGATACCCGCCAGGCCAGCCTCCCACAGGGGTCGGCCTCGCCCGTCACTGTCGCGGGTGACCGATGCGATCGAACTCTCCTGGCCTAGGGCGGACGAGGCCACGAATGAGAGGGGAACCACACAGCAGAACAGGGCAGAGATGAGGCGCATCGGCGGAAGGGAGATCGTGGGCGACGAATCGCAAGCCATTCCGCCCGTTTTTCGGCGCGCGGCGCGGGCCTGAACGTTACCGCGCCATTGGGTTCCGGTCCTTGTGCGCCGGCGGTCCCTCCATCGCGGAAGAGTCAGGCAAAGAAGATTGCCCCGCGCGTGACGCCCGCTCCATCGTAGCGCTCCCCCCCCCATGATGTTCCTCCGCTTTTCCCTCCTCGTCGGGTGCGTGCTGGCACTGGCCACGCTGACGTTTTCGCAGGGCGCCAAGCCCAACATCATATATCTGCTCGCCGACGACCTCGGCTACGGCGATCTCGGCAGTTACGGGCAGAAACTCATTCGGACGCCCCGCCTCGATCGCATGGCGCAGGAGGGGATGCGTTTCACCCAGCACTATGCTGGTGCTCCGTCGTGCCAGCCCTCGCGCACCGTGCTCATGACGGGCTTGCACGGCGGGCACACCTTCATCCGCGCCAACAGCAAGCTCCCGTTGCGCGCCTCCGACCGCACTTTTCCGTCGGCTCTCAAGGAGGTCGGCTACGCCACCGGCGCCGTGGGTAAATGGGGCCTCGGCGAGCTCGACAGCACCGGCGCGCCCGCCGCCAAGGGGATCGACGAGTTTTTCGGCTTCATCGACCAAAGCCACGCCCACACCCACTATCCCGATCACCTCTGGAAAAACGGCCAACGCGTCGAAATCCCGGAGAACGCGGACGGCGGACGCGCCGTGTATTCGCAGGATCTGTTCATGCGCGAGACGTTCGACTTCGTCCGCCGGCACAAAGACCGCCCGTTTTTCTTTTTCGGCGCCTTCACGCTCCCGCACGCCGAGGTCGCCGTGCCCGCGGATTCCCTCGCGGAATACCGCGGCAAATGGCCGGAGCCCAAACCGTTTCCCGGCGCCAAAACTTACGCCGCGCAAAAGGAGCCGCGGGCCGCCCGCGCCGCGATGATCACCCGCCTCGACCGCGATATCGGCCGCCTCCTCGATCTGCTCGACGAACTGAAACTTTCGGAAAACACGCTCGTGATCTTCACCAGCGACAACGGCCCCATCACCGCCGGCGGCCAGGACCCCGAGTTCTTCGACAGCAACGGCCCGCTCCGCGATCTGAAATTCACTCTCTACGAGGGCGGCATCCGCGTGCCGTTCATCGCGCGCTGGCCGGGGCGCATCGCGCGCGGCAGCCACTCGACGCTGGTCTCGGATTTCGCGGACATGTTTCCGACCTTCGCGACGCTCGCCGGCGCGACCATCCCCGCTGGCCTCGACGGCGTTTCCCTCGTGCCGACGCTCACCGGGCAGCCGGCCAAACAGGCCCTGCGCGATCACTTTTACTGGGAGGCCGCGCCGCAACAAGCCGTGCGCCGCGGTGATTGGAAAGCCTTCCGCCCCGCCCCCGGGCGTCCGGTCGAACTTTACCATCTCGCGACCGACCTCGGTGAAACCAAAAACGTCGCGGGCGCCGAATCCACGGTCGCCGCCGCGCTCGAAAAGCTCCTCACCACCGCGCGCACCGATGCGCCGGATTTTCCGCTGAATCGAAAAGCCAAAGCCAATTGAGCGTCCCCTCGTCGATCGGTTGCTTACCCCTTTCCATCCCCCACCGCTCTTTGCCCTATGAAACGCCTCTGCCTCCTCCTGCTCGTCTCCGTGCTCGGCGCCGAATCCGCGGCCGCCGTCGAAGCGAAACGCCCCAACATCCTCTTCGCCTTCGCCGACGATTGGGGCCGCTACGCGAGCGCCTACGCCAAGCTCGACGGCCCGGGCACGTTGAGCGACGCCGTCCAGACGCCGAATTTCGACCGCGTCGCCCGCGAGGGCGTGTTGTTCCGCAAAGCCTTCGTCTCCGCGCCGAGTTGCACCCCGTGCCGTAGCGCCATCCTGTCCGGCCAACACTTCTGGCGCACCGGCCGCGCGTCGATTCTGCGCGGCGCCATCTGGGATTATTCCAATCCTTCCTACGCGCTCCTGTTGGGCGAAGCCGGCTACCATCTCGGCGAAACCTACAAGGTCTGGGGCCCCGGTACGCCCAGCGACGCTCCCTACGGCGCGGGAAAATACGCCTATGAAAAAGCGGGCAGTCGGTTCAACAAGTTTTCCACCCACGTCACTGCCATGGTGGCCCAAGGTCAGCCCCTCGAAGCGGCAAAAAACGCGATCTACGACGAGGTCCGCGGCAATTTCAACGCCTTCCTCGCCGCCCGAAAACCCGGCCAGCCCTTCTGTTATTGGTTTGGTCCGACCACGACCCACCGCAAATGGATGAAGGGCTCCGGCAAAAAACTGTGGGGGATCGAGCCCGATTCGTTACAGGGGAAAATGCCGGCCTATTTGCCCGACGTCCCGGAATTGCGCGAAGACTTCGCCGACTACCTCGGGGAAGCGCAGGCCGTCGATGCCGCGCTCGGGGTCTTGCTCGCGCGTCTCGCCGAAATCGGCGAACTCGACAACACCCTGATCGTCGTCAGCGGGGACCACGGCGCGCCCGGCTTCGGCCACGGCAAGTGCAACCTCTACGACTTCGGCGCCAGTGTCTCCCTGGCGATCCGCGGCCCCGGTGTGACCGGCGGTCGCGTGGTCGACGATCTCATCACCTTGCCGGACCTTGCCCCGACGTTTCTCGAAATGGGCGGACTGAAACCGCCTGCCGTCATGACCGGCCGCAGCCTCGTGAATCTCCTGCGCTCGACCAAATCCGGCCAGGTGGAGCCCGCCCGCGACGCCGTCTACATCGGCCGCGAGCGCCACGTCGAAATCGCCCGTGCCGACTACACGCCGTATCCGCAGCGCGCGATCCGCACCCACGATTTCCTCTATATCATCAATTTCCGCCCTGACCGTTGGCCGCTGGGTGATCCTTACCGGCTTGACGGTTCCAATCCTCCGACGATCGAGGAGCTCACCGAAGAAACCCGGGCCACGTTCCCCGATGATGACGCCAGCCCGACCAAGGCGTGGTTTGTCACCCGGCGCAACGATCCGAAGTGGAAGGATCACTTCAATTGGATCTACGGCAAACGTCCGCGCGAGGAACTCTACGACCTCAAGTCGGACCCGCAGCAGACCAAGAATGTCGCCGCCGACCCGCGCTTCGCTGCCGCCCGCGCGACGATGGAAGCACGTCTCATGGGCGAACTCACCCGCACCGGCGATCCGCGCCTCGTTGACGACGGAAAGTTCTACGAGACCCCGCCGATGTCCGGTCCGGTCAACGATCCCGACATTCCGGCGGCGAAGAAAGGAAAGGCCAAGAAGTGAACCGGACTCTCGTCTGTTTTCTGTTTTCCAGTGCGCTCGGACTCGCGCTCTCGTTCGCCGCACCCGCCGCCCCGGCAAAACCGAATCTGATTTTCATCCTGGCCGACGACCAAGGCATCGGCGAGGTCGGCTGCTACGGGTCCAAGGTGATCCCGACGCCCAACATCGACCGACTCGCGGCCGAGGGGATGAAGTTCACGCGGGCTTACAGCGGTAGCGCCGTGTGCGCGCCGACGCGCAATGTCTTAATGACCGGTCTGCACACCGGCCACGGCACCCGGCGCGCGAATATGAGCAAGCACGGGCTCATCTCGCTCGCCCCCGACGAAATCACGGTCGCCGAGAAACTGAAGGAAGCCGGGTACGCGACGGGCGGTTTCGGCAAGTGGGGCCTCGGGAATCCGGGAACCACTGGGGTTCCGGAGCAGCAGGGCTTCGATCAGTGGTATGGCTATTACGACCAGGTCCACGCCCATAGTTTTTTTCCGCTCTATCTGGTGCGCAACAGCGCCGAAGAAAAACTCGCGGGCAACCGCCCCGCCGGCACCAAACTCGCCAAGGGCGTCGGGACGGATTACAGCGTCGACCTCATTCTCAAGGAAACGCTGGCGTTCATCGCGGCGCACAAGGACCGGCCGTTCTTCTGCTACGCCGCGTGGACGTTGCCCCATGGTGATTTCGAAGTCCCGGCGATCTCCCCCGATTTTGTCGGGCAGCCGTGGTCCGAGGCGATCAAGACCCACGCCACGATGCTGCAGCGGCTTGATCGCGACGTCGGCACCCTGATGCAGACGTTGCGCGACCTGGGTCTCGATCAGAACACGCTCGTCATCTACACGAGCGACAACGGCGCGGCCGGGCCCGGCGGCGCGACCTTCAATGCATCGGGTGGACTCCGGGGCGCGAAGCGCGAACTGCGCGAAGGCGGGATTCGCGCACCGTTCATCGCCCGCTGGCCCGGAAAAATCAGGGCGGGCACCACTAGCGACACGTTGACCAGCCATGTCGATTGGATGGCGACGGCGTGTGACCTCGCGGGCGTGAAGCCGCCCAAAACCGACGGTCTGAGCCTCGTGCCCACCTTCCTGGGCGACCCGACGCCGTCGCAGCACACACATCTCTACTGGGAAATCTACGAAGGGCCGGTGCCGTTTCAGCAGGCGGTGCGGCTCGGCGACTGGAAGGGCTATCGGACGGCGCTGCGCGGGCCCTTGGAACTCCACGATCTGGCGCGCGATCCCGTCGAAAAAAACAATGTCGCGGCCGAGCATCCTGCGATGGTCGCCAAAATCGAAGCGATCATGGCAGCCGAACACGTGCGCCATCCCAACTGGGATCCGGTTGAATCGCCGCCCGCGCCCGGCGCCGCCGGGAAAAAACGGAAAAACAAGTAAGTTCGCCCACGCCGACACTGCCCCATGCCGTCGCCCCGACCCCGCCGCCCCGGCTTCCGTTTCGCCCTCCTGCTCTTGCTGGGTTGGGTAAGTCCGTTGTACGCGGCGACCCGCCCCAACATCGTCGTCATCCTCGCGGACGATCTCGGCTGGTCCGATCTTGGCGCTTACGGCAGCGAGATCGAGACGCCGCACCTCGACGCGCTGGCCAAGGACGGCGTGCGGTTCACGCAGTTCTACAACACCGCTCGCTGCTGCCCCACGCGGGCCGCCCTGCTCACGGGCCTCTATCAGCATCAGGCCGGCATCGGCCACATGGTCGCCAACGACGGCATCCCGTCGTATCAGGGCTTTCTCAACGACCGCTGCGTCACGCTGGCGGAAGTGCTGAAACCCGCCGGCTACACCACGCTCATGACCGGCAAATGGCACGTCGGCTCAGCGCCGGGGCAATGGCCGCTCGATCGCGGCTTCGACCGCTTTTGGGGCACGCCGTCCGGCGGCGGTGTGTATTTCAAAGACACCCTCGAGCTCCGGAAGGAAGTCTTTTTCGTCAGCGGCGCCGAGCGCATCGAGCCGCCGGCGGATTTGCATGTGACGGATACCTTCACGGACCGGGCGCTGGATTTCGTGGACGAAGCGGTCACGCGGACGAAGCAGCCGTTCTTCCTCTATCTCGCTCACATCGCACCGCACTGGCCCCTGCAGGCCAAGCCGGCGGACATCGCGAAATACGCCGGGCGTTACGATCGCGGCTGGGATGCGGTGCGCGAGCGGCGTTTTGCCCGGCAGAAAGAAATGGGCCTGGTCGCGCGCGATGCGGTGCTGGGGCCGCGCGATGCCGCGGCGAAAGCGTGGCCCGACCGCTCAGAAAGCGCCCGCCGCGAGCTCGCGCATCGGATGGAGATCTACGCCGCACAGGTTGACTGCATCGATCAAAACGTCGGCCGGCTCGTGGCGAAACTGAAGGCGCTCGGCCAGTTCGAGAACACGCTGATCCTGTTTCTCTCGGACAACGGGTGCTCCGCCGAGGGCGGCCCCGGTGGCTTCAGTCGCGGCGTCGAGGGCGCACCGATCGGCACCGGACGCTCCTATGCCAGCGCCGGGCTGGAATGGGCCAACGCCTCCAACACGCCGTTCCGTAATTTCAAGATCGCCACGCACGAGGGCGGCATTTCCACCCCGCTGATCGCGCACTGGCCGGCTGGCATCACCGGCCGCGGTGAGCTGCGCCATCAGGCCGGGCACGTCATCGACCTCATGCCCACGGTCGTGGAATTGGCGGGCGCCACGTATCCAGCCACCCGTCACAACCGTGCGGTCCTGCCGGCGGAGGGTCGCAGCTTTGCGGCCGCCCTCACAGGCCGGCCCGCACCCGTCGCCCGGACGCTCTTTTGGGAACACGAAGGCCACAAAGCGGTGCGGCGCGGCGACTGGAAGGCCGTCGCCAAAGGCCGCGGCGCGTGGGAACTCTACGACCTGGGCTCCGACCGCGCGGAAGGAAATAACCTCGCCACCGCCCAGCCCGCACGAACCCGGGAACTCGCGACCCTCTGGCAGGAATGGGCCACGCGCTGCGGGGTCTGGGAGTGGGACGACCTCCGCAAACACCGTCAAAGCCGCACCAAATCTAAATCGACCCCATGAACCGCTTCCCCGCTCTGCGAACGAAACTCGCCGGTTTTTCCGTCGCGATCTGCGTCACCCTCGTCGGCCTGCTGAGCAGCGCCGCGCCGCTCACGGCCGCGGTCAACCAGCGCCCGCCGAACATCGTGTTCTTCCTCGCCGACGATCTCGGCCGCCAGGATCTCGGCGCCTACGGCAGCACGTTCTACGAGACCCCGCACCTCGACCGCCTCGCCCGGGAAGGGGCGAAGTTCACCGATGCCTACGCCGCGTGCCCTGTCTGCTCGCCGACGCGCGCGAGCATTCTTTCCGGCCAGTGGCCGCAACGCTCGGGTATCACCGACTACATCGGCGCCCCGCAGCCGAAAGACTGGAAACGCAACACCAAGCTCCTCCCGGCCGCCTACACCGACCGTCTCGCCCTCGACTCACCGACACTCGCGAAATCCCTCAAGGCCGCCGGCTACGCGACCTTCTTCGCCGGCAAATGGCACCTCGGCCCCGCGGGCTGGTGGCCCGAGAATCAGGGTTTCGATCACAACCTCGGCGGCATCGACAAGGGCGGCCCCTACGGCGGCGACAAATATTTTTCCCCCTATGGCAACCCGCGCCTCGCCGACGGCCCGCCGGGCGAACACCTGCCCGACCGCCTCGCCACCGAAGCAGCCAAGTTCATCGCGGCAAACCAAGACCGCCCGTTCTTCGCTTACTTCCCTTTCTACTCCGTGCACACGCCGCTGATGGCGCGCCCCGATCTCAAGAAAAAATACGAAGAGAAACGCGCGAAGCTCGGCCTCGCCGAGCAATGGGGCCGGGAAGGAGAGCGCGATGTGCGCCTCACCCAGGACCACGCCGTCTACGCCGGCATGGTCGAGGCCATGGACCTCGCCGTCGGCAAGGTGCTCGCGCAACTCGACGCCCTCGGTCTCGCCGAAAACACGATCGTCCTCTTCACGAGCGACAATGGCGGCCTGTCCACCAGCGAAGGCTGGCCCACCTCCAATCTCCCGCTGCGCGGCGGGAAGGGCTGGATGTATGAAGGCGGCATTCGCGAGCCCCTCCTCGTGCGCTGGCCCGGCACCGTGCCGCCCGGCTCCGTCCTCGCTGCGCCCGTGACGAGCCCCGACTTTTTCCCGACGCTGCTCGAAGCCGCCGGTGCGAAGCCCGCCCCCGGCCAGATTCTCGATGGCATCAGCCTCGTGCCCGTGCTCCGCGGCGGCGCCGCACCCGACCGCGCGATCTTCTGGCAGTATCCGCACTACGGTAACCAAGGCGGAGCGCCCGCCGCCGCCGTTCGCCGCGGCCCATGGAAACTCATTCACTGGTTCGAAGACGATCGTTTCGAACTCTACAATGTCGTCACGGATCTCGCCGAGGCCACCGACCTCGCCGCCCGCGAACCCGTCCGCGTCGCCTCCCTGCGCAGCGAACTCGCCGCCTGGCAGCGCACCGTCGGTGCCAAATTCCCCACCCCCAATCCCGCCTACGACGTCACCAAGCCGAACGGCCGCGCGTCAATCCGCCCGGGCTCACCCGAGTCCAACGCCCAAAAGACGAAGCAGAAAAAATAGCCCCGCCACCTCGCCCCTTTCCCCATGCACCTCCGACCCATCCTCGCTCTCGCCGGTCTGCTGCTCGCTGCCGCCGCGCCGCTTTCCGCCGCCGCGCCGTCCGCCCGCCCCAATATCGTGATCCTCCTCGCCGACGACGCCGGCTGGGGCGACTACGGCTTCTCGGGGAACACGCAGGTTGCCACGCCCAACATCGACCGCATCGCGTCCGGCGGAGCCTCGCTCGATCGCTTCTACGTGCAGCCCGTCTGTGCGCCGACTCGCGCGGAATTTCTCACCGGCCGTTATCATCCGCGCGGCGGCGTGCGCGGCGTCTCGACCGGCCAGGAGCGGCTGGATCTCACGGAAAAAACCATCGCCGACGCCTTCAAGGCCGCTGGCTATGCCACGGGCGCCTTTGGCAAATGGCACAACGGCACGCAATGGCCCTACCATCCCCGCGCCCGCGGCTTCGACGAATATTTCGGCTACACGGCGGGGCACTGGGGCGAATACTTCGACGCGCCGTTGGACGACAACGGCCGCACGATCCGCACCTCCGGCTATATCGTCGATGTCTGCACCGACCGCGCCCTGCAGTTCATTACCAAGAACAAGGACCAGCCCTTCCTCTGCTACGTGCCGTTCACCACGCCCCACTCGCCTTGGGCCGTGCCCGATTCCTATTGGCAGCGCTTCAAAAACAAATCCCTCGCCCAGCGCGCGACCATCCCCGATCAGGAAGAACTCGAGCACACCCGTTGCGCCCTCGCGATGATTGAAAACCAAGACTGGAACGTCGGCCGCATTCTCGCACGCCTCGACGAGCTGAAGCTCGCGGACAACACCATCGTATTTTATTTCTCCGACAATGGCCCCAATTCCTTCCGTTGGAACGGCGGCATGAAGAACCGCAAAGGTAGCACCGACGAGGGCGGTGTCCGCTCCGTGGGCTACCTCCGTTGGCCCGCGAAAATTCCCGCCGGCCAGCGCATCGAGCAGATCGCCGGGGCCATCGATCTCCTGCCGACGATTACCTCGCTCGCAGGTGTCGCGCGCGTCGGCAGCGCGCCCCTCGATGGTCGCGATCTCTCCCCGCTCGTGCTCGGTCAGAAAACCAATTGGCCTGACCGCATGATTTTCAACGCGTGGAACACTGCTGTCAGCGTCCGCACCCAACAGCATCGCCTCGATTCCACCGGACGTCTCTTCGACATGGTCGCCGATTACGGCCAACAGCGCGACCTCGCCGCCGATCACCCGGAGATCGCCAAAAAACTTTCGGACGCCGCCGCAGCCTGGCGCAAAGACATGCTGGGCGGGGTCACCCTCACGACCCCGACCGAAGTAACCAATTCCAAGGGCAAAAAGAAGGCCAACGCCGCCGGGGCCCCGTTCCTTCCGCCTGATGACCGGCCCTATTCCGTGGGTTACGCCGAGTTTCCGCTCACGATGCTGCCGGCGCGCGACGGTGTCGGTCACGGGTCCGTCAAGCGAAGTTCGAACGCGCCCAACAGCTCCTACTTCGTCAATTGGACGAACCCCGCCGACAAAATCACGTGGGACATCGATGTCCATACGGCCGGTACCTACGACGTGACGATCGACTACACCTGCCGCGTGCCCGACGCAGGTTCCACCATCGAACTCAGTTTCAGGAATGCCAAACTCACCGGCAAGGTCTCCCCCGGCTGGGACCCGCCCCTTTATACGAATCAGGATACGCTCCCGCGCCCGCCCGCGGAATCGCAGATGAAGGAGTTTCGCCCGCTCACGCTCGGCACCGTGCAACTCGAAAAAGGCCGCGGTCCGCTCACGCTCCGCGCGCTCCAGATCCCCGGTGCCTCCGTGATGGATGTGCGCCGCGTTAACCTCACCTTGCGGAAATAACCCCGCGCGCCCGCTGTCCCCTGAGTTATCCCATGAAGTTTCTCTCCTCTCTTGCCCTCGCCTTCGCGGTCGTCGGCCACGTCGCTGCATTCGCCGCCGAGCCCACTCGCCCCAACATCGTGTTCATCATCTCCGATGACCATGGCTGGACCGACTACGGCTTGATGGGCCACAAACAGATCGAGACCCCCCACCTCGACAAGCTCGCTGCCCGCAGCGCCGTGTTTTCGCGCGGCTATGTGCCCACGGCCCTCTGCCGCCCCGCACTCGCTACGTTCGCCACCGGTCTCTACGCGCACCAACACAAGATCAGTGGCAACGATCCCGCGCTGTTGAGCGAGCCCGCCCCCCGTGCCCCCAAGGCGCCGAAGGCGACCAAGGCCGAAAAAGCGGCCAAGCAGCCCGGTGAATCCGCCGCTTACGAAGCCCTCCGCGAAAAACTCATCGCGCAATTTTACCGGCAACCATCCATCGCGAAGCTCCTCGGCGATCAGGGCTATCTCAGCCACCAATCCGGAAAATGGTGGGAAGGCAGCTACCAGCGCGGCGGATTCACCCACGGCATGACGCGCGGATTTCCCCAGCCCGGCGGACGTCACGGCGACGACGGACTCAAGATCGGACGCGAAGGGCTGACGCCAATTTTCGACTTCATCGATCACGCCACGGCCGAGAAGAAACCGTTCTTTGTCTGGTATGCCCCGTTCCTGCCGCACACGCCGCACACGCCCCCCGACCACCTCTTCCAAAAATACAAGGCCAAGGGCATCGCGTCGGACCACATCGCCCGCTACTACGCGATGGTCGAGTGGTTCGACGAAACGTGCGGCCAGTTGCTCGGCCGCCTCGACGCCAAGGGTCTCACGCAGAACACCCTCGTCGTTTACATCGGCGACAACGGGTGGATTCAGCAGGAGAACGGCGGCGGCTACGCCCCGCGTTCAAAACAGACCGCCAACGAAGGCGGCATCCGCCAGCCCACGTTCTACAGCTGGCCCGGGGTGATCCGGCCCGGCCTCCGGGGCGAACAACTCGGCTCCAGCATCGACATCGTTCCGACCGCCCTCGCTGCCGCCGGGCTCACCCCGCCGAAAAACCTCCCGGGCTACAATCTCCTGCCCGTCCTCAAAAGCGGCCAGCCCACGCCCCGCACCATCGCCTATGGCGAGACCTTCGCCCACGACGTCGCGAACATTGACCGTCCCGCCGACAGCCTCGTTTACCGCTGGGTGATCGAGGGTAAATGGAAATTGCTGCTCACTTACGACGGCGCCGTGAGCGCGCGTTATGCCTCGTCGAATCCCCGCGACGAAAAACGCCCGCAGCTCTTCGATCTCTTGGCCGATCCGCACGAAAACAAAAACCTCGCCGCGCAAAATGCCGCCGTCGTCGCCGCGCTCGCCGCCAAACTCGACACTTGGTGGCGCCCCGAGGGCCGCACCGCACAGACCACGTGGGCGCCCTAACCGACCGCCCAGCCCACGGCCCCATGCGACTCCATCTTCGTGCTCTCCCCGCGGTCATGTTCGCTGGCCTCGCGTTGAGCACGACCGCGGTCGCAGCCGCGAAAGCCCCGAAGACCTCGAAGCAGCAAGCCGCCCTCTTCTGGGTTTCTCCGCTCGCGAAAAACGAGACCGCGAAGAAATCGCGCCCCGTAGCGGTGAAGCACGCGACCTTCCTGAGCCCATCAATGGGCCGCGCCGTCGGCTACGACATCTGCCTCCCGCCCGGCTACGACACCGCGCCGGAACGCTACCCCGTGGTGTATCACCTGCACGGCGGTCGTCCCGGCGGCGAGGGCCAGAGCGTGCGGCTCGCCGACTACGTCGACCGCGCCCTTGCCGCCGGAAAGATCAAGCCCGCGATCTACGTCTTTCCCAACGGTGGGCTGGGCCGGCACCCCATGTTTCAACGACCAGTTCAACCTCAAGTTCTCCGCCTATCTCAAATCGCTCGGCGTGGCGCACACGTTTCTCGCCATCCCCGATGTCGCGCACACCGTCACCAGCAGCCACGATAAAAATGGCGACGACATCATGCGCCACCACCAACGCACTTTCGACGCCCATCGTCCCAAATAGACCGCCCTCACCATTCTCCGTCGCTCTCAATCCGCCCCTCTCTCGTTCGTCGTCCCTCCATGAACCTCCGCGCCCTCCTTCTCCCCCTCGCTCTTTCTCTCCCTCTCCCCTTCTCCGCCGTTTTCTCCCACGCCGCCGAGAAACTGAACGTCATCGTGATCATGGCCGACGACCTTGGCTACGGTGATATCTCCGCCAACGGCGCCACCGCGCTCAAAACGCCGAACATCGACCGCCTCGCTGCCGAGGGCCTGCGCTTCACGAGCGGCTACTGCTCTGCGTCCACCTGCACGCCCACGCGCTACTCGTTTCTCACCGGCAACTATGCCTTCCGCCACAAGGGCACCGGCATCGCCCCGCCCAACGGCCACCTCGTCGTGCCACCCGACACCTATACCATCGCCGACATCGCCAAAGCTGCCGGCTACAAAACTGCTGTCATCGGCAAATGGCACCTCGGCCTCGGCGCCCAGGGCAAAGGTCCCAATTGGAACGGCTCGATCACGCCCGGTCCGCGCGAGATCGGGTTCGACTATAATTTTCTCCTGCCCACCACCAACGACCGCGTGCCGCAGGTCTTCGTCGAAAACGACCGCGTGCTCAATCTCGACCCCAAAGATCCGCTCTGGGTCGGAGACAAACTGCCGGCCGGTGATCACCCCACGGGCATCAGCCATCGCGATACACTCAAGATGGATTGGTCGCACGGCCACAACGGCACCATCCACAACGGCATTTCCCGCATCGGCTTTTACACCGGCGGAAAAACCGCGCGCTTCCGCGACGAAGACCTCGCCGACGCCTGGGCCGCGAAATCGAACGCCTGGATCGAGGCCCACCGCACCGCGCCGTTCTTCCTCTTCCTCGCCTCGCATGATCTCCACGTCCCGCGCCTGCCCCACGAGCGTTTCCAGGGCAAATCCGGCCTCGGTTTCCGCGGCGATGCGATTCTCGAATTCGACTGGCAGGTCGGCGAGGTCATGAAAACCCTCGACCGCCTCGGTCTCGCGGAAAAGACGCTCGTCGTCCTTTGCTCCGACAACGGTCCCGTGATGGATGACGGCTACAAGGACGGCGCCCTCGAGCAACGCGGCAACCACCGCGCCGGCGGCCCGTTGCGCGGAGGAAAATACAGCGTCTACGAAGGCGGCACGCGCACCCCGTTCATCACGCGTTGGAAGGGCCGCATCTCGCCCGGCGTCTCCACCGAGGTCGTCTCCACCATCGACCTCGCCGCCAGCCTCGCCGCGCTCACCGGCACGCCGCTGCCCGCCGACGCCTGCACCGACAGCTTCGACGTCTCCGGCGCCCTCCTCGGCCAACCCGGCGCAAAAGGCCGCGAGCACTTCGTCCAGCAGGACAACGGCGGCACCGGGAACTTCGGCTTCCGCGTCGGCGATTGGAAACTCGTCCGCTACGAAACCAAATTCGCCAACAACGAAATCGTCGAGCAGCCGCTCCAGCGCACGCCGCAGCCCCAGTTCCAGCTCTTCGATCTCGCAAAGGATCCCGGTGAGAAGACGGACGTCTTCGCGAAAAATCCCGAGCTCGGCGAAAAGCTCAAAGCCCGCCTCGCCGCGATCGTCGCCGCCGGCCGCAGTCGGTAGTCCTGCCCGCTCCCCCGCTCCCATGTCTTGCCTCCGTCTGCTCGTCGTCGGTCTGCTCCTCGCCCTCCGCCTGTTCGCTGCGGATACTGCACGCCCCAACATCCTCTGGATCACCTGCGAGGATACCAGCCCGCACCTCGGCGCTTACGGCGATACGTTTGCCAGGACGCCGCGCCTCGACGCGCTGGCGCGCGAGAGTGTGCGCTACACTCAGGCGTTTGCCTATACCGGCGTCTGCGCCCCGAGTCGCTCGTGCCTGATCACGGGCGTTTATCCGCTCCGCCTCGGCACCCACCACATGCGCTCGCAGGCTCCGTTGCCGGCCGATTTCAAACTTTTCCCCGCCTACCTGCGCGCCGCCGGCTACTACGCCTCGAACAACGTGAAGGAGGACTACAACTTCGCCACCCCGCGCGCCACGTGGGACGAGTCGAGCAATCGGGCGCACTGGCGCAAACGCGCCGCCGGCCAGCCGTTCTTTTCCGTCTTCAACTTTACCGTCTCCCACCAGAGCCAGATTTTTTGTTCGGACGCAAAATACCGCGAGAACACGCGCCGCCTCACGCCCGCCCAGCGCCGCGATCCCGCCCAAGTTCCGCTCCCGCCGTTCCACCCCGACACGCCCGAGTTTCGCCGCGAGTGGGCGCGCCACTATGAGAACGTCACCGCGATGGATTATCAGGTAGCCGATGTGCTTGCCGAACTCGAGGCCGACGGACTCGCTGACGACACCATCGTGTTTTTCTTTTCCGACCACGGCACCGGCATGCCCGGGGTGAAGATGTTTGCGTGGGGCCCGAGCCTGCGCGTGCCGCTCCTCGTGCGCTTCCCGCCGAGATGGCGCCACCTCGCCCCCGCCGCGCCCGGCACCGCCACCGATCGCCTCGTGAGCTTCGTCGACTTCGCGCCGACTGTGCTGAGCCTCGCCGGTCTCGACTTGCCCGGACATTTCCAAGGCACCGCCTTCCTTGGCCCCCAAGCCGGCGCCCCGCGCGCGCTCGTCTTCGGCGGCAAGGATCGCCAGGGCGAATGCGCGGACACCATCCGCTACGTGCGCGATCATCGGTTCCAATATCTGCGCAACTTCCAACCGCACCTGCCCTACGGCCAATACATGAGCTACGTTTGGCAGCACGAGAGCACGCGCGCTTGGGAACGCCTCCACCGCGCCGGCCAACTCACCGGTCCCCCCGCACGCTACTTTGCCCCGCGAAAAGCCGTCGAAGAACTCTACGACGTGCAGCGCGATCCGTGGCAGGTCAACAACCTCGCCGCCGATCCGGCCTATGCCGCCGATCTCGCCCGACTCCGCGCCACCCTCACCGCCCAGATGACCGCCGCCGGCGATCTCGGCCTGCTCCCCGAACGCGAACTCCACGTCCGCAGCGCCGGTCGCGATTTCTACGCGCTCGCCAGCGACCCTCGCCGCAATCCGCTCCCTGACCTGCTCCGCGCGGCCGATCTTGCGGGCCGCGCCACTGCAGCCGATCTGCCCGCCCTCGCCGCGCTCCTCCGGGCCGACGATGCCGCGCTCCGTTGGTGGGGGGCTCTCGGCCATCTCGCTCTCGGTGCCGCCGCTCGCCCCGCCGTGCCCTCGCTCATCGCCGCTCTCGCCGATCCCTCGCCCGACGTGCGTCTCGCCGCCGCCGAGGCGCTCGCCGGGCTCGACCGGCTCGACCAGGCGCTGCCCGTGCTCACCGCCGCCCTGCGCGCCGACGATGGGTTCACCCGACTCTCAGCATTGAGTGTCATCAGCCGCCTCGGTCCTCGCGCCCGTCCGCTCATTCCCGCCATCCGCGCCGCCACCTACGTCGACCCGAAAAATAAAGACGTCACCGACTACATCGGCCGCATGGTCGAGTATCTTCCCGGCCGCATCGGCGAGTGAACCACCCCCGATGCGCATCCCTTTCTTCCCCTCGATGAATCTGCTCCGCTGGCGGTTGGTGGCCGCCTGTCTGCTCGCGTCGGCCACCAGCGCGTTTCCCCAAGGGACTAAGCCCAATATCATTCTCATCCTCGCCGACGATCTCGGCTGGGCCGACCTCGGCTGCTATGGCAACACCTTTAACGAGACGCCGAATATCGACCGGCTCGCGCGCGAAGGCCTGCGCTTCTCCCAATTCTACGCCGGCCCCGTCTGCTCGCCCACGCGCACAAATCTCCAGAGCGGTCAGGACCAGGCGCGCTTCGGCATCACGCAGCATGTCCCCGGCCACCGCCGGCCCTACGCGCGTCTCGCCGATCCGGTCGTGCCGCTGCAACTGCCGCTCGAGGTCGAGACGTTCGCCGAACGCCTCGGTGCGGCGGGCTACAAAACCGGCTACTTCGGCAAATGGCATCTCGGCGGTGCCGGATTCGGCCCCACGCAACAGGGCTGGCAAACCGCTCACGAAACGCAGGGCCATACCCAACCCGCCTCGGCCACTCGCCCCACTCCCCAACGCACGGCCGAATACCTCACGGACCGCGCGGTTGACTTCATTGCCCGGCACCGCGCGCAACCTTTTCTCCTCCAGGTCTCGCACTACGCCGTGCACATCCCGCTCTCCACGACGCCCGAGCTGGAAAAAAAATTCTCCGCCAAGCCGCGGCAACCCGGCTACCCGAGCAACCCGCTCTACGCCGGCCTCCTCGCGGAACTCGATGCGTCGGTCGGCCGTATCGTGGCGGCCGTCGCCGCCGCGGGCCTCGCCGAAAACACGCTCATCCTTTTTCTCTCCGACAACGGCGGCATCGAGCACGAGCAGAGCGGCCGGGTCGTGACGTCGAACCACCCCCTGCGCGGCGAGAAAGGCACGCTCTATGAAGGCGGCGTCCGCATTCCCGCCATCGCGTGCTGGCCCGGCACCATCCCGCCCGGCCGCACGTCCGCGACACCCGCCATCACCCACGACCTCTATCCCACCCTCGTCGAACTCGGCCGCGCCACCTTGCCCAACACGCAGCCCCAAGACGGCGTGAGTCTCGCCGCCCTGCTGCGCAACCCCGCCGCCGCCCTCCCGCGCGACACCCTCTATTGGCACCTGCCCCACTACCACCACAGCACGCCCGCGAGCTCGCTCCGCCGCGGCGACTGGAAGCTCATCGAGTTCTTCGAGGACAACGCACTTGAACTCTACGACCTCGCCGCCGATCCCGCGGAAAAAAACAACCTCGCCGCCCGCGAGCCCGTCCGCGCCCGCGAACTTCAAGCCGCCCTTGTTGCTTGGCGCACCCGGGTCGGCGCCCGCCTGCCCGTG
>JBIKOK010000354.1:0-4949 GCA_044358025.1 Opitutaceae bacterium
GACGTTCGGCTTCTCCATCAACGCCGTAAAGAACGACCAGTTCGGCTCCGCCCGCCGCATCAACCGCACCTTCAACACCGCCACCACCGCCGCCAATCCCCTCAAGGCCACCGTCGATAATCCCTACCTCACCACCTACCAATACAACATCTTTCCCGTCTACGAACACCGCTACGCCCTCGGCACCCGCCTCGATTGGAAGGCCACCTCCGTCGACGTCTTCTCGTTCTCCGCCGGCGGCAACTGGCTCGTGCAGGACTACGAGCAGCACAATTTCTCCATCAACACCGGCACCAATCCCCTTTCCTGGGGCGATAACTTCACCCGCGGCCGCCCCGGCTCCGGCACCGCCAACGCCAACAACACCGCCCGCTACGTCCGCGTCCGCAACACCATCCTCCGCCTCAATCACCGGCACATCGGCACGCTCTGGGATTTCACCGGCGGCATCGGCTACAACGTCTCCGACCAGACCTACCGCGCCATCTCCCACCGCCAGTTCGAGACCGCCTCCGCCCGCCTTCAGGGCGCCACCGTCGATATCGACGGCTACAGCCAATTCCTCCCCGGCACGATCACCGTGCGCAACGCCGCCGGCCAGATCATCGATCCCTTCGATCTCAACAGCTACAGCTTCTTCCTCAACGGCGCCAACGGCACCCGCGAAAACGACAGCATCGGCAAGAGCGCCCGCTACGACGCCAAACGGAAATTCTTCACCGAGAAAACCAACTTCTCGCTGAAGGCCGGTATCTCCACCAACGAGAGCTTCCGCGGCCGCAGCACCGGCTCCTTCAACCCCGTCTACGTCGGCCCCGACGGCGTCGCCAACAGCGCCGACGACAGCATCACTCGCACGCCGTTCAGCCTCCTGAACGAAGCCATGCTCTCCTTCCCCATGCCCCGCAAGGCCCCGCAGGCCCAGTTCGTCAGCGGCCGCCGCGCCTGGCAGCTCTACGAGCAATACCCGCACTATTTCAACACCCTCACCAATCGCCGCACTGATGTCCGCGCCCCCCTCACCACCACCGAGGAATTGGTCGAGCGCCTCGATTCGCTCTACTTCATGGGCGACATCTCCCTCCTCAACAACCGCCTCCGTCTGGTCGCCGGCGTCCGCTACGAACGCACCACCGACGACGGCCGGACCGTCCTCCAGGACAACAACGCCCGCTACCGCCAGGACGCCGCCGGCAACGTCATCCTCGACGCCAACAAGCGCCCCATCCTCATTTTCCCCGCGAACACCATCAACACCACCACCCCCGAGGGCGTGGCCAACGGCATCGCCGAGGACGCCCTCGTCTACCAAAAACTCGGCGCCCGCCTCCGCAAAGAATACAGCGGCTATTACCCCAGCCTCAACGCCAGCTACAACCTCACCCCCAACCTCATCAGCCGCCTCGGCCTCGCCCAGACCGTCGGCCGCCCCGATTTCGGCAATATCCTCGGCGCAACCAACGTGAACCAAGTCGACTTCGACCCCTCGACGAACGTCACCGGCTCCGCCCTCGGCACCATCACCACCAAGAATCCGGCCCTCAAGCCTTGGACCGCCAACAGCCTCGACGTCCGCCTCGAATACTACACCCCCAACGGCGGCGAGATCTCCACCGGCTTCTTCCGGAAACAGATCACCAACTCCTTCGCGACCCGGAACTTCATCGCGACTCCCGCGTTCCTCGAGACCATCGGTCTCGGCGAAGAATACACCGACTTCCAAGTCAACGCCCCCATCAACGTCGACGGTATCACCCACATCAACGGCTGGGAATTCAACCTCAACGCCCCCCTCGCCACCTTCACCGCCCAACCCGTCGCCCGCTTCTTCCGCGTCTTCGCCAACACCACCCTCGTCACCAACCGCAGCCCCGCCGAAGCCGATTTCCGCGGCTTCACGCCGAAGATCATCAACTGGGGGTTTAACTATAACCGCCGCGGCACTTCCCTCATGGCCAAGTGGACCCTCGTCGGCAAAAAACGCGTCGGTACCATCGCCGCCGGTAACATCGGCGCCGCCGGCTGGAACTACCAGGCCGAGCGCCTCCGCCTCGACCTCTCCGGCGACTACCGTCTCAACGCCCGCTACGGCCTCTACTTCACCGCGCGGAATATTTTCAACGACCGCGACCAAAACTACGCCTACGCCCTCGGCAGCCCCCGCTACGTGAAATTCGCCGCCGAGGGCGAATACGGCGTCAACTTCCAGTTCGGCGTCAAAGGCTCTTTCTAGCCCCAATCGAGCGCGGTTTTCCACCGCCGTCCCCCGCCTCGTCCGGCTGACGCCGCCGCTCCGCGCCGTCCGCTCCTCCCGGGCCGGCGCGGCCGTTTCCCCCGGCCCGCGCCGACGTTGCCATCCGGCCCCGCCTCCCCCTTCGTTGGGCCGGCGGCCACTCGCACCGCTCCACCGCCCGCCGTATGTCCAGCCCACCCATTCCCGCCAACGACGTCGCCCGCGTCGCCGCCCTTCGCGCCCTCGGCATTCTGGATACACCCCCCGAGCCGGACTGCGACGACCTCACCCGCCTCGCGGCCCAGATTTGCCAGGTGCCCATCGCCCTCATCTCGCTCGTCGACGCCGACCGCCAGTGGTTCAAAGCCCGCGTCGGCCTCGACCCCGCCGAAACCCCGCGCGAACTCTCCTTTTGCGCCCACGCCATCGCCGAACCGCAGAACGACGTCTTCGTCGTCCCTGACGCCAGCGCCGACCCCCGCTTCGCCGACAACGCCCTCGTCACCGGCGCGCCGCACATCCGTTTCTACGCTGGCACTCCCCTCGTGACTCACGACGGCTGGGCCCTCGGCACCCTCTGCGTCATCGATCGCGCACCCCGCCAACTCACCCCCGACCAACTCCACGCCCTCACCACCCTCCGGCGCCATATCCTCGACGCCCTCGAACTCCGCCGGATCATCGCCCGCCAAAACGCCGTCATCGCCGACCTCGACGAAACTCGCCGTCACCTCGATGTCGCCCGCCGCACGGCCGAAGAGGCCACCCGCGCCAAGGCCGAGTTTCTCGCGACCATGAGCCACGAGATCCGTACGCCCATGAACGCCGTCATCGGCATGACCACCCTCCTGCGCGATACCCCGCTCTCCCCCGAGCAACGCACAGCGTCGATGTCATCCAGTCCAGCGGCGAACACCTCCTCACCGTCATCAACGACATCCTCGACTTCTCCAAAATCACGTCCGGCAAGCTCACCCTCGAGTCCATCCCGTTCTCGCTCCCCGCGTGCGTCGCCGCGGCCGTCCGCTTCCTCGTCGCCCGCGCCACCGAAAAGAAAGTCGCAATTCGCACCACCCTCGCCCCCGGCACGCCCGAAACCATCGTCGGCGACGTCACCCGCCTCCGCCAAATCCTCGTCAATCTCCTCTCCAACGCCGTCAAGTTCACCGACCGCGGCGCCATCACCGTCGACGTCTCCGCCCGTTCTCAGCCCGACGGCTCCAGCGAACTCACCTTCCGCGTCAGCGACACCGGAATCGGTATTCCCGCCGCACGCCTCCCCCACCTCTTCCAACGCTTCGAACAGGCCGATAGCTCCACCACCCGCACCTTCGGCGGCAGCGGCCTCGGCCTCGTCATCAGCCGCCACCTCGCCGAACTGCAGGGCGGCCATATGTGGGCCGAAAGCACTCCCGGCGCCGGATCCGTTTTCCATTTCACGATCCTCACCCGCCCTGCGGCCGCTCAGCTCCCCACCCCGCCCCCTCCGGCCTTCGCGACGTCCGAATTCGACCCCCAGTTCGCCTCCCGTCATCCCGCCCGGATCCTCATCGCCGAGGACAATCCGGTTAACCAAAAAGTTCTCGGCCGCATGCTCGAGAAACTCGGCTACCTCCCCGCCTCCGCCGCCGACGGCCTCGCGGCCCTCGCCGCCCTCCGCGCCACGCCCTTCGATCTCGTCCTCATGGACGTCGAGATGCCCGGGATGGACGGCCCCACCGCCACCCGCGCGCTCCGCGCCGAGTTCCCCGCCGCCCGCCAACCCGTCGTCATCGCCGTCACCGCCCACGCCCTCGCCGACAGCCGCGAGGCCTTTCTCTCCGCCGGCATGGACGAGATTCTGACGAAACCCATCCGCCTCCCCGAACTCACCGCCCTCCTCGCCCGCCTCCCCGAACTCCGCCGCTCCCGTGACGCTCGCTGAAAAACTCCAGGCCCTCACCGACGACCTCGCCATCATCGACGATCCCCAGGAACGCCTCGGCGCCGTCGTCGACCGCGCCAAAAAACTCCCGCCCCTCGCCGACACCGAACGCACCGACGCCCACCGCGTCCGCGGCTGCATCTCCCTCGTCCACCTCGTCGGCGAAGTCCGCGACGGCCGCTGCTCCTTCCGCTGCGACGCCGACGGCCCCCTCGTCCGCGGCCTCGTCGCCCTCCTCTGCACGTTTTACAGCGGCGCCACCCCCGCTGACATTGCGACCTTCGCCCCCGATCCGCTCGAGGCCCTCGACCTCGCGAAAAACCTCAGCCCGACCCGCCGCAACGGCCTCGCCAGCGCCCGCGCCACCATCCGCGCCTTCGCTGAAAAACACCTTTAGTCGTTCCGGCGGTTTTTTATTACGCGTCGGGTAGCCGCGCCGGTTACGGCGCGGTTCTCGCTCCCCTGCTTTGCGTCCGCGTCTTCCGTGTGTTCCGTGAGCACTTCATCCTTCCGATGCCTCCCCTCTACGACGCCCACCTCCACTTTCAGTTCGACGCGCTCGTTCCGCATCACGCCACGGTCGTCGCCGACCTGATACGCACCGGCATCCGCGCTGTCGTCGTCAACGCCACCAACGAGGCCGAATTCCCCCTCGTCGCCTCCCTCTGCGCCCGCCTCTCCGCGGGCCCCCCCCCCCCCCCCCCCCCGGGGGGCCCCCCCCCCCCCGCCCCCCCCCCCCCCCCGCCCCCCCCCCCCCCCCCCCCCCCCCCCCACCGCCCCCCGCGCGGGGGC
>JBIKOK010000307.1:0-6907 GCA_044358025.1 Opitutaceae bacterium
AGAAACACGGGGTGCTGTTGCCCGCCGGCGCCGCGATCGCCACGCGCCAGCAACTCGCGCAAGACTGGAAAGCCGCCCAGCGCGCCAAAGCCCCGCCCGCCCTCTTCGTGCAGCGCCCGAGGTCCGACCGGCCGGTCACGGGGAAGTGAACGTCGAGGAAGCGCGGGGTGCATCGCAAGGGAGCCGGCAGGTGATGTTGGGCGTTGGCTGTAACAATCGTCGTGTCGGCGCCCTGCCGCGGTTCATTCGCCATGTTCACCCCAAACCCCAAAGCCCGACTCTATTTTATCGTCCCGACCCTATTTTATCGTCCATCCGCTGCCCGGCCGCGGCTTTGGCTACGGCTACGATGACGCGGGCAACCGCAAGACCGCCGGGGTGAGCGGCGACGCCGTCTCCTACTGGCCCACCGCAACCGCCGGCTCCGCCGGCGCCGAAGGCGCCAACGCCCTGAACCAGCCGCGCAGCCGCGGCACCCTTAAGACCCGGGTATCCGGGACCAGCCATAAAGACGCGGCGGTCACGGTCGGAGGTATCGCCGCGGTCCGTGCGAGCCCGTCGGACCGCTATTGGGATGCCGCGCTGCCAAACTACGGGCAGAATGCGACGGTGACCGTCTCGGCCACTCTGGCCGGGCAAACGACCCAGACGGCCACGGTGCAGGCGGTGACGCGGCCCGGGCACGAGACGCTCGCCTATGACGAAGACGGCAATCTGGTTTCGGATGCGCAATGGAGCTACGAATGGGATGCGGAAAACCGGCTGCGGCGGATGAAGCGCAACGCCACCGGCGCGAGCTGGGGCGCGCCGGACCGGGAGCTGGAGTTTACCTACGACTACGTGGGCCGCCGCATCCGCAAGCTGGTCAAGGAAAACGGCGCGGTGGCCTCCGACCGCAAGTTCCTCTACGACGGGTGGAATCTGATCGCGGAGCTCGACACCGCCACCGGCAGGATCGTGCGCAGCCATGTGTGGGGACTCGATGTCGCCAGTAGCCTGAGCGCGACCGGCGGCGTCGGGGCACTCGTGCTGCAGACGATGCACAGCGACACCGCGCTCACGAGCTACCACGTGGCCTACGACGGCGGGGGCAATGTGACCGCGCTCGTCACCCGCGCTCCCCGCGGGGCGGGCGACGGCAAAGTGGCCGTGGCCTACGAATACGGCCCCTTCGGCGAGACGGTGCGCGCGGCCGTCGACCCGGGTTTGAGTGCCGCGTTGCGGCAGGAGTTGGCGACCCAGCCCTTCCGGTTTTCGACCAGGTTTACCGACGGGGAGACGGGCTTAGTTTACTACGGATTGCGCTATTACGATCCGGGGCTGGGTCGCTTCCTCAACCGCGATCCCCTCGGCGAGGCCGGCGGGGAAAATTTCTACGCTTTCGTGGGCAACGGCCCGGTCAACCGGCTGGATGTGCTGGGGGCAAATCCGTTTGCGGCGTTTTGGGCCTGGCTCACCGGCAGCGGAAAGCCGACCACGGCGGATGGCGGGGACGGTGGCAGCGGAGGGGCACTGACGGTTTATGTGGGCTCTGACGACGACTCCGGGTTTAACGGGTTGGGTGATGCGATCGAGTCCGGCGCGGTGTTCCAGCACGGTGGTTTTGCCGATGCCGCCGCACGCCAACAGGAGACGGGCTCCCGGCGCCGCTACGCCGATTGGGACGGCCCAAACAGTGTATTCGTGTGGGAGGGGCAGGAGTTTCCTCTGCGGCATCCGGTCGGGATACTCAAACCCGGCCAGAAATTAAACCGAAACGATTCGGTCATCACTGATGGGCACATTTTCACGATTCTTTCCCCTACCGATCTTTCCGATGAACTTTCCGACGGGCGCTTCGTGTATGTTCTGAATCGCGATACGGGGAATGTCTACGGTATCAACCCGCGGGCCTCGCCACCGAATCACCCCGACAGGGAGCAGTTGGATCTCCAGCTTGGGCGAGCACTTTTCGTTGCTAGTCTCATGGGAACGCCAAATCCCGCAGTTCTGGCTGCCCGATCGGGGGGAACGGCTGCTGCTGTCGCCCGAGTTGGGGCCGCGGAGATGTTACCGGCGACGCTCAATCCAAATCGGATAAGCTTCATGCAGAGTTCGATTAAGAATCAGACAGGTGAGTTTACTGTTCTGGGAAATGCGGAGGCGTTAAAGGTCGGAACGCTCAAGGCTACTGATCTGAGTTCGATTCGTGTCTGGGCAGATGATTCGGGTGAAATTTGGACACTTGATCATCGGCGACTTGGTTCATTCCGTCTTGCCGAAGTTCGTGAGGTTCCGGTTCAGTGGGCTTCGCCTAGAACCGTGCAAGAAGAGATGTGGAAGATGACTACGAAAACCGGTGGTTCATCGATCAGATTAAAACTCGGTAACGGCCAGAACGTCATTATCAAATAATCCATATGAGCGATCTTCACCAAAAAGCGAAACGTGTTGCCGACCGAGAAAGCTTTGTCCGTTTCGTCGAGCTGATGTCGGCCGACTTAAAGACGAACGCTCAAGCATGGGAGAACCGAGACCTCGGTTCATTCCTTGAGGCGTATGCAGGTTGGATTGAAGACATGGACGGCTACTACGAAAACCAGAAGCTGGAGAAGCCGAAGAACGTCAACTGGCAGTTCATGACCGACGCTTTGATGGCAGCCAGAATCTACGAGTAGAAATCACGGGGGGCGCCGGCGCTCGGCCCTACCAGCCGCCTTGCGGCACCGCACGCCCCAGCGGAGCCGTCACGTGCTCTGCTTCCTCCTCCTCCGCCGTCCTGTCGCTGTGCTCGCTCGATCTCTCGGCTGCGCTGCAGGCAAGTAAACGGCTTCGTGCGGTAAGAGTGCGACCCCGCTGGCGGCGGCGTGTGCGTGAAGTCTCGCGCCCGAGCTACCACGTGGCCTACGACGGCGGGGGCAATGTGACCGCGCTCGTCACCCGCGCTCCCGGCGGGGCGGGCGACGGCAAAGTGGCCGTGGCCTACGAATACGGCCCCTTCGGCGAGACGGTGCGCGCGGCCGTCGACCCGGGCCTGAGCGCCGCGCTGCGGCAGGAGTTGGCGACCCAGCCCTTCCGGTTTTCGACCAAGTTTACCGACGGGGAGACGGGCTTAGTTTACTACGGATTGCGCTATTACGATCCGGGGCTGGGTCGCTTCCTCAACCGCGATCCCCTCGGCGAGGCCGGCGGCGAAAATCTCTACGCCTTCGTGGGCAATGGCCCGGTCAACCGGCTGGATGTGCTCGGCGCGTGGTGGAAAGACAGCGAAGGCAACTGGCACCCCACAAACCATCGGCGCAGCGATACGACCGAAGGCGGCGATCCGGCCGAAGACGACTTCGACATTCCTCCCACCGCTTCGCAACGCGTCGGTTGGGCGCCGTGGATTCCCCTCGGCCAGCCCTCCTTCGAGGCTGCCAGCCGCGACGCCACCAACCGCCAGTTGGAGGAAAATCGCTGGGGGGGGGCCAAGCACCGCAGTCGACCTGCTGAATCGGGTCGGAGATGCCCTTGATCCAAGGACCATTGCCGCCACCGGCTACTATTTTTTCCTAGAACTTTCGAGGGGGGTTGAAGCGCTGGGCGATAATTACATCGGAACCGGAGCCGGGAAAGCGTTACTGCTGATTCAGCCCGAGGTCGCGGTGATGCGAATCCCGTCGGCGTTCGAAGTTCTTGCGACCGCCAGAGGTGTCGGTGCGGAAGTCGGACTTGTCGGCGCTGCTGATTCGGCTGGCAGACGAAGTGTGGCCCTCCTAGGAAATGAGGGTGCCCTATTCCCCAGAGCCGCAAAAAGCAAAGCGTTCACTTTTCACGGGACACCTGTAAAATCGGACGTGATCTTCAAGGAGGGCTTACGTCCGAACGGAACAAACACTGATATCTTGGCGCACGCTCGGAATAGTAAAGCTCCTCCAAGTGCATTTGTCTCCACTTCGAAATCGGCGGAGGTTGCCGCTTGGAACGGTGAAAACGTCTATGTTGTAAGGCCAAGAAACGGAATCGACGTGAACCAAGTCTTAGGCCCGCGCAGTCCGTTTTGCGACGAATTGGAAATCGCTATACTTGGAGGAGTGCGGCGGAGCGATATTAGGGCCGTCACTCTTCCGAACGAAGGAGTATCCATTCTCAATCCAACTTGGCGCCGATGAACGAAACAAAATCTATCAAGGTTCAGCAGGGGTCGGTAACAACCGAGGGCCGTGTCGAAATTAGCCAAAATCCTCCTTGGACGTTGGCCTTTTCGGGACTCGGTTTAGGGAATATGCAGTTCTCCGGGAGCGATCTCTTTGAGGCGCTTATTGAACTCCGACGCGAACTTGAGCGCCTCGGGGCAAAACCGCTATGTGCTGGGGCTCGCATGGATGTCTTTCCGTCTGCGATGTCTCGCAGCATGGCGGGAGGTCGCAAAGCATACGTCACTCGATTGGGATTTCAGGCCCGGCGAGGTGATATCATCGATATCTTCGATGATGCGGCCCCAGACCTGGTTGCCAGTGTGACTGAACAAAATGCCTTCCACGAAAAGTGGTTCGAATCGCTGGGAAAGTGAGATGTGTTGCTGCTCGTGCCCTGAACGAGATCCAACCGGCACGCCTCGGGCCCAACCGCAGAGCCATCCCCGCGGGCGGCCGACCCCGGCGAGGCCCCCTGCGGCTTTTGGCGCGCGCACGGTTAATTTTTTTACCCTTCGCCACACGGGCTTAGGGAACTCCCGACGCTTGGTCATCATCATGCGCGCTCTCCGATCAAATCCCTCGCACCATAGTTCCTTGGATTTTGAAAACACGCCCTAACTGCTCGGCTGATTTCCCTGAGCTGCTCGAACCACCAATGTTGAAATAGATAGTGGTTGAAATCGACTGATTGGCTACAATCGCGTCGAGCGCCCGTTGATTTTTTTCGTCCGAATCCACGGCAGTCACAAACGGCTTCATACGAACAATCGGATCGTAGCCACCACCGCCATCCGCATCGATGACCAATGCGTCATTCAGCCCCAGCATACCCATGACATCGACGGTGTTCACCGGACGATTCCGGACGAACGCGTAGAGGTGGATTCCACCCTTTTCTCCGATGGGATCGCGCCCCACGAACCGTCCCGGTTTGGGGTCGTAGTATCTGCGGCCGTAGTAACGCACACCCGACACGGTTTTCGTAGCCGCAGGCCACGCAACCCGACGCGAGATTCGCGAGTTGCGGTGCATTTTCCGGGCGCGCGTTTCACCGGTGCGAAAAAAATCCCAGACGCGGTTTTTGGCCCGCGCGCTCGCGCGCGGGGACGCGAGGTTGAGTCGCGGAGGAGCACGGCCTTCACGCGCCAAACGTGGCGGCTTTCGGCGGCTAAAGGAAGAAGCCACTTCGCCCGGCCGTCAGCGCAGGCGCTCGCGCCAGTAACCGGGGCGGCGTTTGAAGTGGGCGACGGCGTAGATCGCGATATGATCGGGTTTCTCGACGTAGCGGATGGCGTTAGGAAAGGTCTCGCTGAAGTGCCGCCGCACGGGTTTGGCCACGACGCGGAACAGGCGCGGGGCGACGCACACGTCGGTAATCAGCCGGTGGATTTCATCGTAGAGCCCGCCGGCGAGTGCGTCGCTTTCCTCGCGGTAATACGCGAGCGCCTCAGCAAAGTCTTCCTCCGCGCCCGCTTCAAAAAACCAGGGTTTCACCGGCCGATGAGTTGGCGCATCCGGGCCATGACTTCCTCGCCGGGCCGCAATTGCGAGCGGCCACTTTCGACCGCCGCGAGGCGATCAAGCGCGAGTTGATTCCACTCCGCCGCCACCTCGGGCGCGGCGTCGCCGTGCAGCGCGCCGCCGAGCCGGTCCAGCAGTTCGGCGCGCAGGTCCTGGGGCAACTGCCGGGCTTCCGCGACGATTTGATCGACGGTCATACCCATGGCCCGGATGGTGGCGACTTCGCGCCCCGCGGCAAGTCTGCCGACGCGTCGGCCGCCGCGCTTTTCGCCGCGCCGCACGAGCGAACGGGGTCAGCACAAGCGAACGGGGTCAGAGAAGGCTTTGGGGTTTGGGGTTTTCGTTCATCAGCCGATCTTAGGTGGACTTGATTGATCGCTTGCCCCGGGCGACAGCCGGACCCCTCGTCCACGCCGCCACTTTGCGGCTGACTTCGTGCAGGTTGCCCAAATGCAGCGCCTCGCCCAGCCAGCGATTCGTCACCGTGGTCTGCGCCTTCAAGGCCGCCGCCAAGGCCAGTTTCCACTCGGCCGATTTCCCCTCGCTCGCCCGTTCGCCCTCCGCGCGACCCGCTTTGGCCAACAGGCCGGCCAGCGTCTCCTGCCACACCGCCTCCTGCGTCACCCGGGTTTCCTCCGCCATCCGCCGCCCCTGCCCCAAGGTCGCCGCGTGCGCCTGCACCGCCGCCTTCGCGAACCCTTCGCTCCCGATCACCCAGCCCGTGGACATTTCGGCAAACCGCTGCTCCTTTCGTGCCGGTTCGTCCTCCGCCAGCCACGCCAGGTAGTCCAAATACTTCGCCCGCCCCGCCGGTGTGTCCTTCAATCCCCCGGCGTGATCGAGCGCAGCCGTTGCCACCGGCGAGTTTGTCAAGAGTTCACACATGAGACTTTCGTCATCACGATGCGCGGCGCTCAGTCCGAGCCAGATGGCCTTCCACAGGCCGTTTTTGGTCCAAGCGCGCAACCGGTCATACACCGACTTCCAGCGACCGAAGGCTGTCGGCAGGTCACGCCAAGGCGCGCCCGTGCGCAAGATCCAGAGGATCGCCTCGATGCTCAGCCGCAGATTCCCGCAGCTCCGGCCTCGACTTTGGGGCCCGCCGCGGCTGTCCCGATAGGCCTTAATTTTTTAAGCTCGTCCCAGTCGCTGTCGGCCAGAACGAACCTAGATTGTTCGTTCACAACGAGTAGCAAACAATTAATCCGGAGCAAATCAAGCGCTAA
>JBIKOK010000099.1:0-23113 GCA_044358025.1 Opitutaceae bacterium
CGCAGACTCGCTGCCGGGCTGCACGGTGCCGGGCCAGCGCACGATGAGCGGCACGCGAATGCCGCCCTCGTAAGGCGAGCCCTTGCCCTCGCGCAGCACGCCGTTGTCCGACACGCGCGAGAGGCCGCCGTTGTCGCCGACGAAGACCACGATCGTGCGCTCGGTGAGATTGAGTTCGTCGAGCCGACGCAGCAGACGGCCGACCTCGTTGTCCATGTGTTCGAGCATGGCGAGAAAGTTGGCGGTGGTGCGTTCGGCGAATTTCCCGCCGGCCGTGGAACTGCGCTTGAAGCCGCGCGCGACGTGCTTTTCGACGAGGGCCTTGGGTGCGGCGAACGGAGCGTGGGGCGTCAGGTGCGCGGCATAGGCAAACCACGGTTTGGTCTGGTTGCCCTCGATGAAACCGATGATGTCATTCGTGATCGCGGCGACGGTTTTGTCTTCGCGGTCCACCGCCGGATTGGCCTCCCCCGCGAAATCGAAACCGTAGCTGTCGAAATACTTTCCGCCGTCGCGTTGGCGAAGCTGCGAAACAAACGCGTTGTTCGCGATGTGCCACTTTCCGCTCAGGCCCGTGGTGTAGCCGGCACCGCGCAAAGTGCGGGCCAAGGTGGCCACGCTCGGCGGCATCGCGAGATTGGTCACGGGCGGCCGCATATACGCCTTCGGCGGTTCTTTCTCGGCGATGACTTTGAAGAGTCCGGTGCGCCCACCGAATTGCCCGGAAAGGAAAGCGGCGCGCGTCGGCGAACACTGCGCATCGGCATACGCCTGCGTGAAGCGCATGCCCTGGGACGCCAACCGGTCGAGATTCGGCGTGGCGACGTCCTTGTTGCCGTAGCAACTCAAGCCCGTCCAACCGAGGTCGTCGGCGAGGATGAACAGAATATTGGGCTGGGTCGCCGGAGCGGAAAACACCGTCGGCACCAGGAGCGCGACGAGGAAAACAGCCGCGGAGAAGCCGAGGGAGGAGCGGGCGGGAGCTGAGATCATTTGGCTTTCTTGGATTTCGTGGCTTTGGGGGCCGCCACGGGTTCGCTGGGTGGAATCGGCGGAAGCCGGGTCTCGCCCACGAGGGCGGTCCATTCGCGCAGCATGCCACGGTGGCGGTCGATTTCTCCGGCGAGCACCGGATCACCGATCAGGTTGCGCAGTTCAAACGGATCGGCGCGAAGATCGAAAAACGCCTGCTCGTCCGAACTGGAGAGGATGAATTTAAAATGATCGGTGCGAACCATGCGGTGCCCCGTGCCGACGCGCCGCTCGGGCGGTCCTACGCACTCGCTGACCACGTAGTCCCGCAGGGCGGCGGACGGCGACGCGAGGATGGGACGGAGCGATTTGCCCATCAGCTGCGGCGGCGCCGCCACGCCGGCGAAGTCGAGCAGCGTCGGGTAAACATCGAGCGAAGAAACGAGCGCGTCACTGCGGGCGCGTTTCGTCGGAAGCAGTGGGGAATGGATGAACATCGGCACCCGCACCGATTCCTCGTGCATGGTGATTTTGTTGCCGAGGCCGTGGTTGCCGAGGTGGTAGCCGTTGTCGGAAAGGTAAACGACGATCGTGTTTTCGTGGAGTCCGGCCGCTTTGAGTTGCTCGACGAGACGCCCGATCTGCTCGTCGAGGCAGCTCACGTCGGCGTAGTAAGCCTTGATGACCTCCTTCATGTTGGCGGCGGTGCGCGGCGGCCCGGAAGTTTGGCCGGCGGGTGCGTCGGGGTAGATCGGGAGCGGTCCGTCGCGAAACACGGTTTGCCCGGCGGCGGCTTGGTTGAAGAAACTCTCCAGCAAAGGAGATTCACGCCAGTTGGGGTCGAGCGTGATGGCGGTATCGCGGTAGAGATCCTTGAAGCGCTGCGGCGCGGAGAGCGGCACGTGGGGATTTCGCGGTGTCAGCCAAAGGAGAAACGGGCGGCCGAGCTTGGCCTCGCGCTGCACAAATTTATCCGCCTCGGCGAAGGTCTCTTCGTCGTTGGCGCCTTTGGTCTCACGTCCCTCGGCAAACCCGAACGTCGTGGGCTCACCGAGGTGCGATTTCCCGTAGAGCGCGGTATGATATCCGGCTTGGGTCAGGGCGGCGGGCAACGTGACGAGGCGTTTTTCCACGACGACGTTTTGCGTGAACGCAGCGCTCGAAAGGCCCACGGAGCCGTGCCGTTGTGGATAGGTGCCGGTGTAGATGCTGGCCCGACTGGCGACGCAAATGGGCGACGCGGTAAAGGCGCGATCGAGTCGAATTCCCTCGGCGGCGAGGCGGTCCATGTGCGGCGTCTTCACCGCCGGATTGTTGTAGCCGATCGCGCGATAGGTGTGGTCGTCGCTGAAGATCACGACGAAATTGGGCTTGGGCGGGGCGACCGCCGCGATGGCAGGTGCGAGCAGCGGCATCCCCAGGCAGAAGAGTGTGCAGAGAAGTCGCTTCATGGGTTTTCCTTTGGAACCGATTTTTTCGCCGCCCGCGAACGGATTACTTCCTCACCGCATCGCTCCATCAAACGCTGCTGCTCCGGGACGCGCGACCACCAGTATTGCGGCGTGCCGTCGCGGAGGGCCGGCGCGTCCCCCTTCATCTGTTCGACGAGCAGGGCTTGCATGCGGGCGAGCATCTCGGGACGCCGCGCGGCGAGGTTTTCGCGTTCGAGCGGGTCGGCCGCGATGTTGAAGAGCTGATCCTCGCGGTCGTCGCCGACCATCAGCGACCGCGCGAACCGGCTCATGCCACGCGTCACCAGTTTCCAATCGCCCTCGCGCAACGCGGCCATGCCGCCGAGGTATTTTTGGTAGATCACCCGCTGCGCGGGCGCAGTGACGGCGCCCGTGAGCAGCGGCCAGACGTCCAGGCCGTCGAGTCTTTGCGCCGCCGGGGCGGCCGCGCCGGCGAGAGCGGCGAAGGTGGGCAGCCAGTCCACGACCGTAATCGGAGCGGAAAGTTTGCGGGGCTTGAGCCGGTCGGGCCACCACACGAAGGCCGGCACGCGAATGCCGCCTTCGTAGGTCGTCGCCTTGAAGCCGCGCAGTTCGCCGGAGGTGCCGCCGTTTTGCGTCGGATCGGCCGGCACGATCTGCGGGCCGTTGTCCGAGGTGAACACGACCAAGGTATTCTCGGCCTGCTTCGTTTCGACGAGCGCAGCGATCACGCGCCCGATGGCCGCGTCGAGGTGGGCCACGGTGGCGGCGTAGCGGCGCGCCCGCCCATCTTCTTTTGGTTCTGCGGAAAATTTCTCGCCGGCAAACTTCGCCAACCAATCCTCCGGCGGCTCCAACGGCGTATGCGGAGCGAAATGGGCAAGGTAGAGAAACCACGGCTTCGGCGCCGGCTGCGCGGCTTGTTCGCGCAGCCACGTGATGGCCTGCGTCGTGAGCAAATCGGTGGTGTGCACGCCTTCTTCAGTGAGCGGCTGGCCGTCGCGCTGCCAAAAATCACCGAGTGCATTCGCCTCGCCGCGGTGGTGCCAGGGCGAGACGACCCCGTGCAACGAACCGTAGGTGCGCTGAAAGCCCCGCTCCCACGGCCGCTGGCCCGGCGCCGGTCCGACGTGCCATTTGCCCGCGTGCAGCGTCGTGTAGCCTGCGTCGCGCATCACCTCGGGCAGCAGTTTCATGCCCGGAGGAAACCCGGTGTCCGCCCTGCCCTGACTGTGGGTGAGGTCGTAGCGGCCGGACCAGACACCGCTCAACAACGACGAACGCGTCGGCGTGCATTGCGGCATCACATAGTGATAGTCGAGTTCGACGCCTTCACGCGCGAGACGGTCCAAATTGGGCGTCGGGATACGGCCGCCGTGATAGGAGACGTCCCCCCACCCCAGGTCGTCGGCGACGATGAGCAGAATATTTGGCGGGTTCGGCGGCTGCACCGGCGTTGTCGCGGCCGTGGCCGGCAATTGCGCCGCGAAGATCGCGCAAAGAAAAAATAGCGGGAAAAAACGAGGAAGCTGGACCATGGGGACGGCGGGACGAAGGACTACAACTCCACGTGCAGCGAAAGGATAACCTGACGGGGGCTGCGGAAGGTGAAGATCGAGGGCCTGCCGTCGGTCAAGACCTGCGTCGGGATCAGTCCGTCCCCATCCAGCACGTTGCGGATATTGAGCTGCAGTTTCCAATCAGACTTGAGCTGCCAAAGGCCCAATTTGCGCAGCGAATACGTGGCAAAGGTGTCCACCGCCAACTCCGGCGAGCCTTTGATAGGCCGGTTGAGATCAAGGACCTGCTGCCCCGCGGCGGTCGTCGTCAGGCGATAGCCGAGCGTGTTGGCGCTGCGCCAACGACCGCCGAGGCCGACCGTCGCACCGCGCAGGCGTCCATCCGTAAACACGTAGGTCAAAATGCCGTTCACCCGCCACTCGCGCTGGTTGGAGACCACGATGCCATTGGTCGCGATCAGTGGATCACACTGGGTCGCGACCCACTGGTCATAAATCTGATGAACGGTTAGCGCGCTCGCGGCGGTGTAGCGCTCGACATCCCAGCCGGCGCCAAACGTCTTCCAGACCGGGAGCCTCTGCTCGACCCACTTCCACCACGTGTTGTCGATCTGAGTGACGGTTTGCTGCCGGCCGATGTTCAGCACGCCGCGCCAGTTGGCTGTGGGATTGACGTTCATTTCGATGTCATAGCCTTTCGCCTCCGAGGTGTTGGTAACCTGGTAGTTCGCCGTGGCGTAGCGGTTGAAATCCATCCCTTGCATTGGAGTATTGGGCGCCACCTGGAGGATGCGGTTTTCAAGATTGATCGGGATCGTGCGCAGCGCGCTGACGATGTTGTCGGGCCGGCTGTTCTTCTGCGTGTTCACGTAGCGGTTGACCCGCAGGCTGAACTTTCCGTCGGCCAAGTTGACGCTGAACCCGTAGTCTTTGCCGAGGCCGTTGGAGCCCGGAATGGGATTGCCGAACGGATCGAACCACGTGGCCGCCTGCACGGCGAAGTTGTTCGAATCCGCGTAGTGCACCGAGAGCCACGAGACCGACCGGGCCACCAGCCCCCAATTGATCGACTGGCCGTTCGCATAGTAGTCCCAATTGTTCGCGAAGCGCGTGTCCCCGATATTGGGAAAAAGACCGTTGGCCTGCCGCGTGATGGACTTGGCATCGAGGGAGGTTTTCATCCGCACGCGGCTTTCGCGCCAGCCATAGGTGGCAATCAACCGGTCCTTGAGCAGGTAACTCTGGTCGGCCATCGAGCGGGAGATCACGTTGCGCACGGTGCCGCCCGCCACCGGGTAGGAGCCGTCGGGGTTATCATACATTCGGGCTTCGAACCGTTCGCCGGCCGGTCCGGTGAAGTTCAGCACGGGATTAAAATCGAGCGCCCCACCGGGCACGGGTGGACTCACGTGATCGACTCCGTTGCCCAAATACGTGCGCATGTAGACCAATCGCGACGCATCGCCGAAGTTCGTCCGGGCGGCAGCAGAAAGAAAACTGGGCGTCCCCGCGACCAGGAGGCGGGAGCCCTGCCCTAAGGTCGTGAAATCCGAGTCGCTCACCATCGCCACGATTCGGTGGCGCCCGAGCCAGGCTGCGAGACCGCGGCGGCGGGAAAAATTCAAGTCGTAGGACGCCGTGAGACGCAGTTCCTGCCGGTCATCGACACTGCGGTTGCCCAGCGGGTTCGATTGCGAGTAGAGCTTGCCGAAGTTGGGGTTCGGGGTTGCGCCATCCTCGAGGAAGCGATTGCCGTCCACATTGAGATCGAAGCTATTGTTACCGTCGACCCAACTGCCCCGGTGTTCGGCGGAGCGCTCCTTCATCGCGCCCGCTTCGACGTAAAAATTCTCGGTGATTTTCTGTTCGACGAAGGCATTGAGCACCCGGCCGCGCCGACGGACCTGGTTGCCGTCGCCGTAAATATTGGCGGCCGGATTGTAGACTTCGGGTCGGACCAAACTCCATTCGTAGGCCTGATCCTGCAACACCGGAGCCCTGGTGTGCAGGCCAACGACGCTGACGGTGTTCAGCAAGTTTCCCACGGGGAGATTCGCCGGGGTATTGCCGGTCTTGAAGACCATCCCATTCGTGCCGTTGCGCGTGAAGATCGGCGAGAATCCGCCGGACGTAATTCGCGTGTTCAGCGTGGCGGCGGCACTGGCCGCGGTGATGCCCGAGTTGTCGAACGACGGTCGGCCGCCATCGAGCCATGGCGTGACGTAGTCGTGGGCGGGGATCATCGACGCACGCGAGGCCTTGCGCTCCACCCACTCGGCATTCAGGCGGACCGTCGTGTTGGCCAGAGGGCGCAGCGTGACGGCGCCGTAGAGCCGACGGTTCACGTCGCTGCTCGTCGCGCGAAACGTGCGGTTATCGGCGTCGAGGGCCGCGAGACGGAGCGAGGCTTTTTTCGGCAGCAGGACATAGTTCGTATCGAGCGTGAAGCGACGGCCGTCGAAGTTGTCGCGTCGATAGGTCAGTGTCGTGCGGTTGCGGAACCCGGCCTGCTTGAGACTCCCGTCGGTGATGCCACCGGGGTTGCCGAGACCGAACAGGATGGCATTGGGACCACTGGCGATCGTCACGCGCTCCGTGTTGTAGCTGTCGATCTCAAAGCTCGTCTCGAAGAAGCTGCGCAAGACCGTGACGGCGCCCAGGCCGCGGATGCGGTTGCTGTTGTCGACAGTGAGCGCGCCGAAGCCCGTGCCTTGGTCGCCGCCCGGCGTGTATTCTAGGTAACCCTCGACGTTGGTCGAGTAGAGGTAGACCTCGTCGATGCTCGCTAGGCCGAGGTCGCTCATCAGCTGCGGGGTAAACACCGAGATTTGCGCCGCGACATCCTGCAACGGGGTCTTGATGCGGCTGCCCGCCAGCGTGCTGCTCGCGTGGTAGCCGTCGTCGCCATCCGCTGACGTGAGAAACGGAGACAGTTTTATCGCCTCGTCACCGCTCTCGTCCCGGGTCGGGCGGGGGCCGGGTGCCGGGCTCTCCGTTCGATTCACGTTTGGGCCGGGCGTTCCTTTCCGCACGGCCAGTGCACCGGTTGCCGAATCGCGCGTGGCGACCAATCCCGTGCGGGCGACCAAAAGGTCGAGGGCTTCACTTGCGGACAACTCGCCGGAGACCGCATTGGTGCGGACGCCACGCACCGTCGCCGGCGAGAAGATGATCTCGCTGCTCGCCTGGTCTGCGAAACGGGGCAGCGTCTCGGTCGCATCGGCTGCCGTGATGTCGAAGCGGCGTTTGGCGTCAGCGGCGAAGAGCACCGACGTGAGCAAAGTTACGCAGACTGCGGTCAGCCGCAGCGCGTGGTGAACGTGGGGTAGGATCATAGGGTAAGTCGGTCGACAAGAAAGACACGCGGGGCAGGTGTTTCCATTAACGCAGCCTGCCATTTCCTACCTATCAACGCCATTCGTCCCGGGCGCAGGCTACCTGACCGATCGCAGCACAATGTCCCCATGCTCGCCCGCCACCGCCTGCACGCCGAAGTCGGCCGCCAACAGCCGAAGAAAACCGTCGACGTTGTCGGAGCGGAGCCGGGCCGTCAGCCGCAGCCCAGCGACGGCGGCCGACTCCGCGCGCAGAACGACGGGATTGTGCCGATTAAATTCATTGAGAATGCTCGCCAGCGCTTCGTCGGTGAAGCTCAGCAAACGCGGATGCCAGGCAAGCCGGCGCGCCAACTCGTCGGCCGTGAGCAGGCCCACCTCAGGCGCCCCGCCGGTTGCGTCGACCGGCACCCAGGCGCGGTGGCCGGCGACGAGCTCCGGCACCGCGGCCGCCCCGACGCTGGCCCCGCCCGCCAGGGCGATACGGCCTTCGGTGATGATCGCCTCGACGGCGCGGTCGGCGCGCCGGACGTTAAACGCGGTGCCGACCGCCCGCGCTGCGATGCCCGCTGTCTCGACGACGAAAGGCCTCGCCGCGTCTTTCGCGACGGCGAAGGCCGCCTCGCCCCGCTCGAGGCGGACCCGCCGTTCGGTGGCTGAAAATTCGACGACGACGGCGGCTCCGCGGTTAAGGCGGACCACCGAGCCGTCGTCGAGGGCGCGCTCTTCAATCGGCGCAATCGACGGCACGGCCCGCGCGACCGGCGGAACGGCCCGGGGCACCGGCGCGGACGGCGAGCCGCCGTGCTACAGCAACAGCGCAAGCGTGGCGGCCACCGCGAGCGGCACCGCGGCCGATCCGCATCAGCTGAAGGACCTCGCCCCCGATCCGGCGCACCGCGCCGTGAAGGTCCGCCTCGCGAAACTTCTGGCCGAGTGGAGCGACGTCACCGGCGATACGGCGCCCGCCCGCCTCACCGGCGACGGCTTCGATCGCGAAACCGGCGCCGCGGTCAAAGCGGCGGGTGCAACCAAGGCCGCGAAAGGCGGCAAGGCGGCCCCCCGCGGCACCCCGGCCGGGTCCGAACGCCACGCCGACCGCATCAACGCCGCCGGGCCGCGGTAAACTCACGCCGGGCGCCCCGACGTCACTTCGCCAGCGCGAGCCCCTTCGAATCCCGCCGCAGCTTGGTCAGGCGGCCCGTCGCGTTCCAATCCTGCACGAAGAGATTGCCCGCGGCATCGAACGACAGTCCGTGCGGCGCGATAAAAATGCCGTCCCGCCAGAACTCGGGCGCGAGCTTAAACGCCGCCCATTGCGCCTGGTCGGGATTGTCGCCCAGCGTCGAAACAATCTTCCCGGTTTTGTCGGTGATGACGACGCGGCCCTGCAACTCCGCGACCGCGGCGTACTCGCCGAAGAGCGACACCGCGCACGGACGGCGCAGGTCGGTCGTAAGCGTGCGGACGAATTTCCCCTCGAGGTCGAGGTGCACGAGGCGCTTGTTCTCGCGGTCGCACACCAGGAGCAGCGGCTTTTCGTAACGCGTATCGAGGGCGATGCCGTGGCACGTCTTGAACTGCCCCTCGCCCTCCCCCTTCGAGCCGATCACGCGCGTCCATTTCCGGTCGGCCGAGTATTCGTGAATGACGCTGGCGCCATAGCCGTCGGCGACGTAAATGCGGCCGTCGGGCCCGACCGTGACCGCCGTGGGCTTGTAACCGTCGGTCACATACGTGCGGCCGTCGTGGCCGACGACGGTGCCGGCGGGCTTCGCATTCGGCGTCTTCGGATTCGGCTTCCAGGCCTCGAGCGCCGGGTAGAGTCCGCTCTCGGTGGGGCACTTGATTTTCCACTCGAGTTTTCCATCGAGCCCGAGTTTGACGACCTGGCTGCCCTTCACATGGGCCGCATAGATGAACTGCTTGCCGCCTTCATCGCGGAGCATGAGACCGTGAATGCCGCTGAACTCCGGGGCGATGGTGCGGAGCATGTTTCCGTCCGGCGAGAAAACCAAAATGCCCGACGGACCGTCGGTGCTGACGTAGATGAGTCCGGCCCGGTCCACGGCGACGCCGCCGTGCGTGGGACTGAGCGTGGCGGGCGCGGGAATCTTGGCCCAGCCGCTCTCCACCTGAAAACGCCACGGCCCCGAGCCGAGCGGCCCGGCCGGGATCGGGGCGGCCGCGACTTGGCGGACGGTGGAAGCCGGCTGGTCGTCCGGATGGGCGACGGCGAGCGAGGTGAGAGCACAGAGCGCGAGAGCGAGACGACAGGAGGTGGTGGACATGGGGAAAGGGAGGCGGCCAGCCGAGGGTTGGAGCCGGCCGGCACTGATTCACGCGAAACTCGGAGGCGTGTCCATCCAAAGCTTCGGGCGGCTTGCGGCGGGGCAAAGGCGCGCGTAGCCCTTGCCGCCACCCAACCCATGGCCATGACCCAATCACTCGCCACCGTTTCGCTCGTCGTCCGCGACTACGACGAAGCCATTGCCTACTACACCGGCGCCCTCGGGTTTCGGCTCGTCGAGGACTCGCCGCGCGGACCGGGCAAGCGCTGGGTGGTCGTCGCGCCACCGGGGGCGGGGCCGGAGGGCTGCCGCCTGCTCCTGGCCCAGGCGAAAAACGCCGCCGAACTCGCGGCGGTGGGCCACCAGACCGGCGGGCGCGTGTTTCTGTTTTTGCACACGGACGATTTCGCGCGCGACCACCGGGCGTTCGCGGCGCGTGGCGTGGTGTTTCTCGAAGAGCCGCGCGAGGAGGACTACGGCACCGTCGCGGTGTTTCGCGATCTCTACGGCAACAAGTGGGATTTGCTGCAGCCGACGCGGGCGTAGCGCGGCATTTTCTGGCCCGGGCACGATGCCGAGGGTTGCGCACCGCCGGGCGCGGGGATTGGGTAACGAGGGCGGGCGGATCCGCCGCGATTTCATGCACGATTTTCTGCGATTCTGGTGGGAGCTGGTTGCGCTCAATACACGCAAGACGGTTTTCCGCCTGCGCGGCAGCCGTGGCCCGGCCCCGTGCCAGGCCGAAAGCGATTCGGGCAAGGCACTCGAAACCCACTGCGAGGCGTGTGCGCTGTGGAACAAGCCGGGGCGCTTCACGCGGGTGTGCCCGCTCCTGAAGTGGGCGCCGGACGGCTGGCGATGCTCGGCGGATGCGGCGGACGTGCGGCCGTTCTGGGGAATAGCCCTGGCCTACTACGCGGCGGCCGCGGCGTGTCTCTATGTGGCGGCGACGTTGCTGGCCTTCGGATTGCTGCGCGAGGTGGGCTACGAATTGCGCTACGTCGATGTCGCCTGGCCGCCGGCGTGGCAGCGCTTCGAAGCGATCCGCAGCCGGTTCTACTTCAAGAATGCCCGGGCCGCTTTGGCGGAAAACCGCATCAGCGAGGCCAGCCTGTCCCTCGCGCTCGCCTACGAATTCGGCCCGACCAATTACGAGGCCGGCTTCGCCTTGGCCCAGCTCTGGCAGGCCGGACAAACCACGCTGTCCGACCGGATCTATGGGCAACTGCTGGCGTCGCATCCGGCGCAGGCCGCGGCGACGGCCAAGGCGTGGGGCCAGGCGTTGTTGTGGCGCGGAGATTTCAGCCAACTCGCCAAACTGGCCGCGGCGCGCCTGCGGGAGGAACCGCCGCCCGCCACGGCGTGGCTGCATGCGTTGATTTTTTCAGCCCGGCAAGAACGCGACGGCCAGGCGTTGGTTGCCCTCGCGACGGTTCCGCAGCTCACGGCCGAATCGCACTCGCTCCTGCGACTGGAAGCGGCGGCGATCGACGGCGGCGCGGCGGCGACCGCGCAGCTGCTGTCGGCGAAGCTCACCGACGAGGCGAGTGCCTATGCGCGCTACTATCAAATCCGCTTTCTGATCGACGCCGGCGACGCGCGGCGCGCGCTGGAACTGCTGGACGCTTACGGGGCGAAACTGCCGCCGGACGAGCGCGTGGGACTTTCGCTGGGCGCCTTGGACAAGCTCGGGGAGAAAGCGGAGCTGCGGCGGCAGACGGAAGCCTTGCTGATCGCGAACCCGCGGCCGCAGATCTACGAAGTCGTGGCGGCGCACCTGATCCGCCATCCCAATCCGGACCTGCTGCGACTTGTGAACGAACGCTTGGCGAACGAGCGGTGGCGGGACAGCGCCGAAGGCACGCCGGCCCATGCCGCGATGCTCTGTGCAACCGGGGTGGGCGGTGAGACGGCGCTGCTGGCCCAATTGCGGACGCGCATGCGGCGCGTGACGCATGCACCGCTGCGGGCGCTGGACCGGGCGGAGGCGTTTTTTGCGCCGCGAAACAATCTCGCGGGCCTGGGGAGTTTTTTGGCCGCCCTGCCGATGCTGCCGGTGGAAACCGTCTACGCGCTCTTCGAAGCCGAGGCGGCGCGGGCGCGCCGCCAGCCATAAAGCGCGAACATTACACCGGCAAAAACCGCTCCGTAGGTCGAGGGCTCGGGCACCGGCGTAATCTGGCGATCGTAGCTGAGCCACTTCGTATCGACCGTCGTGAAGCCGGAGAACTCGACGCGGTCCAGCACCGTGGCGCCGGGACTGTTCGTCGCGTAAAAATAGTCCACGGCGTTGACCCAGTTCACGACGGTCAGCTTCACCCCCGCGGCGACGCTGAGAGTGGTGAGGTTCAGGTTTGAGGTGCCGCTGAAATCCAGGATCGAGTCGCCGGTGACCTGCAGGGTGCCGATGGTCTGGGTGAAGCCACCGAGGTCGAGCGTGCCGCCGGCGAGCGTGATTGTGCCGGTGGTGTTCAGCGCCGCCCCGAGCGTGAGCGTGCCCAGGCCGGTCTTCGTAAAGCCGGAGGCGCCGCCCAACGCGATGGCGAGCGTGATGTCACCCGCACCGTCGAACGTGAGGGCGTTGCCGCCGAAGGTGATCCCGCTGCCGTTGAGCGTGAGCATCCCGTCGGCACTGCCGATGGTCGTGGCCCCGGTGAGCGTGAGGGCCCCACCGAGGGTGTTGTTGCCGGTGACGTTGAGCAGGGCGCCGCTGCCGGTGCCCGTGCCGGCGAGCGTGAAGGCTTCGGCCCCGATTGTGATGTCCCCGGTGAGCTCGACGGTCGCGCCGCTGGCGACCGTGGTCCCGCCGGCGGTGGAGCCGAGGGCGGTATTGTTGGACACCCGGAGCGTCCCGGAGGAAACCGTGGTCGTGCCCGAGTAGCTGCTGGCACCGGAAAGAACCAGGTCGCCAACCCCGGTTTTCAAGACGGAGCCGGAGCCGGTGATCGGGCCGCTGACGGTGGTGTCGCCGGTGGTCGCAAACGTGAGCGGGTTGCCCGCGGTGGCGACGGAACCGGAGAGCGTGAGCGTATCGGCGACGGTCACAATCGTGGTGGCGGCGCCGAGGGTGATCGCGCCGGAGAGGGAATTGTCGCCGGCAATGCTGCGCAGGGCGCCGCCCGAGGAAATCCCGGTGCCGGAGAGGGTGAGCGCCTCGGCCCCGATCGCGAGACCGCCGTCGAAGGTGAGGGCGGCGCCGTTGGCCACCGTGGTGCCGCCGGCGGTCGAGCCGAGCCCGCTGGCGTGCGTGACGGCCAGGGTGCCGATGGAGACCGTGGTGGTGCCGGAATACGTGTTGGCCCCGGAGAGGGAAAGGATTCCGGCCCCGGTTTTCACCAGCGAACCGGCGCCGGAGACAACGCCGGTGACCGCCGTGTCGCCGGAGCTGGCAAACGTGAGCGCGCTGCCGCCGGTGGCGATCGTGCCGCCGAACGTCAGCGTGCCGATGTCGGTGGCGACGGTCGCATCGCCCCCGAGCGTCACCGCGCCATTGACGACGTTGTCGCCGGAGACGCTGCGGAGGGCGCCGCTGCCGCTCACGCCCGGACCGGTGAGTGCAAGCGCCTCGGCGCCGAGATTCACGGAGGCGTTGAGTTCGAGAGAAGCGCCGCCGGCGACGGTCGTCCCACCGGCGGCGGTGCCGAGCGCGGAGCTGTTCTCCACGCGGAGGGCACCGGCGTTGACCGTGGTGGCGCCGGTGTAGCTCTGCGCCGTGGTGACGGTGAGGGTGCCGGTGCCGGACTTCGCGAGGCCGCCGGTGCCGCTGGCGAGACCGTCAAAGGTCGTGCTCGTGTTGTCGGAACCGCTGGTGAGCGTCGCGCTGCCGAGGGCGACGGCGCCGGTGCCGGCCAGCGAGCCGACGGACTGGTCAAAGTTGTTCAGGTCGAGCGTGGCGCCCGCGGCGACCGTGACGGCGGAGGAGGTGGAGATGACGTTGGCGGCGCCGGCGCGGAGCGTGCCGGTGTTCACCGTGGTGGCACCGCTGTAACTATTGGCACCGGTGAGACGCAAGGCGCCAGCGCCTTCTTTGACGAGGCCGGCGGTGCCGCTGATGACGGCGGAGATGTCGAGGTCGTTGGCCGCGCTGCTATCGCCGACGGTGAAGGTGCGGGAGGCGGAGCCGAGGGCGACCAGGCCGGTGAGCGTGGCGGAGGTGGAGCCGGTGCCATCGTGCGTGACATCGGTGGTGAGGGTGAGCGTGCCGGTGCCGGTGGTGATCGCAGCGCCGCCGGCGAGGGTGAGGGCGCCGACGGACTCGTTGAAATTATTCAGGTCGAGGACGGCGCCGGAGTTGAGGGTCACGGCCGACGTGTCGGAAATTTGGTTACCGGCAAGCAGACGCACCGTGTCGGTGCCCGAGCCGTCGCCGATGACGAGGGCGCCGACGATGGCGTTGCCGGAGGACTTGTTGAGCTGGAGGGTGCCGGCGTTGACGGCGGTGTTGCCCGTGTAGGTGTTGGCCGCGGAGCCGGAGAGCGTCAGGGTGCCGGTGCCGGCTTTGGTGAGGGCGCGGGCGCCGCCGCTCTCGCCGACGACGCCGCTGAACGTGGTGTCGGCGGTGACGGTGAGGGTGCGGTCGCCGGTGAGGGTGGTCGCACCGGAGAACGTGAAGGTGTTGGCGCCGGCGAGGAGGATGTTGCCGCCGAGGGTGACGGCATTGGCGAGGGTGCGGTCGCCACCGGAGGTCTGGAGCGTGCCGGCGTTGAGCGTGAGCGTGCCGGTGCCGGCGGCGGAATTATGGCCGAAGGTGAGCGTGCCGGCGTCGAGTTGGGTGCCGCCGGAGTGAGTGTTGGCGCCGCTGAGGATGAGTTCGCCGGAGCCGGACTTCACGATTTTCACCGCGCCGTCGTCGCCATTGCCATAAGTGCCGTCGACGCCGGCGTTGTTCACAACCACGGACGAGAGGGTGAGCTTACCGGTGGACTGGACGGTGACGGAGAGGGTGCCGGCGGCGGTGTTGCCGGCGGTGAGACGGCCGAGGCCGGAGATCGTGGTGTCGGTGGTGGTGGTCTTGAGCAGACCGCCGGACGTGAGGTTAAGCGTGCGCGAGGCGTCGGTGTTGAGGTCGACGGCGGTGATGTCGGTGAGGAGCAGGGATTGGTCCTTGGTGGTGCCGGCATTGGTGAGCGTAAAGCCGGTGGAGGGCGACGTGTCGGCGAGGATCACGTTTTTCGTGAGGTCGTTCACATTGATGCCGTCGAGGCCGGTGTAGTAGCCAGTGAGGGCACGGACGCCGAAGGCATCGTATTCGGCGAAGTCGCTGCCGACGACGGCCCAGCCGCCGATGAAACCGGTGCCGAGACCGGTGATGTAAATCTGCGGACTCGTGGCGCTGCCGCCCAGCGTGCCGGTGACGGCGGAGAAGTTAACCGTGGCCGCATCGTCGATGGTGCCGAGGCTGCTGAAGGTGAGGATGCCCGCGCCGCTGCCGGTCTGGTTGACGGTGATGTCGGATACGCCGGCGCCGACGGTGAGGGGGCCGAGGGATTCGGTGCTGCCGGCGGAGAGCGTGGTGAAGAAGAGCGTGCCGCCATTGAGGGTGACGCCCGCGGCATCGCGGAGGCGGTTGGCGACGTTGGTCGCGCTGTTGTCGAGGTGGAGCGTGGAGCCGTCGGCGATGGTGACACTGGCGATGCTGGGCAGGGCGGCGTTGCCGGAAAGCGTAAGCGTGCCGGCCGAGACGGAAAGCGCGCCGGAGACGGAGCTGTTGCCGGTGAACGAGAGGTTGCCGGAGCCGGCCTTGGTGAGCGCCCCGGCGCCGGTGATCGTGCCGGCGAACGTGGTGGCGGTGGAGCCGCCCGCCGTGAGCGCGCCGCCGCCCGTCGTGATCGTGCTGGTGCCGCTACCCGAGAGCGCGCCGACGGTCTGCGCGAAACCGGCCTGGTTGAACGTGGTGCTGGCGCCGCTGAGATCGAGACTCGACGTGGCGGCGAGGCGGTTGGCGGCGCCGAGCGTGACGGTGCCGGCGGAGATCGTCGTGGTGCCGGTGTAGGTGTTGGCGCCGGAGAGCGTCAGAGTGCCGGTGCCGGCCTTCGTCAAACCGCCGGTGCCGCTGGCGAAGCCGGAAAAGGCGGTGGTGGTGTTGTCGGCGCCGGCGGTGAGCGTCGCTGAGCCCAGCGTGATGTTGCCCGCGCCGGTGAGGGAGGCGGCGGTCTGGCTAAAGCTGTTGAGATCAAGCGTCGCGCCGGAGGAGAGGTTGAGCACGCTGCCCGAAGGAATCGCGTTGAGCGCGCCGGTCTGGAGCGTGCCGGCGGTGACGGCCGTGGAGCCCGTGTAGGTGTTGGTGCCGGACACGACGAGCGTGCCCGCGCCGGCCTTGATGAGGCCGACGGAGCCGCTGATCGCGGCGGAGACGGTGAGGTCGGCGGTCGTGCTCGTGCTGTCGCCGACGATGAAGGAGCGCGTGGCGGCGCCGAGGGCGAGGCTGCCGGAGAGGGTGGAGCCGAGGGGATTGCCGGTAGCGGAGGAAGTGACGTTGCCACCGAGGGTGAGCGTGCCGGCGCCGGTCGCGAGGTTGCTGGTCGAGGTGGTCGTGCCGCCGGTGCCGCCAAAGGTGAGCGTGGTGATGGTGGCGTTGTGGCCGTTGAGATCGAGGAGGGCGGTGGTGCCGGCGGTGTTGGCGTTGACGGTGACGGCGGAGTTGGCGAGTGAGGAGGAAGAGCCGAACTTGAGCGTGCCGTTGTTGACGGTGGTGGTGCCAGTGTAGGTGTTGGTGCCGGAGAGGAGCCAGGTGCCGGCGTCGGTCTTGAGGATCGAGGTCCGGTTGGTGCCGGAGTTATCGACGATGGCACCGGAGATCGTGTTGGCGTCGGGGTTGGTGCCGCGGAGCGTGAGGGTCTTGCTGCCGGCGCCGGTGGCGGTGAACGCGGAGGTGAAGGTGAGCGCGCCGGTGCCGTCGTTGCGCAGGACGGCGCCGCCGGTGGTGCCGGCGAGATCGACCACGCGGTCGGTGCTCGCGGTGCCGCCGGTGTAAAGCAGCGTGCCGGCGCCGGTGGTCGCGCCGATTTTGATCGTGCCGTTGGCCGCGGTCGTGGGCGCACCGAGGGCGGAGCTGGCCGAGAGGTTGGCGAGCGAATTGATCGAAAGCGTGCCGGCATTGATCGAAGTGGGGCCGGTAAACGTATTGGCTCCGGAGAGCACCAGCGTGCCGGTGCCGCTCTTGATGAGACCGGAGCCGGCGGCGCCGGAGACGACCGCGGAGACCGTAAGGTCGGCCGCGGCATTCGTGGAGTCGCCGATGGTGAAGGTGCGGGTGGCGGCGCCAAGGGACAGGTTGCCGGAGAGCAAGGAGCCGAGCGGGTTGTTCGTGACGGTGTTGGTGACGTTGCCGCCGAGCGTAAGCGTGCCGGCGCCGGTGGTGACGGCATTGGCGGACGTGGCGGTGGCGCCCGTGCCCCCGAAGGTGAGGGCAAGGATGGACTGGCTGTTGCCGTTGAGGTCGAGGAGGGAGGTCGCGCCCGCCGTGATTGAATTCACGGTGACGTTCGTGAGCGCGGAGGCGCCGAAGACGTTGCTCGCGCCCAGTTGGACGGTGCCGCCGTTGACGACGAGTGAGCTCCCGGTGATCCAACCGACCGAGGCATTGCCCAGCACGAGGGTGCCGGCGTCCAGTTTGGTGATCGAGCGGGCGGCGGTGGCATTGAGGGCGCCGAGGGTGAGCAGCGTGCCCGCCGCCGGGCTGAAACGAGCGCTGCCGGTAATGGTGGTGGTGCCAAACGTCAGGCCGGCGGTGCCGGAGGTGACGTTGGAACCGGCAGCGACCGAGAGCAGGCGCGAGCCGATGCTGAATGTGCCGAGCGTATGGGTGACGCCCGCTCCGGCGGTGAGGCGGTCCGACTGGATGGTGGCATTGCCGGCCAGGGTGGTGTTGCGACCGAAGGTGAGGTCGGTGTCATTGGCGAGCTGAAGGGTGGTGCCGAGCGCGAGACTGAGCGCACCGGTGCCCAGCGCGGAGGCATTGGAGGTGGCCCGCAGCGTGCCGGCACTGACGGTCGTCGTGCCGCCGTAGGTGTTGGCGCCGGAAAGCGTGAGGGTGCCGGCCCCGGTCTTCGTGACTTTCGCGGCCGTCGCAGTGCTGCCGTTGGCGATGATCCCGGTCACGGTGATGTTGTTCACCGCCGAAAAGGTCAGCGTGCGGCTGGTGGCGGAATTGCTGAGCAGGAGATCGCCGGCGAAAGCCAGCGCCCCGCTCGCGGAGGAGTAGGTGACCGACCCGGAATTCTGCAGGGTGCTGTTGAAGGTTTGGAGCGACGCCGAATTGTTCGTCACCACGATGCCGGTCGTGGCGGAGAGCGTCAGGGCATTGTTGTTGAGGGAAAAGGGATCGGCGCCGGCGTTAAACGTGACGGTCGACACATTGCGATTGGTCTCCGTGTCCACGGTGGTTTGCACGGTTCCGGCGAACTGCACGGCGGTGCCGGAGGCCGGAACGACATCGCCAACCCAATTCGCGGCGGTGCCCCAGGCACCCGTGCCCGCGCCGCCGTCCCAAATCGTCTGCGCCGGAGCCACTGCGGCGCAACCGAAACCCATGGCCGTCCCCAGCCGGCGAAGAAGCCGGAGGAGGGACGGTGAACGTGGGTCGGAGGCGGACATCTTCAGATCGCGGGATAAGGGAAAAACCCTATGAAACGCTTTCGGTGCACACAAGGAACCTGAACGGGTAAAATTACCCCCGTAATTACCGCCCAAACCCACCACCCAGCGGACCGCAAACCGGCGGGCGCTTCGAAGCCGGATTATTCTTCGCGCGGCGGGTCTTGACGAGGCCGTCTCCGTGGTTCGCAGCCGAGCTCGACGCCGCCGACTTCGTGCCCTGCTCACGAGCCGGAGGTCGCTTTTTTCTGACAACCGCCGCTGCGACCTTCGTCAACCTCGCACTCGTCCGGCTTAAAGTTCGACGAGCGAGAAGCCGTCAAAATCCGCGGTGACCTGGCCCTTCGTGAAGGAGTGGACCCAGACCTCGACTTGCACGGTACCCTCGGGAGCGACGCCTTTGAGCACGTGGTCTTTCCACGCGGTGTCCTTCGTCGTCATGCGCAGGATATTTTGGTTCTTTTTCTCCGGCGTATTCAAATAGCCGCCCTTGGCATCGTAGAAACGCAGGTAGACGCCGATGGCATTGCCGGTGATCACCCGCGACGCGAAACGCACCGCGTAGGTCTTGCCCGCCACGGCGGGGAACTTCGCCGTGGCGACGCTGGAGCCGAGCGTGTCGCTCGCGTCCGTGACGCGCAGGCCGAGCTTGCCCGAATGGGCCGCAACCGCGACGGCGGCGCTCATGCCGTTGTCGCCGGCCGCAGACCAGCCGGTGAGCTGCTGTTCGAAATCGCCGTTGACGAGCGCGAGCGGTTTTTCGGCCCGGGCGGCGGAGACAAAAACGAGACCGGCGAGGCACCCGGGAAGGAGGCACGATTTGAGGTTCATCCCCGACATCTCTTGGACGTGGGCGCCGCCGCGTCAATGCCCGGTAAGCCTGGCCGGGCCGCAAGCCGGGTTTGCGCCGTCCTTCAGGACTGTGCGGCCCGGATACGGGCCAGCTCGGCCTGCATTTCGGTCACCCGCTGCGGCTCGCCGGCGAGTTCGTTGGTCGCTTCCTGCGGATCGCGCCCGAGGTGGAAGAGCTGCGCCGGCTTCAGTTTCGCGTCGAAAATCAGCTTCCACGGTCCTTGGCGGAGGGCGAAAAGTCCGCCGCCCGAATGCAGCACGACGGCCGGGCGCGCGGTCGCGTCCATCGCGGTGCCGCGCAGGGCGGGCCGCACGCTGAAGCTGTCGGGGCCGGCGCCGGGCGGGAGTTTCGCGCCGGCGAGGTCCGCGAAGGTCGCCAGCAAATCGGTGAGCACCACGAGCGAGGCGTTGGTTTTTCCGGCGGGCGCCCGTCCGGGCCAGCGCACGAGAAACGGGACGCGGTGGCCGCCCTCGAAGAGACCGCCCTTGGCGCCGCGGAGATCGCCGTTGGACTTGTGACCGAAGTCGTCGCCCTCGTCGCTCTTCGGGACGGCGCCGTTGTCGCTCGTGACGATCACGAGGGTGTTTTGCGCGAGACCGAGTTCGTCGAGTTTCGCGAGCACGCGGCCCACGGCCCAGTCGAATTCGTAAACCATGTCGCCGCGCACCCCGGCCTGGCTCTTGCCGCGGACAAAGTCGGGCGGCGTGCAGTTGCGGTGCGGCGCCTGCGAGGCGAAGTAGAGAAAGAAGGGCTTTTTCGCGGCGGCACTCGCCGAAAGGAAAGCCTCGGCTTTTTCCGTGAGCGTCGGGCCGACGGCCTCGTCGCTCCAGCCTTCCGCCATCCAGCCTTCATGCACTTCGAGACCGGAGGTGCCGGGGCGCGTGGGCGCACCGGCCGCGCGCCACACGGTGGGTTTTCCCACCACGCGGTCGTCGGCGAGCCAGAAGTGCGGCTCGAGGTTGATGCCGCCCGGCAACAGGAAACTCGTGTCGAAACCGAGCGCGAGCGGTCCGCCCTGCACGGGTGACGTGAAATCCACCTCCCGCGTGCCGCCCGCACCGTTCAGGTGGTTAATTTTGCCGCGCACCAAGCCGCCGCCGGGTTTCGCGAAATTCAGGCCGAGGTGCCACTTGCCGACGGCGGCCGTGCGATAGCCGGAGCGCTGCAGTACCCGGGCCACGGTCTCGCGCGAGGGCTCGATCAGCGGTTCCTCGTACTCCGACCAGAGGACCCCATTCTGCAGCCGCGTGCGCCACGCATAGCGACCCGTAAGAAAACCGTAGCGCGTCGGCGTGCAGACCGCCGCCGGCGTGTGCGCATCGGTGAAACGCAGGCCCTCCGCGGCGAGACGGTCCATGTTCGGCGTCGGGATCTTCGAGGCGGGATTGTAGCAGCGCGGGTCGCCGTAGCCCAGGTCGTCGGCGAGCATCACGACGATGTTCGGGGGCGGCTCACCCGCGGCGGCAAAAGCGGCGGCGAACACGAGCATGGCGACCCGGAGCAGAGAGCGTTTCATGGCAGGACGACGAAGCGTAGGGGGGCGATGACTACGGCAGCTCGATCGCGCCGAGGTCGGGCGGGCCGACGATCGGGCGGCCGAGGATATCGTGCTCCACCGCGAGGCCGACCGTGAGGCCGATGTCGTCGCCCGGAATCTTCGCGATGGGCACGCCGCGATCTTTGACGAGGGCGGCGTTGCCCGGCGTGAAGTCGGCGAGGGCGAGTCCGCCCGGACGGGCAAACGCGGGATCGCCCAGTAGCGGCGCGCGATCGGTGATCCCGACGGCGGCGGGCCAGTTGTCGGCGCGGAGGAAGAGATTGTTTTCGAACACCACGTTCTTCAGCGGTCCGACCGAAGCGCGATCCGCGCTGAACTGGTCGCCTTTGACCATCTGGCTGCGGCCCCGGAGGTGAAAAATATTGTTCGCGATCAACACCCCCGCGGCCGTGTCCCCGACCGCCATTTTGGCCACCATGTCTTCGTCCGTGTAAATCGTGTTGTTGTAGACGTAGGTGTTGAACGGACCGCGGCGCGGCCCCTTGCCGACGTACCCGCTCAGCCAAAACGTCTTTCCCTCCTGAAACGCCCCGGCCTTACCTTTGACGCGCCGGCCGTCATTGACGCTGACATTGTAGCGGTAGGCACAGTTGAAATTGTTGCCGAGCACCTCGCAGAAGCCGCCCGCATTGTTCGCACTGAGGTTGTATTGGACGACGACGTTGCGGCAGTTGTAGTCGATGTGGACGCCGGCGGAATCGCCCGGACCGTTGGCGTGGAGGAACTGGCTGCGCTCGATCACCACATCGCTCGAGCCCCAGGTCCACAGACCGCTGCCGCGTCCCCAATTCCGCGTGTCGCGGGTGCTGCCGGAGTGGTCCACATAAAGCTCGCTGAAACGACCGCCGCGCACCCCGGACAACTGCACGCCGGGCCCGCCGGCATGCACGACGCGCACCCGCTCGACCCGCACGTCTTCAATGCCGTGGTTGGGCGCGGTAAATTTCAGGCCGGTATGGTTGACGTTTTCGATCTCACAATCGGTGACGGCGATGCGGCGCATCTGCGCCCCGGCCGATTTGACGATGAAGCGAATCCCAAACCCGTAGCGCCCGGTGCCGTTGGCGGTTTTCACGTCCGCCGCGGGCCGGACGAAGCCCGGTTCCTCGAACGACACGTCGCTCACCTGCAGCCGCGTGAGCTCGATATCTCCATAGCGCCCGGCCGCCTCCGCCTCGATCAGCACTCCGCACCGCATGTCCGCCTTCGCCGGCTGGCCGCGGCGCATCCCGCCCCCGTCCGCCGTGAGCACCAGATCGCTGATGCGAACATGCCGGCTGTTTTTCACCTGCACGGCGGCCACATAGCCACGACCGTCGATCTTCGCCCGCGTGGCCCCCGCCGCGGCGTCAGCGGGATAACTGGCCAACACGATGGGCGCGTCCGCCGTTCCCGCGAGGCCGGCAAAGGCCAACTGCCCCTGAAACGTCTGCCCGGCCGCGAGCAGGACGCGGTCGCCCGCCTTCAGCCCGACCGCATTGGCTTTCTCCAGCGTCTTCCACGGTGCATCGGCCGACGTCCCCGCCCGTGCATCGTCGCCCGTGACGGGATGGACATAGTACGACGCCGCGCGCGCAACCTCGCCGACGAACATCACTCCGACGACGGCCCACGCGTGGAGCGCGCGGCGCGAGCTGAAAAAACACTTCGAGAAGGAGACCGGCCGGGAGAGGTGCACGTCGGAGGAGTTGCCCCAAAGCTGGACCGCCCCCGTCCGAAACCAAGCTTTCTCCGGCCGAATGCACTGGGCCGCGGGCCGAAATTCGGAGGAGCCGTCGCGCGACATGCCCGTCGCGCGACATGCCCGTCGCCCGAATCGCCCGCGCTCAGTGAATCTCCGCCGGACGGCCGACCGCCGTCTGATAGGCTTGGTGCAACTGAAAGGTCTGCCAGGCGCCCAGTTTCTGTCCCAGCTGCGCGCCGACATACAACAGGAGGGCCACCGCCGCCATCGCCGCCAAAATCCAAAAGCCCCACGGCTCGGTGCCCACCATCCGCTGGGCAAACCCGAGGATGCCGGCAAAGGTCCCGAGCAACCCCGTGATCAAGTAGCCGTAGAGAAACACCGCCCAGATCTCGATCTCGGGCGAGTAAATGCCCTCGATCGCGGTCGCACCCGCCGGGGTCGCCTGAAAATGGAGAAACAGGCGGGGTGACCAGTAGCGGCGGTCTTTCTCCCCGATATGGATGCCGATGAATTCCGGAAAGGCCTTCACTTCGAAACCGCCCGCCTGCTGCGCGAGCGACCGGAGAATCTGTTCGCGGGTGGCATCGAGCGACAGCTCCACCGTATGGGAAAAGCGCGGACGAATGCGAAAGCTGCTCATAGCGGGATGGGGTTGAGGCGGGCGCGACGCGCCGCCCCGCTGCGTCGCGAAAAATAGAAACCGTCTTCCCGCGGTCAACCGTCAATCCGGCGTGCTGATGCGACCGCGCGCAACTCAGTTTCGTGCAGGGTCCGGTGTCCCCGGGTGGCCGTGCGCTCTGCGCACGGCCCCGCCGGCCACGCCTCTCCCCGCCGGCCACGCCTCTCCCTGCCAGCCGCCGCCCGCGGAG
>JBIKOK010000308.1:0-6901 GCA_044358025.1 Opitutaceae bacterium
GTCGGACATGAGCGCGCTGGAGCGCAAGAAGAGCTGCGAACCCGCGGTGACCGTTGAGTTGTTGGAGGGGGCGCTGAGTGTCGCGACCCGGACGGCGGTAACCGAAACCACGCTGCTGATGGTCGCAGTGTTGGTGGACGCGCCGGCGCCGGTCGTGACGGCCGAGGTGTCGGTCACGGTCGCCGCGATGGTGAAGGTGCCGATCGAAGTCGGCAGCCAGTTGACGACGTAAGGCGAAGAACCGGTCGCGATACCGATGCTCGTGCCGTTGACCGTCACGGCGACCTGCGAGAGGGTCGAACCGGCCGTCGGTGCGGCGGTGACGCTGATATTCAAACCGGCGGGCGTGCTAACCAGGGCGACCGGCGAACCTGTCGCGGGGAACTGTCCCGGCGTGAAGGAGATCGTGGGTGTGGCGAGGGCGCAGGGCGCGGCGAGCAATGCGACCAAGGTCGCGGCGGCTGCGAGGGATCGCCGTAGAATCGTTTTCATGGATGGGCCTCCGGGTGGTCGGTTGCTCACTTGGCGCCGCTGCGGGTGCGGCCTTCGGCGCTGGCGGGGGTGACGATCGTCGGATTCTGGAAGAGCGAATTCGCCGGCGTGTTCTTCAGATCCTGCTTCTTCGGCGAGCCGCCGGGGCTCACCAGATTGGCCGTCACGAAGATGAGGAGATTGCGTTTCTGCGAGCTCTCGCCCTTCGAGCGGAAGAGCCGGCCGACCAGCGGGAGGTCGCCGAAGAACGGAATCTTGTCGTTCACCTTTTTCACTTCCTCGCGGGTGAGGCCGCCCATGACGAGGGTCGCGCCGTCCCAGATGGTGACCTTCGTCGTGACTTCGCGGACCGAGAAGATCGGCTGGTAGAAGCCGGGAGGCACGGTGACGGTGGTGACGCCGGAGATGGCGACGCTGGGGCCGCCGTATTCGACGAAGCCCTCGAACTCGGTGACCTTCGGGTTGAGGTCGAGGCTGATCGAGTAGTCGTCCTCCTCGACGGTGGGCGTGACTTTCATTTCGACGCCGACGTTGCGGGTGGTGAATTCCTGTGGGGTGCCGGCCGTGATCGTGACGCCGGCGGCGCCACCGGTCGTCGCGCCGGAGCCGACCTGGCTCTGGATTTCGCCGTAGCTCTGCGGATAGCGGAGTTCCTGGGCGACGGTGATATTGGCGGGGTTGCCGGAGAGGACGGTGACCTTGGGGGAACTGAGGAGGTCGGAGCCCTGTTTTTGCGAGAGGGCGCGGATGACGGCGCTGACGTCGAACTCGCCGACGAAGCCGGTGATGTTGGCGAGGGCGGTGGCGGTCGAGGCGAGCTGCACGCCGCCGGGGATGGTCGCGGGGGCGACGGGCACGTTGAGCTGGCCGGTGGCGAGGCCGGGGTCCTTGATGACGAGGCCGCTGGTGTTGGTGGTGCTCGGGAACGCGCTGACGAGGGAGCGGGTCACGCCGTCGCTGGTGTAGGTCTCGCGGGGGGTGAAGACCTGGCGGCCGGTCGAATCGAGGATGGGGGCGCCGGTGGCAGGATTGACCTGCGCGATGCCGCGGCGGGAGAGATTCCACTTCACGCCGAGTTCCTCGAGGGCGCCTTCCTGGACCTCCATGAATTTCGACTCGATCTCGACCTGGCGGACGTCGTTGTAGCGGGAAAGGATGTTGCGGATACGCTCCACGTTGCGGGCGGTCTGCGTGACGATGATGGCGGAGCCGTCGTAGGCGAGGCTGGAGCCGGGGACGGCCTCGAAGTTGACGCCGGCCTGCTGGAGAAACGCCCGCATCGAACCGGCCTCGCCGCCGGCGGCGGAGCCTTCGGCCGCGGCGCCGCCCGCGGCGAACGGGTCGGGCTTGCTGCCCGAGGCGGTGCCGGCAATGCCGGTCATGCGGAGGACGGTGGCGCGGGTGACGGGGAAGAAGGCGGTGTCGAGGGTGGAGGTTTCGCCGCCGGGGCGGACGATGACGGCGTCGGCCTGGACCTCGTATTGGTAGCCGACGGACTCGGTGACGAAATCGAGGACGCGTTTCAGCGACGTGTTGCGGAGCGTAAGGGTGATGGCGGGATTCTTGTTGCTCGGGTCGAGGAGGACGACGTTGACGCCCTTGGGGGTGGTGCCGCTGAGATCGTATTCCTCGGAGGCAGCGCTGAGGGCGGTGACGACCTGGCCGATTTCGGCGCGGGTGAAGCTCACGCTGGGCAGAATGATGTCGGAGAGTTTCTTCGCGAGCGGGGCGGCAGCGGCGGCCTTGTCGAGGTCGCGGGTGCGCTCCTGGTAGATGCCGGGGCGCTGCCAGCCCTTCGCGACTTCCTCGAGCAGCTGAGCGCGGGTTTTCTCGCGGTTGAGGGCGCCGGACTCGGCCTTTTCCTGGGCGATGCGGAGGAGGAAGCCCTTGGCGACGGTGTTGTCGGGCTCTTTGGCCTCGACGGAACGGAAGGTGGCCTGGGCGCCGTCGATGTCACCGGCGACGTATTGCGCGCGGCCCTTGGCGACGAGCTGGGCGGTCGCGGCGCGTTCGGCGAGGAACTCGGGGTCGACGCCGGGCGTGGGGGCGGACTTGGTCTCGGCGCGGGTGATCCGCTGGGCCAGCGTGGCGGCGCGGGCGTCGGCGGGGGAGAGTTCGTTTTGGGCGGCGAGGGCGGAACGGGCGCCGTCGGTGTCGCCGCGCTTGAGGCGGGCCTGGGCCTGGTCGAGGAGGGCGGAGGCTTTTTCTTTTTTCAGGTCGGCGATGAGTTTTTGGGTGAGCGGATTGGCGGGCAGCGACGCGAGGGCGGCGTCGAGGGTGGTGAGGGCCTCGTCGGGCTGACCGGCGCGCAGCTGGGCGCGGGCGGCGGAGAGCTGGGCCTGGGCGTTGGCGAGGGCGGCGCTGAGACGGCCGGCTTCGGCGCGGGCGAGGGCCTCGGCTTCCTCTTCGGGCGTGGGGCCGCGGGGGGCGGACGGCGGGATCTGGCCGGGCTCGGGAATCTTGACGTCGATCATCGCGGGCGCGGGGGCCGGCGCGGGCGCGGGCGCCGGCGTGGCGGCGGCACGGGCGGCGGCCGCGGCCTGCGCGGCGCGCTGGGCGTCGAGTTCGTTGCGCAGACGCAGCACGGACGGATCGTTGGGCGAGAGGGCGGCGAGTTTCGCCAGCGTCTGCTGCGCGGTGTCGAGGTCGCCGGCATCGCGGGCGCGGAGGGCCTCGGACATCAGGCGGATCTTCACGTCGGTCTGGCTTTGCGCGACGACGCGTCCGGCCGGCACCGCGAGGGCGACGAGCGCGGCGGCGAGCAGAACGTAAAGCGACGTGGGAAGGGCGTATTTTTTCATTGCAGGAAAAGGGGAATCAAAGGGGGGTGGGCGAGGCGTCGGACGGTGCGGTGGGGTCGTCGGATTCGCGGGGAGTGAGCGTGCGGCGGTCGGGTTGGGCGAGCGTGGGCGCTTCCTTGATAATCTCCACGCTGGGGGGCGAGAGCTTGATGCTGTCGACCCGGTAGGTGGCGGCACCGAGGGTGAAGCTTTCGCCGGCGCGGACTTCGCGCGCGGAGGTTTCGCCGGTCGGGGCGACGAACGCGGCGAGGCCGCCGGTGAAGTGGCGTTCGCGATGGGTGATGGTGACCTCGCGGCCGGTCTTTTCATCGAGCACGACCGCATTGGCGACGCGCTGGCGGGTGGTCATGCTGTCGGGGATTTTGATTTCGACGGAGCGGACGGTGAAACTGCGGATGGTGAGGCCGAGTTTCGGCACCCGGTGGCCGGCACCGGCGAGAAACACCTCGCCGCTCGCGACGTTTTCAAAGGTGCCGCGTTCACTGCCCGGCACGCCCACATAACCGATGAGCTGGAGCCGGAAGGGTTCCGGGCGCACCACGACGAGCTCGACGCCGAAGGCTTCCTCGAGCGCGACTTCCTCGCTGACGGCCGCGGGCGGCTTGACCGTGAAGTGCTTGGAGCGGGCGTTGTAGAAAATCTCCGGCGGCGTGAACGTTTCGTAAACCCAGTCGCGGCCGCGGGTCTGCGAGGGCGGCGGCGTCCAGATGTCGGTCTTGACGATCTCCGGTTCGGCCACGGTCGCCTGGTAAGGGGTATCGGCAAGTTGGATCGTGGCGACGGCGGCCGGCGGGGTCGTGGCGTGCCGATAAGCGTAGGCGCCGCACACGCCGGCGGACGCAAGCGCGAGGGCGGCGGCGGCGAGGAGGTAGACTTTTTCCTGGGAAAGGACGGCCATGGCTCAGGGGGTCGGTTTGGCGTCCGCGGCCGGGGTTTCGGAGGCGGGCGCCGCCACGAGGTCGAGGTATTCCACCGTGACGGTGAATTTCGACAGCGGCTTGGACACAATCGGGATGGCCACGGGGACCTTGGGGAGCGGCTTACCGGAGGTCGGCGCCGCGGGCGCTTTCGGCACAATGGCGAGGACGACGGACGGAGCCGGCGGGGTGTCGGCGGCGGCATCGGCGACGTTGCCCTCCTCGGCGGAGACCACGGCGGCGGCGGCGATTTCCTCGGCGCTGGCGCGGTCGACCTCGACTTCGCGGACGAGCACGGGGAGTTCGAAGCTGGCAAGCTTGTTGAGGAAAGAGCGCAGCACGGCGGTCTGGCCGGTGAAGACGACCCGCACCGGCGTCGTATCAATATAGCCGTAGGCGCGGGCGGTGACCCGCGGGTCGATCACGAAGAGTTCCGGGCTCTCAGGCTCGGGCGGGGAACCGGGGCCGGCAGTGCCTTCCGGCGGCGGCTCGGGGGGGGCGCTCCCGCTCGCGGCGGCTGCGGCGGCGGCCTGGGCGGCCAGCAGGGCGTCCTTCTCGGACTTGTTGAGCGCGCGTTCGCGTTGGACGGAGAAAATGGAGCGCGGGCGGGCCTCGATCAGGGATTCGAGGACGAACTGAACGACCTGGCGCTGGTGGAAGGCGGACGCGATGCGGTCCTCCTTCGGGCCTTCGTTGGCGTAAAGGGCGAAGCCGAGGCGCGCGGCCTCGGGGCGGATCTCGACATCGTTTTTCTTGGCGAGCTCGCGGGTCTTTTCGACGAAGGTGGCGAGATCGAAGTAGGCCTCGGTGCGGGCGGTGGGGACCTTTGCGCCGGAGAGCCGCTCGGCGGCGGGACCGCGGCCGCTGAGTTCGACCTGCATGGCCGCCACGGCGCGCCGGGCGCGGGCGAGGTCGGCCTCGATCGCGGTGGCGACCGGACGGGTCGGCACGGGCACGAGGTCTTTCATCGCCATGAGTTCGGCCTCGCGTTCGACGAGTTTCTTCTGGGCGGCGCGGGACGCGGCGAAGCGGTCGTAGATGAGCCAGCCCTCGCCCAGCACCAAAAGCGCGCAGAGGGTGAGCGCGGACGCGAAGAGGGGATATTTGCGATACCAGTGCATGCGCGGCTCAGAGCGTTTTCTTCGGGTTGATCACGAGCGTGAAATCGAAGCGCAGCAGCCCGTTTTGGCTGCTGTCGAACTTCTCGTTCTCGACCGAGGCGATGAACTGCGAGCCGGTGAAGCTCGCGAGGAGTTGTTGCACGCGTTGGCGGGCTTCGGCGCTGACCTTCGACTGGGGATTGGCGACGTCGAGCAGGCGGCCGCTGAGCGTGAGCCGCAGCGGCGGCGCGGGCGGGCCGGCGGGAGCGGAACCGTCGGCCGGCGGCGGCGTACTCGGGTCGGGCTGGGGCTGCTCGCCCGGTTCGGGCAACGGCGCGCGGACGACCTGGAGTTTGTCGAGCCAGACATCTTCGATCTTCACGAGGCGATTCTGGAGGTCGGTCAAGAAATTGATCCAGTTGGCCTTGGTCTCGTAGGCCCCGCGATAGGCGGCGATCTGTTTCTTCGCCTCGTCGATCTGCCGCAGGTTGTCCTCGTTGCGGGTCTGGATCGCCCGGAGCGGCATCAGCTGGCCGTCGACCGCGGAAACCTGGGCGAGTTTTCCGGACGCGACTTGGTGAAAATAGATAATCGGCGGCACGAACGCCATGACGACGAGCGCCGCGGTGGCGACGATGAGGGGCTGGCGTTTGCGGAAGGCGATGGCGTCGGTGACGGACGGCGGGAGGAGACTCGCTTCGGCTTCCTTCTTGGAGACGAGGCAGGTGGCGAGACCGACGAGATCGGCGAGGACGGAGGCGGCGCCCTCGGCCCCGGCGGCGCGGGCGTTGGCGGCGAGGTCGACATTGCGCAGCGACTCGTAGCGGTGGACGGGCAGCTTGAGCTTTTCGCCGAGGGTCGCGGGCAGTTCGTTGATCAGCGATCCGCCGCCGGTCAGGTAAACGGCCGCGGCGGCCTCGGTCCCGGATTGGCGGCGGTGGTTGACCGCAGAGCGCATGATCTCGAGGCCGAGCTTGGCGTTGAACGCGGCGGCCGCGCGCTGCACCGAGGCCCGCGAAGGCGAACCCGCCGGCAAATCGGAGTGGCCGGACAGCACCTGCACCTTGAGTGTTTCCGCCTGCGAAAAATCAATGCGCAGATCTTCGGCGACGGCCTGCGTGACGGCGTTGCCCGCGAGGGCGAGGGTGCGGACGTAGAAACGTTCGCCCTCCATAAAGAGGAGGTTGGTCGACCGGGCGCCGACATTGATCACGATGACGCTCTCGTTGACTTCAGGATAATTGTAACGGAACGCGTGGTTGAGCGCGAGGGCGGCGGGGACGGCGCGCTCGGCCGGGAAACCGGCGGAGTCGGTCGCGGTGCAGAGTGTCTGCATCGACTCGAACTTCGCCGCGGTGAGCATGACTTCGAGGTCGAACCCGTCGTCGGCGACGACCAAGTGGTCCCACACGACCTCCTCCAGCGGATAAGGGATGTTTTCGGCCGCCTCGAACGCGATAATCTTGCCGCGCTTCTCTTTCGCCATCGACGGCGTCTTGATGAACTTCGTCAGGGCCAGATGGCCGGGAACGGCGAGCGCACTGATGCCGCCGAGCTTGTGGCGGGTGGAGACGGCCCCGAGAGACTGGGC